>DAOMOP010000105.1:0-5087 GCA_035444405.1 Rhodocyclaceae bacterium
GCTGGCACTGGAATTGCAAGTGATCGACAACGGCCCCGGCATCCCGGAAGAGATCCGCGACAAGATCTTCTATCCGCTGGTGACGGGGCGCGAGGGCGGAAGCGGACTGGGCCTGTCGCTGGCGCAGAGCTTCATCGAGCAGCACCACGGCATGATCGAGCTCGACAGCCGCAGCGGGCACACCTGCTTCACCATTCTGCTGCCGATTTCCGACCGCGCGTGACGCCCCACATGCTGCACCAAACTAGTGCATAGCCTATGAAGACCGTCTGGATCATTGATGATGACCGCTCCATCCGCTGGGTGCTCGAAAAGGCGCTGAGCCGCGAAGACATTCCGAACGAAAGCTTCGCATCGGCCAGCGACGCATTGGCGGCGCTCGAGGCCACCGACACGCCGCCGAGCGTGCTGGTCTCGGACATCCGCATGCCCGGCGAATCGGGGCTGGACCTGCTGCAGAGGGTCAAGGCGCTGCATCCGAACCTGCCGGTCATCATCATGACCGCCTATTCGGACCTCGACAGCGCGGTGTCGGCGTTTCAGGGCGGTGCGTTCGAGTATCTGCCCAAGCCCTTCGATGTCGACCAGGCGGTTGCGCTGGTGCGTCGCGCGATCGAGCAAAGCACGCACCAACTCGGTGCAGAGACACAGACCTCGCTCGCGCCCGAGATCCTCGGACAGGCGCCCTCGCTGCAGGAGGTCTTCCGTGCCATCGGGCGGCTGTCGCAATCGCATGCAACGGTGCTGATCAACGGCGAATCGGGCACCGGCAAGGAGCTCGTCGCACGCGCGCTGCACCGGCACAGTCCGCGCCGCGACGCACCGTTCATCGCGATCAACACCGCGGCGATTCCGCGCGACCTGCTCGAGTCCGAGCTCTTCGGCCACGAACGCGGCGCCTTCACCGGCGCTGCGGCGCAACGCCGCGGCCGTTTCGAACAGGCCGATGGCGGCACGCTGTTTCTCGACGAGATCGGCGACATGCCGGCCGAGCTGCAGACGCGGCTGCTGCGGGTGCTGTCGGACGGCCACTTCTATCGCGTCGGCGGTCAGCAGCCGATCCGCGCCAACGTGCGCGTGATCGCGGCCACGCACCAGGATCTCGAGGAGCGCGTGCGCCAAGGCCTGTTCCGCGAGGATCTCTTCCATCGCCTGAACGTGATTCGCCTGCGCCTGCCGCCGCTGCGCGAGCGGCGTGAGGACATCCCGATCCTGGTGCGTCACTTCCTGCAGAAGAGCGCACAGGAGCTCGGGGTCGAAGCCAAGCGCATCTCCGATGCCGCCCTCGGACACCTGCAGAGCCAGCCCTTCCCGGGCAACGTGCGGCAGCTCGAAAACGTATGCCACTGGCTGACGGTGATGGCGCCGGGTCAGGTGATCGAGGTCGCCGACCTGCCCCCCGAGCTGCGCGAGAAATCGGCGCAGCCCGGGCATGCGAGCTGGACCGAGAGCCTGGGGGTCGAGGCCGATCGGCTGATCGCCGCATCGCCCGGCGCGGTGTTCGAGCACCTCACGCACGAGTTCGAGCGCACGCTGATCCGCCGCGCGCTGTCCTCGACCGGCGGGCGCCGCATCGAGGCCGCGCAACTGCTCGGCATCGGCCGCAACACGATCACACGCAAGATCCAGGAACTGGGACTGGACGACAACCGTCACGGCTCGAACGAACACGACGCCGAAGACTGAGCCCCGATCCGGCGCGCCTCGCGGCCGGAGATGGCACCAGAATCGTGCGTCTGCGCACAAAAAGCGGATAATGGCGTTCCCATCGTCAATTGCGGGAACATCGGCTTGAGTCTGCTCTCCTGCGGCCAGCCCCTCGAGGCCGGAACCATCGTCGGCCAGCTGGGCGACCTGGCCCCTCTGTTCCATGTCGTCGTGCTCGACACGTGCGCCTCGACGAACAGCGTCCTGCTCGACAGCCCCCCGCCCGATGACGGGCGCGTACATGTCGTCGCAGCCGAGCACCAGACGGCAGGACGCGGCCGGCGCGGCCGCAGCTGGCATGCGTGGCCGGGCAGCAGCCTGACTTTCTCGACGCTGTGGCGGTTTCCGGCCGGCGCGCCGGTGCCGGCCGGCCTCTCGCTCGTGGCCGGCCTGGCGGTGGCGCGTGCCCTCGAAGGTCTCGGCGTCGGACATGTCGCGCTGAAGTGGCCGAACGACGTGCTGGTGGGCGGGCACAAGGTCGCCGGCATACTGGTCGAGTTGCTGCCCGGACGCGGGCGAACCCCGGCCGCGGTGATCGGCGTCGGTCTGAATCTACGCCTTCCGCCGGACTCTTCGATACCCGACCAGCCGCAGGTGACCGACCTCGCCGCCCATCTCGATCCGCTGCCGCAGCGCGGCACCGTCATGGCCGGGCTGCTGCGCGAGATGCACGCCCTCTTCGACACCTATGCATACGCGGGATTCGCGGCGCTGCGCGGCGCCTGGCAGCAGCGCAACGCCTTCGCCGGGCAGCCGGTACGCATCGTTGCCGAGAGCGGCGAGACGCACGGCACTTGCGCGGGCGTGGACGAGGACGGCGCCTTGCTGCTGCGAACCGATGCCGGTATCACCCGGATTCTGTCCGGCGACGTCTCGCTGAGGCTGCTCGAGTGATTCTCGTCGTCGATGCCGGCAACACGCGCATCAAGTGGGGCGTGGTGCGCGACGGCATCTGGCTGGGTGAAGGCGCGCTCGCACACGATGCGGCCGACGCGCTCGAGCAGGTGGCGCGCGCGCATCCGGGCGTCACGCACGTATTCGGTGCGAACGTCGCCGGCCCCACCACCGGCGCCCGCATCGAGGCCGCGCTGCACACGGTCGCACCGCCGATCCAGTGGCTGCGCGCGTCGGCGCATCGTTGCGGCGTGCGCAACCTCTACGACGAGCCGAGCCAGCTCGGCGTCGATCGCTGGGCGGCCCTCATCGGCGCGCACGCCCTGCACCGTGGTGCCTGCCTGGTCGTCAACGCGGGTACCGCAACGACGATCGACATGCTCGCCGCCAGCGGCGAATTCTGCGGAGGGCTGATCCTGCCCGGCGACGAGCTGATGCGCCGCGCACTGGCCGGCAACACCGCACAGCTGCCGTTCGCGGCCGGGCACTATCGCACCGCTCCGCGCAACACTGCCGATGCGATCGCATCGGGCTGCCTCACGGCGCAACTGGGGGCGATCACACTGACGTTCGAGCGCCTCGCGGCGCAGCCGAACGCCGTGTGTCTGCTGAGCGGCGGTGGGGCCGCGCGGCTCGAGCCGTTGATGACGATCCCGTTTCGCCGCGTCGACAACCTCGTCCTGAAGGGGCTCGCCCATATCGCCGCCTCGGAGCCCGTCGAAGCTGACGAACGCGGCTGCTGAACGATCCGAGCCTTGTTATCGATGTCGTACCACGCACACCAAGGGAGAAACTCCAATGACCGAACCGACCCGCATCCAGCTCGACGAGAACGAGATTCCCACGCACTGGTACAACGTGGTGGCCGACATGAGCACGCCACCGGCGCCGCCGCTGGGCCCGGACGGCAAGCCCGTCGGACTCGAGCAGATGCTGGCGATCTTCCCGCCGCAGATTCTCGAGCAGGAGATGAGCGCCGCGCGCTGGATTCCGATTCCGGACGAAGTGCGCGAGATCTACAAGATCTGGCGCCCGAGCCCGCTGATGCGCGCGCTCAGGCTCGAGCGAGCGCTCGGCACACCAGCCAAGCTGTTCTACAAGTACGAGGGCGTCTCCCCGGCCGGCTCGCACAAGCCAAACTCGGCGGTGCCGCAAGCCTTCTACAACAAGCAGGCCGGCATCAAGCGCCTGAGCACCGAGACCGGTGCCGGCCAGTGGGGTTCGTCGATTTCGTTCGCCGGGCAGATGTTCGGCCTCGACGTGCGCGTCTACATGGTCAAGGTCAGCTATCACCAGAAACCGTACCGGCGTCTGATGATGCAGACCTGGGGCGCCGAAGTGTATGCGAGCCCGTCTGAGCTCACGCAGACCGGACGCGCCCTGCTCGAGCGCGACCCCGACAATCAGGGCTCGCTCGGCATCGCGATCTCGGAGGCGGTCGAGGAGGCGGCCGGCCGCGCCGACACGAACTACACGCTGGGGTCGGTGCTCAACCACGTGCTGCTGCACCAGACCATCATCGGTCTGGAGGCGAAGAAGCAGTTCGACAAGATCGGCCTCTACCCCGACCTCGTGCTCGGCCCGTGCGGCGGCGGCTCGAGCTTCGGCGGCATCGCCTTCCCGTTCCTGGCCGACAAGGCGGCCGGCGAGGCACGTGCGCGCAACCTGCGCTGCATCGCGGTCGAACCGAGCTCGTGCCCGACGCTCACGCGCGGCCAGTACGCCTACGATTTCGGCGACGCATCGGGCTTCACGCCGCTGATGAAGATGTACACGCTCGGTCACGATTTCATGCCGCCGGGCATTCACGCCGGCGGACTGCGCTATCACGGCGACTCGCCGCTCGTCTCGCAGCTCTATCACGAAGGCCAGCTCGAAGCGGTCGCCGTCCCGCAGCTGGCGACCTTCGAGGCCGGCATCCAGTTTGCGCGCAGCGAAGGCATCATCCCCGCTCCCGAATCCTGCCACGCGATTCGCGCCGCGATCGACGAGGCGCTCAAATGCAAGGCGAGCGGCGAGTCCAAGGTCATCCTGTTCAACCTGACCGGCCACGGGCACTTCGACATGAGCGCGTTCGAACGCTATTTTTCCGACCAGCTGGAGAATTACGACTATCCGGCCGAAGCCGTGGCCGAGTCGCTCGCCCATCTGCCGCACGTGGGCTGACGCTGCAGCCGGCACGATGCAGACACACGGCGCGCCATTCCGGTAAGCTTCGGGCCATGTCGGTACTGCGTCCGCTGCTGTTCGTGCTGTTGCTGCTCAACCTGCTGGCTCTGGCCAGCGGCCAGGGCTGGCTCGGAACCGCCACCCGGCCGGGCGAGCCCGAGCGGCTCACGAACCAGATCAATCCCGAGCTGGTCGTGCTGCTCGCAGCGGATGCGGCAGGCCCGGTGGCTGCGCCGTCGACGACGATTGTGCCGCCGTCGCGAGCCGCACCACCGATGCCGCGAGCGCTCGCGACGGCACCGTCCGAATCGGCGGCC
>DAOMOP010000105.1:5097-13605 GCA_035444405.1 Rhodocyclaceae bacterium
CGTTGACATAATGCAGCGCGCAGGCGCGCCGCCGACGGCGAGCTCGCGCATGCCGACGCGGGCACCGCCTCTGACGGCGCCCCATCGCCTGCCGCGGCCACCGTGCATCGGGCATCCTCCGATGCCGTGCCGAGCTGCGTCGTCTACGCCCGCGTCAGTCTGCAACAGGCGCACGAAATCGAACGCGTCGCACAAGGGCTCGGAAGCGAACTCGCGCTGGCCCGCGAAACGATCGAGGCCCCCGGCGGCTGGTGGGTTCGCCTGCCACCGAGCGAGTCGCTGCAGGTGGCCGAGCGACGCGCACGCGAGCTGCGCGGCCTGGGCGTGCGCGACCTGTTCATCATCCGCGAGGCCGGGCCCAATCAGTTCGCGATCTCGCTCGGGCTGTTCCGCACCGAATCGGGCGCACGACAGCATCTGGCCGATCTGCAGTCGCGTCGCGTGCGCGGCGCCGAGATCGCAGTCAGGAATCCGGCGGTCGCCCGGGTCGAAGTGCACGGCCCCGCGCCGCTCGTTCGCGCGCTGGCCGAGCGCATCGCCGGCGAACTGCCCGATACGGCCCCGAGCGACTGCCAGCCATGACGTCGACCAGGCCTTATATCGTCGGTCTGACCGGTGGCATCGGCAGCGGCAAGAGTGCGGTGGCCGAGCGCTTCGCGGCACTGGGCGTCGAGGTCGTCGACACCGACGCGATCGCCCACGAGCTCACTGCGCCGGGCGGCGCGGCCATCGCGCCGATTCGTGCCGCCTTCGGCGATACGGTGATCAGCGCCGGGGGGGCGCTGGATCGAAAGGCGATGCGCGAGCTCGTGTTCGCCGATCCGGACGCGCGCCGACGCCTCGAGGGCATTCTGCACCCGCTCATCCGCCGCGAGAGCGAACGCCGCTGCAATCACGCGCGCTCGCCCTATGTCATTCTGGCCGTGCCCTTGCTCGTCGAGTCCGGCACTTATCGCGAGCGCTGCGACCGGATCTGCGTGGTCGACGCTCCGGTCGAGCTCCAGATCAGCCGCGTGCAGGCGCGCAACAATCTCGACGAGGCGCAGATCCGCGCGATCATCGCCACGCAGGCAGGCCGCGACGAGCGCCTTGCCTGCGCCGACGATGTCATCGACAACGACGGTGCGCTGTCTGCGCTCGATCAGGCCGTCGCACGACTGCACGAACGCTACCTGCAGGCAGCCCGCGGCAGCTCCTGAGCCGGCACGGGCGGTGCCGCCATTGCGCCCGCGGCCCTGTGCTATCATCTTTGCCCAAAAGGGCTGCCTGGATCCCGAACGTCAGGCACGATCAGACCCGTCCCGGAGACTGTCTTCTTTGAGCGAAACGCGGTGATCAGCTACGAATATCCTCTCAATGAGCGCATCCGCACGCTGCTGCGACTCGAGGATCTGTACCGCAAGATCGCGCATTTCTGCCGGGGCGACGCACCGCAGGATCACCACGTCGCACTGCTCACGCTGTTCGAAGTCCTCGAGGTCGCAGGACGCGCCGACCTGAAGGTCGATCTGATGCAGGAACTCGAGCGCCAACGCCAGATCCTGATGTCGTTTCGCAACAATCCCGAGATCTCCGAGGAAGCGCTGTCGGGGGCCTTGTACGAGATCGAGCAGGCCTCTTCGTCGCTGCTCGCGATGGCCGGCAAGATCGGTCAGTACCTGCGCGAGAACGAGTGGCTGATGGCCATCCGCAGCCGTGCGGCGATTCCCGGCGGGGTGTGCGAATTCGACCTGCCGTCCTACCACTACTGGCTCAATCGCGATGCCGCCGCGCGGCGCCACGACCTGGAAGGCTGGACCCAGCCCATGCTCCCGATTCGTGACGGGCTCGCGATCGTGCTGAGACTGCTGCGTGCCAGCGGCCACCCGGAAGCACAGGTCGCCCGCCAGGGGACCTATCAGCTCACGATGACCGGGCGCAGCGCGCAGATGCTGCGCGTACAGCTTGCTCCGGGCGAAGCGGTCATTCCCGAGATCAGCGCCAACAAATACGCGCTGAACGTGCGCTTCATGCTGCCCGAGACGATGGCGAGGCCGCGCGTGGCCGAGCGCACCGTTCACTTCGAGCTCACGTTCTGCAGCCTCTAGGCTGCCTGGCCCTCGTCCGGCACCGCACCGAAATGCCCGAGCCGATCATCGTCAAGTGCCCGCAATGCGGAAAACCCGTCCAGTGGGTCGCGGAAAGCGCCTGGCGGCCCTTCTGCTCGGAGCGCTGCAAGCAGCTCGATCTCGGCGCTTGGGCTTCGGAAAGTTACCGCGTGCGCGCAGGCGACGAACCCGCCGGCGGCTCCGAAGACGACCGGCCGGAACGCGACTGACGCGCGGCAAGACGCACGGTCGAGGATGCCCGCCGCGCATGCGCTCGCAAGACCTCACGTCGACCCGAGTGTCGCCGGCTTGCGCCCGGCTCGTGCTCAGCCTGGCGCGCCCCAGGCGCCCCTGATCGCGGCAAGGCCGTGCGCGCCCGCAAGCCGTGCGTCGTCCATGTCTTCGGCATGCAAGCCGCCGATCGCCAGCACCGGCAGCGGCAACCCGCCCACGAGCTCGGCAAAGCGTGCCCAACCGAGCGCTGCCTGGCCGGGATGCGTCAGGGTCGGCTTGACCGGCCCGAGCAGCGCATAATCGGCTCCGAGCGCGATCGCACGCTGCAACTGCGTGTAGTCATGGCAGGACGCTCCGACCCACTCGAACGGCGGCCGCTCGGACAATGACGCGAGATCCCTCCCCCTGAGGTGCACGCCGTCCGCCCCGACGCGCGCCGCGAGCTCGACATCGCCGTTGATCATGACCAGAGCCCCCGCATGGGCGCGAGCCCGCTCGACCACGGCTGCCGCGAATGCCGCCCGCTGCGTCGGCGGCAGTTCCGGCTCGCGCACCTGGATCAGCCGCAGCCCGCGGGCGAGCGCCGCCTCGACGCATGCGAGTTGTCGATCGCCACCAATCGCTGCGGCCTGCGTCACGCCCATGAAACGGGGCAGGCGCAGCGCCTTCAGGACCGGCCCGTTGGCCGGCAGCATGGGCGCCACGCTCAGCTGATCGGCCTGCTCCCACGACAGTGCGCTGTGTACGTGATCGTTGATCTCGCCGTGCCAGGCCGTCACTTCGAAGAAGTGCAGCCGCACGCTCGCGTGCTCGTAGACATGCTCGCGCACGATCCACGGCCGCAACCCCCGGACACGAATCCCGAGTTCCTCTTCGAGCTCACGCGTGAGCGCTGCGGCCGGAGACTCGCCGGGCTCGACCTTGCCGCCGGGGAACTCCCAGTACCCCGGGTAGAAGGTCCCTTCGGCGCGGCGGCCGAGCAAGACGCGGCCGTCTGCCCGGATGATCACCGCGGCCGCCACATCGACCCATTTCGTCATCTGCCCGTCACCGCCCGTTGAGCCTGCCGGCATGGTCCCGGGCGAACTGCCACGCCACGCGTCCGGATCGCGAACCGCGCGACAACGCCCATTGCAGTGCCTCCTGCCGACACGCCTGGATGCGCTCGCCTGCGACTCCGAAGACCTTCAGCCAGTGGGCGACGATCGTCAGGTACTCGTCCTGACTGAACGGGTAGAACGACACCCACAGGCCGAAGCGCTCCGACAGCGAGATCTTCTCCTCGACCGCCTCGCCCGGGTGGATCTCGCCACCAACATGGCGCGCCTCCAGGTTCTCGTCATGGTACTCGGGCATCAGGTGGCGACGGTTCGATGTCGCATAGATCAGCACATTGTCCGGCACGGCCGCAACGGAGCCGTCGAGCACGCTCTTCAGTGCCTTGTAACCGGGCTCGGCCTCCTCGAAAGACAGATCGTCACAGAAGAGGATGAAGCGCTCCGGCCGCCCCTGCACGAGGTCGACGATGTCCGGCAAGTCCATCAGGTCGTCCTTGTCCACCTCGATCAGACGCAGCCCTTGCTTCGCGTAGGCGTTCAACAAGGCCTTGACGAGCGAGGACTTGCCGGTGCCGCGTGCACCGGTCAGCAGCACGTTATTCGCCAGACGGCCTTCGACGAATTGACGGGTGTTCCGGTCGATGCGCTGCTTCTGCGTGTCGATGTCGCGCAGATCCTTCAGGCGGATCCGATGGGGCCGCAGGATCGGCATCAGACAACCGCGCCCGTCTCGACGACGCCAGCGAAACGCCGTCGACGCCGACCAGTCGGGCGGCGCCGCCGGCGTCGGCAGAAAGGCCTCGAGCCGTTCGAGCAGTCTTTCGGCCCGTGTGAGGAGCTGCGTCAGTTCAGTCATTCCCTTTCTCGTCCTCGTTGCTCCCATTGCCCCGCTTCGGCCAGGTGGCCCATACGATGATGAAGAGCAGACCCAGCGCAACACCGACCTCCAACAGGATCACCCACATCTGCGCAGCTCCGCGGCAACCAATCCGGCCGGGTATACTGTGGCGCCGACGGCCCGCTGTCTACCCGCTCCTGCCATGCAATCACCGTTTCCACACCTCGCACGCCAGCTCGCACTGACCACGACACTGCTCCTGGCCGCTGCATTGACCGCCTGCTCGGGGCAGCGCCCGTCTCCCGGCCCCGCCGCTTCGCCGCCCGCCTGTCCGCCCGCGCAACCGTGTCCGGCGTGCCCGGTCTGCCCTGCACCGGCACCCAGCGCCTCGCCGGCACCGAGCGCTCCGACCGCCGCACCGCTGCAGCCGGCAACGTGGTCAGAGCTTCAAGGCTGGCACGACGACGACCACGCCGCCGCATGGCCCGCACTGCGCCGAAGCTGTCAGGCGATTGCGCGCGAACCACGCTGGCAGCCGGTGTGCGACGCCGCCTCCGCGCTCGGCCTGCAGCCCTCGCCCGCGGCGGCAAGGCATTTTTTCGAGACGCACTTCGAACCATGGCGTGCCGCCAACCCGGATGGCTCGTTCGAAGGGCTGGTCACCGGTTACTACGAACCGGTGATCCGGGGCAACCGCAGGCCCTCCGAGCACTACCGCTGGCCGATTCATGGCGTCCCGGCGGACATGCTGACCATCGACCTCGGCGACGTCTATCCCGACCTGAAGCATCTGCGCCTGCGCGGGCGGGTGGTCGGCAACAAGGTCGTACCGTACTGGACGCGTGCCGAAATCGATACGATGGGCGACGGCGTACCGGCCGCGACGCTACTGTGGGCTGCCGACCCGATCGATCTGTTTTTCCTTCAGGTGCAGGGATCCGGTCAAGTGGAACTGCCCGATGGCTCGCGCGTACGCATCGGCTACGCCGACCAGAACGGCCACCCGTACACGTCGATCGGACGCTGGCTGGTCGAACAGGGCGAACTGCCGCTCGAGCGCGCCTCCATGCAAGGTATCAAGGACTGGGCCCGCAACAATCCCGCACGGCTAGCAGAACTGCTCAATACGAATCCGAGCTACGTGTTCTTCCGGGAACTGCCAGCGTCGGGCGACGGCCCCATCGGCGCGCTCGGCGTGCCTCTGACGGCCGAGCGCAGCATTGCCGTCGATCGGCGCTTCGTTCCACTGGGCGCACCGGTGTTCCTCGCGACGACGTTTCCGCTGTCGGAGGAGCCGATGCGGCGGCTTGTGCTCGCTCAGGATACCGGCGGCGCAATCAAGGGCCCGGTGCGCGCCGATTTTTTCTGGGGCTTCGGCGACCAGGCCGGAACGCAGGCCGGCCGCATGCGTCAGCAAGGCAGCCTGTGGGTTCTCCTGCCCAAGGGCATGACGCCGTAAGCGCGAAGCGCGCTGCGCTGCACGCAGCGCCACCGAGCCCCGGTCGCCAGCGCGTCTAGTCCGAGGCGGCGGCGAGCGCCGCTTCGAGCTGCGCTGCCGGCAGGTAACCACCCAACCGTTGCCCGTTCGCGAGAAAGATCGTCGGTGTCCCCTGGATCCGCAGCTTCTTGCCGAGCGCGACGTTGCGATCGACGACAGAGCTGTCGCAATCGGCCGCCGCGGGTGTCTTGCCGTCCAGAATCCAGTCGTTCCAGGCCTTCGCCTGGTCTTCGGCACACCAGATGTTGCGCGATTTCTCCGTCGAATCCTCGCTGAGGATCGGATACAGGAAGGTGTAGATCGTGACGTCATCCATCACCGACAGCTCCTGCCCCAGGCGCTTGCAATAGCCACAGTTGGGATCCTCGAACGTCGCCATGATGCGCGTACCGTCGCCTCTGACCTGCTTGATCGCATCGTCGAGCGGGAGAGTCGAAAAATCGATCGCGGCCAGTTCCGTCAGTCTGGCCTGCGTCACGTCGCGGCGTGTCGTCGTATCTATGATGCGGCCATCCAGAATGAAGCTCACGTGCTCGTCCGTATAGACGAGCTCGCCGCTGCGTAACACGACTTCGTACAACCCGCCGTACGATGTGGCCTGCACCGACTCGACCGCCGGGGCCCCGATGAACGCCTCCATACCCTCGCGCACCGCCTGCTCGCTGGCCTGTGCGATGCCAAAGCCAAACAGCAGGCAGGTGAGCAGCGTCGGCCGAATTATTGTGCTAGACATTGCATTCTCCAAAGATTGTCCAGATTTGCGCGCGCCCGACCACGTCGCGCGCGCACTTGCTCATACGCCGTGCAGCTCACGGTGGCGCGACACGCTTGCCCTTATTCACAGTCCACCGCAAAGGCACGCGGCCGCTCCGCCCCCGCAGGATCCTGTTCGCCCATTCACCGGCGAGGCGGTCACTGATCCGCGGCACCCCAGCGACCGGGCCGATCGCGTATGGGTCAACGAAACCGCCCAGAGGTTGCGTAGCGCACGAGACTGTCGGTTACGATCGGCAAGCGTGCCGTCAAGTTCATACCGGCGTTGCGGATTAGACGCACCACGGGGTTGTCGACACCAAACAGTCGGTTCAGTCCATGCGTGGCGTACTGCATCAGCAGGGGCTCTTCGGCACGCGCCCGTGCATAGCTCCGCAGCACTTGCCAATCACCCGCATCCCGCCAGGCAGGCAGTGCGCCCAGCCGCGTGGCCAGTGCCTCAGCATCCTGGAAGCCCAGATTGATTCCGTGACCGGAGAGCGGATGAATCGCGTGCGCGGCATCGCCAATCAGCGCAACACGCGGTTTGACCACTTCGTCCACACGCATCAGGCGCAACGGAAAACCGGCGCGCTCACTCTCGAGCGTCAGCGGACCCAGCATCCCTTGCCCGGCCGCGTCGACCCTGGCGACAAACGCGGCTGGGTCCAGCGCCAACAGCTCCTCGGCAAGCTCTCGTGGCGCCGACCAGACAATCGAGATGCGGTCGCCTGGCAAAGGCAGATAGGCAAGGATTCCGTCATCGCGGAACCACTGGTAAGCGATGTTTCGGTGGCCGCGCCCGGTACGCAGGTTCGCAACGACGCCTACCTCGTCGTAAGCGGACGACTGCACTCTGAACCCGGCCTGAGTGCGTACCCAGGAGTTTCCGCCGTCGGCCGCCACGATCAGCTTCGCCCGAAGCCGACGACCGTCAGACAGCACGAGCTTTCCTGCAGTGGCATCGACGGTCAGCGCGGATGGCTCGGCGGGACAGAGAAGCGTCACGTTGTGCTGACGCTCGAGCGTCCTCCACAATTCCTCGTGCACGAGACTCGATTCGACGATCCATGCGAGCTCGTTCAGCCCCGCCTCATAAGCGCTCAGCCGCACGGCGCCGTTGCGGTCACCAAAAACCGCCATTTCAGACACGGGCGTCAGGCGCGCGGCGTCGAGATGCTTCCAGACCCCCAACTGCGCCAGAAACTCCTTGTTGACCGGACTGATCGCGTAGATCCGCGTATCCCAACCCCCCGGCCTCACGGGCCTTCGCGCCTCGACGACTGCGATCTTCAGCTGCGTGCGGCGCAAGGCGACCGCGACACTCGCCCCTGCAAGGCCGCCCCCGACAACGACGACGTCAAAATTCATCAGCTGCTACCTCGACCCGATCCGGAGCCATCTGCCTGGCTCGTCCACGCCTCGCGACAACCGCCATGCCCTTGTTGCCCCAGCCTCCGCACGCAGCCTCCGGTCAACGCATCCTCTCGCACCCGTATGATCACCCCAGCAGGATGCATGTCCACACCACCAGCACCATCAGCAGACTCACCATGACGGCCGCACTGCCGATATCCTTCGCCCGCTTTGCCAACTGGTGGTCTTCGAGCGAAATGCGATCCACCGTCGCCTCGATTGCCGAATTCATAAGTTCGACGACGAGCACGAGCAATACGCTTGCGATCATGAGTGCCCGATCGATGCCCGAGCCCCCCAGCAGCAATGCCAGAGGCACAAGGATGGCCGCAAGCCACAGCTCCTGCCGAAAGGCATCCTCATGCCGGTATGCAGCACGCAATCCGGCAATCGAATACCGAAAAGCGTTGACCAACCGCCTCAAGCCGCGCTTTCCCTTGTGCGAGCTCTGCTGCATCGCAGTTTTCCAGTCGAATGGAGCTTCCAGGCGATGATGCCATGATTGCGCGACAGTGCGCAGCCTGCTGCCGGCAAACTGCGTCGGACTGTAACGAATTGGCTCTCTAGATGCAAAAACGCCGCGCCATTGTTGATTTTGGCGCGGCGTATTTGGTGTGGGGTAGT
>DAOMOP010000106.1:0-2445 GCA_035444405.1 Rhodocyclaceae bacterium
CGAACTGCACCGCGACGCGGGCGCCGCCGGGCCGGTTCGCGTACGGCGGGTTCCTGCCGTAGCCGACCAGGTCGCGCGGATAGCTTGTGTTCTTCGTCATGATCTCGGATGTCCTTGGGGTTGAGTCGGTTCGCCCGGAGCGGACCGCGCGGCGGCGGTCCGCCCGTCGGGCCTGGATCACGCCCGCTGCGCGCGCATCAGTTCTCGCGGAAGCGGCGGCACGCCGACCAGTTGTTCATCAGCACGTAGTAGGTCAGGCCGGCCGGGATCAGGCTGGCGTACCACGACACCGCCGAGAAGCTGAGCGCGACCGCGGCACCGATCAGCGCGGCGATGATCGCGGCGTAATTGACGCCACGGTACGGACCGTTCTCGTCGTAGAGCTTGGCGATGTCGAGCGTGCGCCGGCGGATGATGTAGTAATCGACGACGAGCACCGCGAAGATCGGGCCGAGGAAGGCCGAGTAGGTCTGCACGAAGAGCTGGAGGCCGGCGGCCGACTCGTCCTTGACGAGTTCCCACGGGAAGGTGCCGAACGCGAGCAGGCCGACGATGATCGCCGCCGAGCGGAACGACAGCTTGAACACATCCATCAGGATGTAGGTCGGCGGCACGACGTTGTTGAGCACGTTGGTCGTGACCTGCGCGAAAGCGATGAAGAGCAGCGTGATGACGAGCAGCGGCTTGTTGTCGACCGCGTTCGCGAACACCTGGATCGGATCGGCAATGCCGGTCGCGCCCGAGACCATCAACCCGATCAGGCCCATGAAGAGCGTGCACGGCAGGATCGACATCGCGTAGATCGTCGTCAGCGGCGCGGTCTTCACGCGCTTGTCGAGCTCGCGCGCATAGTCGCTGACGTTCAACATCATCGTGCTGTAGATGCCGAGGAACAGCATCGTCGCGCCCCAGAACGGCAGGCCCCAGGTGCCTTCGATGTTCACGAGGTTGGTCGTGATCTCCTCGCCGTACTTGTTGATGACGCTGAAGAACATGTAGGCGAGCGAGACCATGATGAAGGCGCTGCCGATGTTCTCGAGCCACTTGATGCCCTGGAAGCCGAGCACCGACAGCGCGATCTGCGCGAGCTGGAAGACGACGAAGTAGAACACCAGGTTGTCGAAGCCGAACAGCGTCGCCGACACCGCGTTCAGCGCGCCGGCGCCGATCCAGCTCTGGAAGCCGTACCAGACGATCGCCGGCACCGCACGCACGAGGCCCGGAAAGCGCGTGCCGGCAAAACCGAACGCGCTGCGCGCCTGCACCATGAACGGGATGCCGTACTTGTGGCCGGCCGCGCCGTTGATCGCCAGCGCGATGCCGATCACGAAGCAGCCGATCGCGATCGCGAGCGTGGCCTGCAGCAGGTTCAGCGTGCCGACGATGGAGGAGCCCATCGCGAAGGTGCCGATCGACACGCACCCGCCGAACCACGCGAGCAGATACGACCACTTGCCCATGATGCGCGTGTCCTGGGGTGCGAGCGATTCCTCGCCCAGACCCTTGGTGTGCGCCGGCACCTCGGCGGCCTGCCCTGTCTGCGCGTCGGGGGCCAGGCCCTGTGGCCAGGCCGTCGCGCTACCGTTTGGATTGATGGTTGCCATGCTGGTATTCCTCCTGTCTCCTGCGTGCGGCTCGTTGTCCGCGCTGTCGTGGTACTGCTCTGTACTGCGTACTGCGCACTGCCGATTCTTGTGAAAAGCCGGTGATGTCGACGCCGGTGCGTCCGTGGCCGGTTGCGGAGCCGGTCAGCGGCCGGCCACCGCGCGTACGCGATCGGGCGGCGCCGCCGCGTCCTGGGCGCTGCGGCCGACGCCCGTGCTCAGGTGCTGGAACTGCCCGGTGAAACGCTTGGGTCGCGGAAAGTCGAGGTCGCCGTGCTTGCTCGTCCCCAGACGCAGCGCGACCAGCGATTCGGCGAGCTTGACCGCCGCGGTCACGCCCTCGACGACCGGCAGCCCGACCGCCTCGGCGATCGCGTCGGTCAGGTCCGCCATGCCGCCGCAGCCGAGCACGATCGCGCCGATGCCGTCCTCCTCCTTCGCGCGCAGACACTCGGCGACGATGCGATCGAAGGCGCAGTTCGGGTCGTGCTCGAGGTCGAGCACCGGGATCTCGGCCGCGCGCACGCGCCGGCAGTGCGACGCGAAGCCGTAGCGCTGCAGCAGGTGCTCGGCGATCACGCACGTGCGCCCGAGCGTCGTGACCACCGAGAAGTGCGTGCTGATCAGCGTGGCCATGTGGAAGGCCGCCTCGGCGATGCCGATCACCGGCGCCCGCGTGAGCTCACGCGCGGCGAGTAGGCCCGGGTCGCCGAAGCACGCGATGATGTAGGCGTCGACGCTGTCGCGCTCGCCGGCGCGCACTTCGTCGAGCACGCCGACCGCGCTGATCGCCTCGTCGAAATGGCTTTCGATCGACACCGGACCGCTGGCCGGCTGGGTC
>DAOMOP010000106.1:2476-13539 GCA_035444405.1 Rhodocyclaceae bacterium
GGGCGCGGCCACCCGCCGAGCCGCCTGCCCGATCTTCTCGGTCATGGCGGCGGTGGTGTTGGGGTTGATGACTCTGATGTGGATCATGATCTCCTCGCTGTTGTGGTCGATTGCGGCCCGCTTCGTCACCCCGCCACCGCGACGGGCGCTGACGCGGACTCGTTACTTGTCGCGACGGTGGCGCGCAGCCACCGCGTCGAGAATGCTGCGCAGATCCGGCTCGCCGGCTTCCTCGTCGATCAGCACCACCGAGCGCTCGACGTCGCGCAGATGGCGATCCATCCACGCCTGCGCCGCGTCGGCATCGCCGGCGGCGATCAGCTCGATCACCTCGTCGTGCTCGGAATGACGGCAGCTGCCCGCCATCGGCGCGCCATAGGTCGCGATCACCAGCGACGAGCGCGACACCAGGCCGGCCAGGAAGTCGCCGATCGCCTCGTTGTCGCCGACGCGCGCGAGCTGCACATGGAACTCGCCCGACAGGAAGATCGATTCGCGCCGGTCACCGCGATCCGCAGCCTCGTGCTCGCGCCGCACGATGTCGCGCAGTGCGTCGAGCTGCTCGGGCGTCGCCCGCGCGACCACCTGCGCCATGACGCCGCACTCGACGATGCGCCGCGCCGCGAACACGTCGCGCGCCTCCTTGACCGAGGGCTGCGCGACCGACGCCCCGCGGTTGAGCCGGATATCCACCAGTCGCTCGTAGGCGAGGCGCTGCAGCACCTTGCGGATGCTGGTGCGGCTCACGCCGAAGGCGTCGGCCAGCGTGTCTTCGGGCAGCTTGGTGCCCGGTGCGAGATGGTTCTCGACGATCGCCGCATAGAGGTTCTGGTAGATCGCCTCGTCGCGACTGTTGCCCGACAGGCCCGTGTCGCCACGCACGGCCCCCAGATTGATCGCAGAACGCTTCTTGCTCATGCCTCGGTCTCCTTGAAGAGCGGCACATGAATTGCACCCGACCGATTTCAGGTACAAGTCTAGTATCGCTTTGTATACGTTTCAATCTTTTTTTGGATCCATTCAAATCTTTTATCAACCCCGATCATGACAGCTTTCACCGCACATCCGTATCCACGCTCTCGCCTGCCGCCGGTTGTACGCGTATCGCCCGTTCGGTCTGGAGGATTCAGCCCGATGACCGCGACGGCCCCTCTTCGACGCAGGGAGTCAACGGACGGCGTAGGCAGCGTTGCGACGATGCCGAACCGGGCGACGAGGCGATTGCGAAGCCGCACTGAAAACTTGCACTCAACTGTTTGTATTCTTTGTCTGATCTTTTTGTGTACGCTTTCTCGAATAGGAGACAACTGGCCGGGCTACTCACACACGGCTGTCGTCGCGCCACTTCGCGGCCCGAGGAGCAACCCCGCGTGCAGGCGGGAACACCCCCTGAGGTCGGAAGTCCACCTGGACGGAGTGGATGTGCGGAGACCGGCGATGCGGCGATGCCTCGAGATGCTTGCGTGCTCAAGCGTTCTGATTGCCACGGCCGCCCATGCGGGCGGCTCCAACTACGGCGTGACGCCCGGCGCGCTGCCCGAGGTGCGCGGCGGCGTGCAGGAATGGGCGGTGCCCACCCCGCAGTTCGCGCGCGACCCGGCGCCGGGACCGCAGGGCGACATCTACATCGCGGTCATGCGCGGCAATCGCATCGCGCGCTTCGATCCCGGCACCGAGCGTTTCGAGGAATGGACGCTGCCCGACGGCGCTCAGCCGCACGGACTCGTCGTCGCGCCCGACGGCATCGTCTGGTACACGGGCTACGGCAACGGCACCATCGGCCGGCTCGACCCGGCCAGCGGCGAAGTGACGTCGTATCCGGTACCGGGCGGCGGCTCGCCGCACACCGCCGTGCTCGACGGCGACGGCAATGTCTGGTTCACGGTGCAGCGCGGCAACCGCATCGGCCGGCTCGATCGTGCCAGCGGCGACATCCGCACCTGGCAGACTTCGGGCGGTCCGTACGGGATCGCCATCGATCAGGAGGGCTACGTCTGGTTCTGCCGCCTGTCCGGCGACGCGCTGGGCCGGCTCGATCCGGCCAGCGGGCACATCGACGACCTGCCCACCGGCGACGGCAGCCGCCCGCGCCGCATGGCCGTGGCCCCCGACGGCATGTTATGGGTGACCGCCTACGGCGACGGCCGCTTGCTGAAGGTCGACCCGGCACGCCGGCAGATCGTCGCGAGCTACGAGATGCCGCACGGCGCCGGCGGCGGAGCCTATGCCGTCACGATCGACGCGGCCGGTCGCATCTGGGCCAACGAGATCCGCCACGACAGCGTGGCGCTGTTCGACCCCGCTGAAGAGCGCTTCCGCGAAATCACCCTGCCGTCGCGCAACGTCGGCATTCGCAAGGCCATCATCGACGCCGCCGGGCACTACTGGTACATGGGTTCGCACAACGGGCGGCTGGGGCGGATCGACTGACGGATGTCACGGCGCGATCGCGGCAGCGCAGCGGTGGCGGCAACAGCGGATACCTGCGCCAGCCCACCACATCGGGCAGCGCGAGCCTTGCGCCGTACACGCCAGATGCTATAGCGACAGAAAAGACGCCTTCACGGGCAAAGGGGGACAGGGAGATGAAACGACGCCGCAGCAAGCGGACGGGGTTGCAGCCCACCGGCACACCGCTGTGGCCGGCCACCGCGCTGATGCTCGGCCTCGCAAGCACTTGCCATCTCGCGCTGCGGCTCGGCCTGGCATGGTATCGGCCGTGGCTGCGCGCGTGGTCGGTGATGACGGCGGGCCCGCCCGACGGCCTCACGCATGCGAGCGGTGCCCCGCTGCCGCTCGATACCGCGCGATGCGCCGCAAACCTGCCGTGGTGCGCGTTCTGTCGCGAAGCGACCGTGATCCCGTTTCCGCGCCACGCCGCCCGCCGCAGCACACCGCGTGTTCGGCGGACCGGCCCCTCGAAACGCCCGTCGCCGTCATCGGCCCGCCCGGCAGCGAGGCATCGCCCGCTCAGTTCGCGCGAAAGCGACTGACATTCTGCAACAGCGTGTCGGCCAGCTCGCCGAGGCGATTGGCGGTCTGGTGGTTGCTGCCTGCGGCCGCGCCGTTCTCCTCGGCCATGCGTGCGATCGTTTCGACCTGGCGCGCGATTTCGGTCGACGCCGCACTCTGTTCGCGCAACGCACCGGAGATTTCGGTCACCGTCGACACCACCTGGGCAGCCGCTTCGCGAATGCGCTGCATGGCTTCGCCGGCCCGCTCGGCCCGCGCGACCCCTTCATTGACGCGTGCGACGCCTTCTTCCATACCCTCGACCGCGCCCTGGGTGCCCTGCTGGATCGCATGCACCATCTCGGAGATTTCCTTGGTCGAGTTGGCGGTCCGCTCGGCGAGCTTGCGCACCTCGTCGGCGACGACGGCGAAGCCTCTGCCCTGTTCGCCGGCGCGCGCCGCCTCGATCGCCGCATTGAGCGCGAGCAGGTTGGTCTGCGCGGCGATCTCGCCGATCACGCCGACGATCGCCGAGATCTGTCCCGAGCGCTCGCCGAGCGCCTCGACCGTGCGCGCCGAGCTCGCCACCGACGCGGCGATCTCGCCGATCTCCTTGACCACCGACGCGACGATCTCGCCGCCCTCGCGCGACAGGTCGCCGGAACGGCGCGCGAGCCCGTCGGCCTCGCCGGCGTTGCGCGCGATGTTCTCGATGCCGACGGTCATCTGCTCGACCGCCGCGGCCATGCTCGATGCCGCATCGCTCTGGCGCTGCGAGGCGGCGTCGATCTGCGCCGACGAGCTCACCAGCTGGCGGGCCGAATCGGCGACGTGATCGGAATTGCGCTTGATGCCTCCGATCAGCCCGCGCATCGCGTCGGACATCTCATTGAAGCTGCCGGCGACGAAGCGCAGCTCGTCGTGCGCGGCGAGCTCGATGTGCGTGGTGAGATCACCGGTGGCGAGCTTGTGGCTGCCTTCGCGCAGGCTGCGGATGCTGGTCATCACCGACAGATAGGCCCCGACGGACAGGTATCCGATTGCCACCAGCACGGCGAGCAGGATAGCGACGTTCGTATACAGCACGCGCTCGGCGCGCGCGATGCGCTGGCCGAGCAGATCGTCGAGGGTCGGCAACAGCACGTCGTACATTTGCGCGTAGCCGATGCCGATCGTCTCGGTCGTCAGATCGAAGAACTGGCTCGCCGAAATGTTCTGCAGCGCACCGAGAAACACGATGTCGCTGACCACCTTGCTGATGTCCTTGAGCTTCGCATTCAGCGCCGCGGCCGAGACGTCGAGCTGCGCCTTGAGCTCGGGCCGCTGGGCGATGACCTTGGCGAGGTTGTCCTCGAGGTCGCCCATCGCCGTCTTGATCTCGTCGGCCAGCACGACGATCGCGACCTTGCTCTGCTCGTCGAGGCTCGCGCGCGCGAGCACCCCCGAACCACGCGCGCGCAGCTGGCCGATGCGTTCGAGCAGGAAGGGCATGCGGTCGATCGCACCGGCCTTCAGATAATACGTTTCCGGTTCGGGATCGAAGGTCAGGCCGTACGCGTCGGCGAGCTGGGTCTGGAACCTGAGCAGCTTCGCGATGAATGCGGTGTGGGCGTCGAAATTCTCGCCCTGCCGCCAGCTCATGCCCTCGCGCTTGATCGTGCTCCACCCCGCTTCGAGCTCCTGCCACGCGCGGCTCGCGCGCCAGTCGTCCGACAGCGCACGCCCCAGCTCCGCGAGCGCGACGTCGATGTCCGACTCGCGCCCCCGCCGCCGCTCGGCCATGTTCGTCCCGCCGCCCAGCACGGCTGCCGACAGGCCGCGGTGCTGCTGCGTGAATTCGACGACCTTCGACAGCGGCCGCGACAAGGCCGACGCGACCAGCTCGGAGCGCGACCGTTCGATCGTCGTGTTCAGCTGGCCGGCCAGCGTCACCATCAGGGTCGCGAAGGCCAGAAAGACGATCGCGCCCAGCATCCCGAACTTGAACGGGTATCCGAATCGGTTCATCAGCGCCTCCGCGGGCGCGAACAGCATCTTCATGTGAATTTCCTGGAGGGTTCACGGGAGTGCACCTCGGAGCACCCCTTCGTTTGCGGCGCGAACGTGCCCAATCTGCAGGTGACACGCACTACAGCTGATTTTCGGCAACAATAGTCCGATCTTGAGCCCGCCACAGTGATCCGCGTCAAAACCGCGCCGACCGCCGCAGCGGCGGCGATGTTGCGGCCTGAGGGACGACATGACGACCGACCAGAGCCTGATCCTCGCCATTCTCCTGGCAACCATCGCAATGTTTCTGTGGGGCCGCTGGCGCCACGACATGGTCGCGGTCGCCGCACTGCTCGCCTGCGTGGCGAGCGGACTGATCGCACCGACGCAGGCCTTCGGTGGCCTCGGCCACCCGGCCGTCGTGACGGTCGCCTGCGTGCTGGTGCTCAGCCGCGGCCTGCAGAGCTCGGGGGCGATCGACGCGCTGGCCCGCCACATCGTGCCGAACGACAGCGGACCGACGCTGGCCATCGCGGCCCTGACCGGCCTCGGCGCGGCCCTGTCCGGCTTCATGAACAACGTCGGCGCACTCGCCCTGCTGATGCCGGTGGCGATCCAGATGGCCGGCCGCCACGCCTTGCCGCCGGGTCGCGTGCTGATGCCGCTGGCCTTCGGAACCATCCTCGGCGGCATGACGACGCTGATCGGCACGCCGCCCAATCTGATCGTTTCGGGCTTTCGCGCCGCGGCCGGCGGTGGTGCGTTCGGCATGTTCGACTTCACGCCGGTCGGGCTCAGCGTCGCGGCGGTCTGCGTCGCCTTCGTCGCCGTGCTCGGCTGGCGGCTGGTACCGGCACGCCGCCAGGCCGGCGCCGAGGGTTTCGACACCGCCGCCTACATCACCGAGGCGCGCGTGCCCGAGGACAGCAAGGCGGCCGGCAAGACCCTGCGCGCGATCGAGGCGGTGCTCGACGAAAGCGATGCGCAGGTGGTCGCGCTCGTCCGCAACGACTTCCGCCTCAACGCACCGCATGCGAGCCGGGTCGTGCGCGCGGGCGACATCCTGCTGATCGAGGCCGAGGCCGAGGCACTGGGCAGCGCCCTGTCGAGCCTCGGTCTCGAGCTCGAGGAGGCGAAGAAAAACGACACGAAGGAGGATGACGCAGACGAGACGGACACGAAACGCGCGACGTCCGCGAACGGCGCGGCAAGGCGCTCGCAGCACGAGTCCGGCAAGACGGCCGGCGCTCGTGCCGAGGAAGCGGAAAAACCCGAGCCTTCGGACGAGATCGTGCTGACCGAGCTCGCCGTGCTGCCCGGCTCGGCACTGGTCGGGCGCAACGCCAGCGAGATCCTGCTGCGCTCGCGCTACGGCATCAATCTGCTCGCGGTCTCGCGCCACGGCCGACGCTCGATGACGCGGCTGCGCACCTTTCGCTTCGCCGCCGGCGACCTGTTGCTGCTCCAGGGCCCGCCCGAGACCTTGACAGAGTTCGCCAACGATTCCGGTTGCGTGCCGCTCGCCCAGCGCGAGCTGCGCATCCCGGACCGGCGCAAGACGCTGCTGGCCGGCGGCATCATGGCGGCGGCCGTCGGCAGCGCGGCCGTGGGTCTGGTGCCCACGGTGGTGTCGTTCGCCGCGGGGGTGCTGGCGTCGATGGCGCTGCGCACGGTGCCGCCGCGCTCGGTGTACGAAGCCATCGACTGGCCGGTCATCATGCTGCTCGCCGCGCTGATCCCGGTCGCCGGCGCGATGGAATCGACCGGCACCGCCTCCTTGATCGCGCACGGCCTGCTCGAGGACATCGCGCAGGGGCATGCGATCGTCGCGCTGGGCCTGATCCTGGTCGTCACGATGACGCTGTCCGACCTGATGAACAATGCCGCGACGGCCGCGGTGATGTGCCCGATCGCGCTCGGTACCGCCGCCGCGCTGGGCACTAACAGCGATCCGTTTCTGATGGCGGTGGCGATCGGCGCCTCGTGCGCGTTCCTGACCCCGATCGGGCACCAGAACAACACGCTGATCCTCGGACCCGGCGGCTTTCGCTTCGGCGACTACTGGCGCCTGGGCCTGCCGATCGAAGTGCTGGTGGTCGCCGTCGGCATCCCGATGCTGCTGCTGATCTGGCCGCTGTAGCGGCAGCGCTCGGGCGCACCCGGCGGTCCGCGCGTTCGGACCGGCGTGGCGGCCGCGTTAGAATGGGTTCGATGCCCGTCCGCCCGGTGCGGTGGAAGCCGGCAGGCAGCTCGCGCTGCCGCGACATCGAGCCCGACCGGACCCTGTCACGGAAACCTCACATGCTGAATACGCTGAAGGATCTCTTCGACACCCTCACCAACCCGCCCGCCGGCGAATCGCCGCAGGAGCGCGAACACGCCTTGCAGCTTGCCACCGCGGTGCTGCTCGTCGAGATCATGCGCTCGGACCCGGACATCGACGACACCGAACGCGACGCGGTCATCGCCGCGCTGCGCGACAGGTTCGCGCTCGCCGACGACGAGCTCGCTCGCCTGGTCGAGCTCGCTGAGGCGGCCGCGCGCGACGCACACGACTATCACCGCTTCACCTCGTGCATCAACAAGGGCTTCGATGCCGCCCAGCGCGTGCGCATCATCGAGTACATGTGGCAGGTCGCGTACGCCGACGGCCACCTGAGCGCGCACGAGAACCACCTGATGCGCAAGATCGCCGATCTCCTGTACGTGTCGCACTCGGACTACATCGGCGCCAAGATGCGTGCGCGCGACCGGGCCGGCAGCGCCGACGCCGCGGGCGGCACCTGAGCGGGCGCCGGCCGCGGCGGCGCATCAGACGCGAAACTGCGTCGCCAGCTCGCGGATGCGGCCGCCGATCGCCACCACCGTGCGGCTCGCGTCCAGGCTGCGGTCGGACGCCGACGCATTCGCTTCGGCCATCTGCGCGATCTCCTCGACCCGCGCACATCGCCCCCGACGCGGCCTCGCCCGCATCGAGTTCGCCACACGTCGCTCAGCCCCTCGCATCTTGAGCAGGCTATCGGCGCATGCGCAGAAGAAACCGCGCTTTCGACGGGTTGCGGCCCTTGAACGGCAAGACAACACCCCGATCATGACATCGGCAACTGCCGCGCACAGACAGGCTGCCGATCAGCGTTGGCGTGTCCGCTCCGGCCCGTCGCCAGCCATCAGCCGCAGCGCGAGGCCTATGCCCAGCACGGCATTGGCAAGCGCGAATCCCGCCACGACGACGGTCGCGGCGGTCGTCAGCGGATAGGTCTGCAGCACGTAGGTGAACACCGAGGACAGCGCGTTCAGCACCACCATCAGCCAGAAAAGCGGATTGCGGGGCTGGACGAGTCGCGACAGTTTCAGCTTCATCGATGAGTTCCCGGTCATGTCCAGCGGCGCCGCAGCACCGCGCGAACGCGCGAGCGTAGCGCCCGCCGGCACCGGTGCCAAGTCCGCCCCTTCGGCGGCGCATTTGGATGGCGATGCGCCGGCTCGACGTCGGCCGAAAAATATCCTGCGTCGGCACATCCGTTTGTCGTCGGCGCCGAGCTATACTCGCGCGCTGCGCACCCCCTGCCCCTTTTCTTACCGCTGCGTCGCCACGTTCGGCCGCCTCGATGAACCCCGCAAGCATTGCTGTCCCGACGCCCGCCGCCTTGTCCGAGGAGTGGCGCGGCCGCTTCGCCGCGCACCTTGCCGATGGCGAAATCGTCCTCGCGAGTGTCGAAACCGATCTCGACGGACGGCTGCACTTTCGCGCCGGGATGCTCGCACTGACCGACCGCCGCCTCGTCGCCAGCGCAGACGACGGCACATGGCAGGAATGGGCGTTCGCACCGCAGCTCGCGCTGCGCCATCACGATCATGCCGGCGTCGGCACGCTGGAGCTGGTCGATGCACGCGGCCGCATCGCCGTGTGGCGCTTCACGCTGGCGCGCAACGCCGCCGCCCAGCGGCTGGCCACCGCATTCGGGCGCCGCCAGCAGGCGCTCGCCAGCGGTCGGAGCGATATCGTCGATGCCGAGGACGCGTACTGCCCGCACTGCCGCATGCCGCTGCCGCCGGGCGCCGACGAATGCCCGGTGTGCGAGCGCGACGAGCATGCCCCGCCATCGAAGTGGACGCTGCTGCGGCTGTGGCGTTTTGCCCGCCCGTACAAGGGACGGCTGCTCGCCGCATTCGTCCTCACGCTCGCCTCGACGGCCGCCACGCTGGTGCCGCCGTACATGACGATGCCGCTGATGGACGACGTGCTGATCCCGTACCAGAGCGGGGTGCCGATCGATGCGCAGCTCGTCGCGCTCTATCTCGGCGGGCTGCTCGCCGCCGCCGTGCTGGCGTGGGGCCTGGGCTGGGCGCGCACCAATCTGCTCGCGCGCGTGTCCGAGCGCATGGGCGCCGACCTGCGCACGACGACCTTCGACCATTTGCTCAAGCTGTCGCAGGAATACTTCGGCACCAAGCGCACCGGCGACCTGATGGCGCGCATCGGCTCGGAGACCGACCGCATCAACCTGTTCCTGTCGCTGCACCTGCTCGACTTCGCCACCGACGTGCTGATGATCGCGATGACCGCGGTGATCCTGTTCTCGATCAACCCGTGGCTCGCCCTCGTGACGCTGCTCCCGCTGCCCATCATCGCGTGGATGATCCAGCGCGTGCGCGATCGGCTGCGCAGCGGCTTCGACAAGGCCAACCGCGTGTGGGCCGAGATCACCAACGTGCTCGCCGACACCATCCCCGGCATCCGCGTCGTCAAGGCCTTCGCGCAGGAACGGCGCGAATCGGCGCGCTTCGTCGCCGCCAACGAGCACAACCTGCAAGTGAACGACCGCGTCAATCGCGTCTGGTCGCTGTTCTCGCCGACCGTGACGCTGCTCACCGAGGTCGGGCTGCTCGTCGTCTGGGCCTTCGGCATCTGGCAGGTGTCGCAGGACGAGATCACGGTGGGCGTGCTGACCGCCTTCCTCGCCTACATCAGCCGCTTCTACACGCGACTCGACTCGATGAGCCGCATCGTGTCGATCACGCAGAGCACCGCGGCCGGCGCAAAGCGCATCTTCGACATCCTCGACCACGTCTCGAGCGTGCCCGAGCCCGCGCGTCCGGTGACGCTGCCCGCCGTGCGCGGGGCCATCGAGCTGCGCGCAGTCGGCTTTCGCTACGGCACGCGCGCGGTCGCCCGCGGCATCGATCTCGCCATCGCCCCCGGCGAGATGATCGGCCTGGTCGGACACTCCGGCTCGGGCAAGAGCACGCTGGTGAACCTGATCTGCCGCTTCTACGATGTATCCGAAGGCGCGATCCTGATCGACGGCGTCGACATCCGCGCGCTCGCCGTCGCCGATTACCGCCGCCACATCGGCCTGGTGCTGCAGGAGCCGTTCCTGTTCTTCGGCACGATCGCCGAGAACATCGCCTACGGCCGCCCCGACGCCACGCGCGCCGAGATCGTCGCCGCCGCGCGCGCCGCGCACGCCCACGAGTTCATCCTGCGCCTGCCGCACGGCTACGACTCGCTGGTCGGCGAGCGCGGCCAGGGCCTGTCGGGCGGCGAGCGCCAGCGCATCAGCATCGCCCGCGCGCTGCTGATCGACCCGCGCATCCTGATCCTGGACGAAGCCACGGCCTCGGTCGACACCGAGACCGAGCGCGAGATCCAGAAGGCACTCGACAACCTGGTGCGCGGCCGCACCACGATTGCCATCGCGCACCGCCTGTCGACCTTGCGCAAGGCCGACCGGCTGGTGGTGCTGGACAAGGGCCTGAAGGTGGAAGAGGGCACGCACGAGGCGCTGATCGCCCGGCGCGGCGCCTACTGGCGCCTGTACGAGGCGCAGGCGCGGCAGGAGAAGGCCGAACGCGATCGCATGCTGGTAGTCGACGAGGCCGAACTGGCGCCACCGGCGCTGCCTGCTGCCGAGCACATCGACCGCGACGATGCCGCCGCGCCCGGCGCCGGCCTGAAGGAGCAGCGCCCATGAGCGCCAGCGCGTTCGAACTGCGGCGCGACGCGTTCGGCCGCCTGGTTCTGACCGATGCGGGTGGCCGTGAGCACGTGAATGTGGTCGCCGTGCGCGCGTTCCCGATCTCGGCGCCCGACGAAGGCGTCAGCGTGGTCGACGGCGACG
>DAOMOP010000107.1:0-13292 GCA_035444405.1 Rhodocyclaceae bacterium
CACCGCTTCATCGACATGCACGACCTCGGCGACGCGCTGATCAAGGCCGGCTTCGCCGATCCGGTGATGGACATGGAAGTGGTCACGATGACCTACGCGAGCGTCGACGAGCTGCTGCGCGACCTGCGCCTGTCGGGCAGCGCGAACGCGAGCCGCGCGCGGCCGCGCGGCCTCGCCGGCAAGTCCGGCTGGGCCGCCGCACGCGCGCGCCTGGAAGCGTCGCGCCGCGGCGGCCGCCTGCCGATGACCTTCGAGATCGTGCAGGGCCACGCATGGAAGGCACCCGCACGGACCACCGAGGACGGGCGCAGCATCGTGCGCTTCCAGCCGCATGCACCGCGGGCACGCGAGGCATGAGCACGCCGACGGTGTGGCTGTTCGATCTGGACAACACGCTGCACAACGCCAGCGCGCACATCTTCCCGCACATCAACCGCAGCATGACGGCCTACCTCGAGCAGCATCTCGCGCTCGATCGCGAGTCCGCCAATGCGCTGCGCATCCACTACTGGCGCCGCTACGGCGCCACGCTGCTGGGGCTGGTACGCCATCACGGCACCGACCCGCACCACTTTCTCGCGGCGACACACCGCTTCGACCAGTTGCACCGCCTGATGGTATTCGACCGTGCGCTCGCCGCGATGCTGCGCCGCCTGCCCGGACGCAAGATCGTGTTCTCGAACGGCCCGCAGGACTACGCCGAGGCCGTCGTGGCGCTGATGGGCATCCGGCGCCACTTCGCCGACGTGTTCGGCATCGAGCGGATGCGCTTCCACCCCAAGCCCGGCGTGCAGGCCTTTCGCCGCCTGCTGCACGCCCATCGCCTGAATCCGGGGCACTGCGTCCTCGTCGAGGATTCGGCCGACAACCTGCGCACCGCGAAGCGGCTGGGCATGAAGACGGTGCTGGTGAGCCGCCGGCCGGGACGGCCGGCCTACGTCGACGTCAGGATCGACGCGATCCTCGACCTGCGGCGTGCGGCCGCGCACCTGCTCGGCTGAGGCCGCAACGCGCGCCGCCGCGCGTCACCTCATCCAGCGCGCGGCGTCGAGCGCGAAATAGGTCAGGATGCCGTCGGCACCGGCACGCTTGAACGCGAGCAGGGCTTCCATCACGCAGGCCTGCTCGCTGAGCCAGCCGTTGGCGATCGCCGCCTTCAGCATCGCGTACTCGCCGCTGACCTGATACACGTAGGTCGGCACCTGCAGCTCGTGCTTGACGCGCCGCACGATGTCCAGATACGGCATGCCGGGCTTGACCATGAACATGTCGGCGCCCTCGGCGATGTCGAGCGCGACTTCGCGGATCGCCTCGTCCGAGTTGGCCGGATCCATCTGGTACGTGTACTTGTTGCCGCCGCCCAGATTCGCCGCCGAGCCGACCGCGTCGCGAAACGGCCCGTAGAAGCTCGACGCGTACTTGGCTGAGTAGGCGAGGATGCGCGTATGGATCAAGCCGCCGCGGTCGAGCTCGCTGCGGATGCGCCCGACCCGGCCGTCCATCATGTCCGACGGCGCGACGACGTCGGCGCCGGCCTGCGCGTGGCACAGCGCCTGCTTCGCGAGCGCCTCGAGCGTCTCGTCGTTGAGCACGTAGCCGCGCGGGTCGTCGGCCGCGATCAGTCCGTCCTGTCCGTGGCTGGTGTAGGGATCGAGCGCGACGTCGGTGATCACGCCAAGCTCGGGAAAGCGCGCCTTGAGCGCCTGCACGACGCGCGGCACCAGCCCGTCCGGATTCCACGCCTCCTCGGCGCCCGGCGTCTTGCCGCGCGCGTCGATCACCGGAAACAGCGCGAGCGCCGGCACGCCCAGCGTGAGCGCCTCGTCGGCGACGCGCAGCAGCTTGTCGAGCGAGACACGATTGACGCCCGGCATCGACGGCACCGCCTCGGTCTGTCCGCTGCCCTCGAGCACGAACACCGGGTAGATCAGGTCGTCGGCACTGAGGCGGGCCTCGCGCATCAGGCGGCGCGAGAACTCGTCACGACGCATCCGCCGCATGCGCGTCGCAGGAAAACTTCCGGTCGGTCGCATCTTGGTTCCTGTTCAGATGGTTGTCTTACAATTCGAAAGATGTTGTCTGCGCCGCTCGGGAACTTCCCCGGCGCGCGACGTTCTACTGTAACGGATGGGCCAAGCCATCCCCCGCTTTCCCTCCCTGAGCGGGTGCCTTTCAAGAAGGCGTTTCACCCCGGGCTTTCTTCCCCTTGAGCCCGGGGTTTTCTTTTGGGCCCTCGGTCTCGCGCGAGATGGCCGGCGCGGCCGCGGGCAGGCCCAGCCAGCCGGCCACGGTGCGCTCGACTTCGTCGACACCGAGCTTGGCGAGACTCGAAAACAATTGCACGCTGATCTGCGGCCCCATGTGCGCGAGCTCGCGCTGCACCAACGCGCGTGCGGCACTGGCCTGGTTGCGCGACAGCTTGTCGCTTTTCGTCAGCAGGATGTGGATCGGACGGCCCGACGGGGCGAACCAGCCGATCATCTGGCGGTCGAGCGGCGTGAGCGGATGCCGGCAGTCCATGATCAGCACCAGGCCAATGAGGTTTTCGCGCGCGCGCAGATAGCTCTCGAGCAGACCCTGCCACTGGCGGCGCACGCTCTCGGGCACTTTCGCATAACCGTAGCCCGGCAGGTCGACCAGCGCCGCGCCGCAGTTCAGGCGGAAGAAATTGATCAGCTGGGTGCGTCCCGGCGTCTTCGACACGAATGCCAGGCGCGTATGACCGGCAAGCGTGTTGATGGCACTCGACTTGCCCGCATTGGATCGCCCGGCAAAGGCGATCTCGGCGCCCGATGCGGGCGGCAGGCCCGAAGCCTTGGCGATGGAAGTCTCGAATTGTGCGTTGCGGAAAATCGACATCGGGGATTCTTGGCGGTGATAGGCGGAGCGAGCGCGCGCAGCCGATTGCATCGCGCAAGATCAACTTGTTGTTATAGAATACCAAGTTTTGAGACTACCGCTCACGGCTTTTCCGAGGACACTATGATCAAGCGTTCCCTGCTGTTTTCGCTGCTGCTGGTTGCAGGCGGCCTACACGCCCAGGACCAGGCTGCCGCCAATGCCAATGCAAAACAGATTGCAGAAACGGTTTGTGCCGCCTGTCATGGCATCGACGGCAACAGCGCACTGCCCGAGAATCCGAAGCTCGCCGGTCAGATCCCGGAATACCTCTACAAGCAGATGCGCGATTACAGCTCGATCGACGGCCGCCCGCCCGCCCGCGAGAATGCCGTCATGAACGCGATGATCGCCAGCGTCGTCGACGACGACACCCGGCGCGCCCTGGCCGCCTACTTCGCCGCGCAGGAGCTCGAGCCGGAGGCGGCCAAGAACCTCAACACGATCGAGCTCGGCCAGCAGATCTGGCGCGGCGGCATCGCCGCCAAGGGCGTTCCGGCATGCGGCGCCTGCCACGGTCCGACCGGCGCCGGCATCCCGGTCGAATACCCGCGCCTCTCCGGCCAGTTCGCCGACTACACCTTCGCCCAGCTCAAGGCCTTCCGCGACGGCCCGCGCGCGAACGATCCCAACGAGATGATGCGCATGATCGCACTGAAGATGACCGACGCCGAGATGAAGGCGGTCGCCGACTACGCCGCCGGCCTGCGCTAGGCGTACGCCCCGCCCGCGGCTTGACCAAAGGGGTGGATCGTCCGCCCCTTTTTTGTTATCTGTGCGTGCGGGCCGGCGCTGCGCGAGCGACGATTGCGCATCGGCGGCCTCCACGGCGCCGTCGACGGATTCCGGCCGCCGTTTTTCGCGTACTCCGAGGATCACGATGCAACGCAGCACCCCGCGCGACCTCTTCGAGCTGTTGAGCTCGATGCGCTTCGCGATCAGCCTGCTCACGGTGCTGGCGATCGCCTCGGTCATCGGCACCGTGGTCGAGCAGAACCAGGCGTTCAATGCCTACCTGAACCAGTTCGGCCCGTTCTGGTTTCCGGTTTTCGAGGCGCTCGGGCTGTACTCGGTGTACAACGCCGGCTGGTTTCTCGTCATCCTGGCTTTTCTGGTGCTGTCGACGACGCTGTGCATCGTGCGCCAGACCGCCCCGATGCTGCGCGAGATGCGCAGCTTCCGCGAGCACGCGCGCGAGCTGTCGTTGCGCCAGTTCGCTCACCAGTCGCGCTTCACCCACCGGCTCGCGCCGGCGCAGGCGAGCGAACAGGCGCTCGACTACGTCACCGCGGCCGGTTTCCGGGCACGCACCAGCACGCGCAGCGACGGCGTGCTGATCGCGGCCAAGCAGGGCAGCGCCGGGCGCTCCGGCTATTTCCTCGCCCACGCGGCGATCGTGCTGATCTGCATCGGCGGCCTGCTCGACGGCGACCTGCCGCTGCGCATCCGCATGGCGCTCGACGGCAAGGCGACCACGGCGGCCAACCAGCTGATCTCGGACATTCCCGAATCAGCCCGCTTCGGCGCGGACAACTGGAGCTTCCGCGGCAATGTGTTCGTGCCCGAAGGCCGTTCCAACCGCTACGCGGTGCTGGGCCTGGGTGACGGCATCCTGCTGCAGGAGCTGCCCTTCACCGTGTCGCTGAAGCGCTTCCACATCGAGCACTACGACAACGGCATGCCGAGCCGCTTCGCCAGCGACCTCGTCATCGACGACCACGAGACGGGCGAGTCGTTCGCGCACACGATCGAGGTCAACCGCCCCCTCGCGTATCGCGGCGTGACGATGTACCAGTCCGGCTTCGAGGACGGCGGCTCGCTGTTGAGGCTGCGGGTGCGCACGCTCGTCGCCGGCACGACCGGCGCCGAGCCCACGCTCGAGGCCGCGGTCGGCGACAGCGTCGCGCTCGCGCATGCGCACTACCGCTATGCGCTCGAGCTGACCGACTTCCAGGCCTTCAATGTCGAGGATTTCGGCCACCCGGACGACGAGGTCGCGACCACGCGCGAGCGCTTCGAGCGCCACCTCGGCAGCGGCGCGAGCGGCGCGGCGCGGCGCGACTTCCGCAACCTCGGGCCGAGCTTCATCTACAAGCTGCGCGACGAGGCCGGCCAGGCGCGCGAGTTCCACAACTACATGCAGCCCGTCGAGCGCGACGGCGCCTGGTTCATGCTGTCCGGCGTGCGCGACAGCCAGGCCGAGCCGTTCCGCTACCTGCGCCTGCCCGTGGACGAGCAGGGCGGCCTGGACACCTGGTTCGCGATCCACCGGCTGCTGTTCGACCCCGAGCGCCACGCCGAGCTCGCCCGGCGGCTGGCAGCGCGCAATCTCGGTGCGGACGGTGCCGACCCGCAGATCTTGCAGCGCTTCGCCGAGACCGCCCGGCAGACCGCGGCGCTGTTCGCCGACAAGGGCTTCGAGAGCATCGGCCGCTTCATCGAGACCACTATCCCGGAGCAAGAGCGCGAGCGCGCGACCGACCTCTTCCTGAACCTGCTCCAGGGGCTCGCGTGGGAGGCGTGGATGCTCGCACGCGACGAAGCCGGCGAGCCCGAGCTCGCCTTCGATGCGCCGCGTGCGATGTTCGTGCACAACACGCTGAGCGCGCTGTCGGACAGCCGCTTCTACGAAGCACCGCTGTTGCTGCAGCTGACCGCTTACGAGCACCGGCAGGCGACCGTGCTGCAGGTGACGCGCTCGCCCGGCAAGCCGATCGTCTACTTCGGCTCCCTGTTGCTGGTGCTGGGCGTTTTTGCGATGCTCTACATCCGCGAACGACGCCTGTTCGTGCTGCTCAAGAACGACGGTGAAACCCTGGTCGCGCTGTCCTCCAACCGCAGGACGCTCGACATCGACGAGACCTTCGAACGCCATGCAGCCGGCCTGCGCAGCGCGCTCGGACAGCCGACTCAAGCATCGGAACACGATTCGCAACGAGGAACATGATGGAACTGGCCCACGACCGCCCCGGCACGACCCGGCTCGACCGGCGCGATCCGTTCGACTGGCTTTACCTGCTCGCCCTGGTCGTCGGCGCAGGCGCCGCGCTATACCGCTACGGCGACGCGATGGATGCCTACGACACGGCGATCCTGCTGCTGCACCTGCCGATCCTGACCGCGATCGGCTGGCACTGGAAGGCGTTCCGCACCTGGACGGCGGCCGTTGCGCTGCTGTCGCTGGCGAGCCTGGCGCTGTACCAGGGCGACCTCGCCCGCGCCGAAGAGGCGTTCGCGCTGAAGTATCTGATCTCGAGCCAGACCGCGATCATGTGGATGAGCGCGCTGCTGTTCATGGCCACCGGTGCCTACTGGCTCGGCCTGCTGGCCCGCTCGGATTTCGCCGAGCGCAGCGGCAGCACGCTGACCTGGATCGCGACGGCGATGGGCACCACCGGCCTGCTCGTGCGCTGGTACGAGTCGCACCAGATGGGCCCCGGCATGGGCTACATCCCGATCAGCAACCTGTACGAAGTGTTCGTGCTGTTCTGCCTGATCACCGGCCTGCTCTACCTGTACTACGAGCACCGTTACGCCACGCGCCGCATGGGCGCCTTCGTGATGGTCGTGGTGTCGGCCGCGGTCGCCTTTCTGCTGTGGTACTCGTTCACCCGCGACGCCCACGAGATCCAGCCGCTGATCCCGGCACTGCAGTCGTACTGGATGAAGGTGCACGTGCCGTCGAACTTCATCGGCTATGGGGCCTTCGCGCTGGCGGCGATGATCGGCGTCGCCTACCTGCTGGTCGAACGCGGCATCCTCGCGAGCCGCATGCCGGCCCCGCGCGTGCTCGAGGACGTGATGTACCGCGCGATCGCGGTCGGCTTCGCGTTCTTCACGATCGCCACCATCCTCGGCGCGCTGTGGGCCGCCGAAGCGTGGGGCACGTACTGGCAGTGGGACCCGAAGGAGACCTGGGCGCTGATCGTGTGGCTCAATTACGCGGCGTGGCTGCACATGCGGCTCACCAAGGGGCTGCGCGGCGCGCTGCTCGCCTGGTGGGCGGTGATCGGCCTGGCGGTGACGACCTTCGCCTTCATCGGCGTGAACATGTTCCTGTCCGGTCTGCACTCGTACGGTGCGCTGTGAGCCCGCGCACGACACGCGCCGCCACACCGCCAAGCCCCACGGAATCACTGTAACGGGAGTCCTTGTGACGATGAACAGCCAATCCCGACCGCCGGTCGGCGCAGCGGGCAAGTCCAGCCTCGGCGTCGCCGAGGCGTGCCGCATCATTCACGCGAAGCTGAAGCCGGTGCGGGGCTGGGAGCGCGTCAGCGTGCGCAACGCGCTCGGCCGCGTACTCGCCGCGGACGTCATCGCGCCGTGCAACGTGCCGGCGCACGACAACTCCGCGATGGACGGCTACGCGGTACGCTTCGCCGATCTCGCCGCCGACGGCGAAACTGCGCTGAGCGTGGTCGGAACCGCCTTCGCCGGCCAGCCCTTCACCGGCATCGTCAGCGCCGGCCAGGCCGCGCGCATCATGACCGGGGCGCCGATCCCGAGCGGTGCCGACACCATCGTCGTGCAGGAAGTCGCGCGCAGCGACGGCGCTCGCGTTCACATCCCGGCCGGGCAGCAGGCCGGGCAAAACCTGCGGCGTGCCGGCGAGGACCTGGCCGCCGGCAGCGTCGCGATCGCGGCCGGCCGTCGCTGCGGCTCGGCCGAGCTGGGCCTGATCGCCTCGCTCGGCATCGCCGAAGTCACCGTCTACCGGCGCCTACGCGTGGCCTTCTTCTCGACCGGCGACGAGCTCGCCTCGATCGGCAAGCCGCTCGGCCCCGGCGAAGTCTACGACAGCAACCGCTACACGCTGTTTGCCGAACTCACCCGGCTCGGCTGCGAGCTGCTCGACATGGGCGTCGTGCGCGACGACCCGGCCGCGCTCGAGGCGGCCTTCCGCAGCGCCGCCGACAACGCCGACGTCATCGTCACGAGCGGCGGCGTCTCGGTCGGCGAGGCCGACTTCATCCGCGAGCTGGTCAATCGCCTCGGCGAGGTCGCATTCTGGAAGATCGACATCAAGCCTGGCCGCCCGATGGCGTTCGGACACATCGGCGGCGCCTGGATGTTCGGCCTGCCGGGCAACCCGGTGGCAGTGCTGGTCACCTACTACCAGTTCGTGCGCGATGCGCTGCTCAGGCTCTCCGGCGTCACACCGCTGCCCGCGGCACCGTCGTTCCTGGTGCCGTGCGGCGAAGCGATCGCCAAGCGCCCCGGACGCCGCGAGTACCTGCGCGGCCGGCTCACGACCGAAGACGGCCGCCAGCGGGTCACGCTCGCTGGCGCCCAGGGCTCAGGCATTCTGAAGTCGATGTCCGAGGCGAACTGCTTCATCGTGTTGCCCGAAGACTGCGGCGACGTCGCCGCCGGCACGCCGGTACTCGTGCAGCCCTTCGAAGGGCTTTTCTGAGACAAGGACGAGCGGCGACGCGTGACGGGACGACGCGCACCTGCCACCCATCTCCCGCTCATCCCCCCTCCCCGTCACTCACTATCGATCCCCCATGAACCAGGACGAACTGAAGAAGGCGGCCGCGCTGGCTGCGCTCGAATACGTCGAGGACGGCACCATCGTCGGCGTCGGCACCGGATCGACGGTCAATCACTTCATCGACGGGCTCGCCGACCTGCGCGAGCGCATCGTCGGCGCGGTCTCCAGTTCGGAGGCGAGCGCCCGGCGTCTGGCCGCACACGGAATTCCGCTGTTCGACCTGAACGAGGTCACCGACCTGCCCGTCTACGTCGACGGTGCCGACGAGATCGACGGCGGCTTCTGCATGATCAAGGGCGGTGGCGGCGCGCTGACGCGCGAGAAGATCGTCGCGGCCGTGGCCACGCGCTTCGTGTGCATCTGCGACGCGAGCAAGCGCGTCGACTTTCTCGGACGCTTTCCGCTGCCGATCGAGGTCATCCCGATGGCACGCGCCTACGTCGAACGCGAGCTGCAGCGCCTGGGTGGGCGCCCGGTGCGGCGCGAGGGCTTCGTCACCGACAACGGCAACGTCATCGTCGACGTGCACGGCCTGCGCATCGGCGCGCCGCAGGCACTCGAGGCCGAGCTCAACCAGATCGTCGGGGTCGTGACCAACGGCCTGTTCGCGCGCCGCCGACCTGCTGCTGCTTGCCACGGCTGCGGGGGTCGAGCGCCACGTCGCCAGCTGAAGCACGCGGCGCGAGCCGGCGCTGCAACAAAAGCGTCACGTCCGGCTGTTAGCCTTCACGGATCGAGGCCACCTGAATGACGAAGATGAACAGACATACGTACGCGCATTTCGACACCGAGCTCGAAGCGCTCGAAAAGCGCGTCGTGATGATGGGCGAGCTCGCCTGCCGGCAGGTCGTGAAGGCTTTCGACGGCCTCGCGAAGAACGAACCGGCACTGCTCGACGAGGTGATCGACACCGAAAAGCAGATCAACCGCGAGGAGGTCGCGCTCGACGAGCTGGTCATCCAGCTCATCGCGCGCCATGCGCCCGCCGCCGCCGACCTGCGCCTGCTGATGACGATCATGCAGATGATCACCGATCTCGAGCGCGTCGGCGACGAAGCCAAGAAGATCGCCAAGGCCGCCCGTCCCATCGTCGAGTCCGAATCGGCCTTCGTGCCCAAGGTCGAACTGCGCTACGTCGCCAACCTCGCCGTCGGCATGCTGGGCAGTGCGCTGGATGCGTTCGTGCGCAAGGATCCGACCGCGGCCGCCGACATCGAGCGCCAGGACAACGAGGTCGATGCGATCTTCAAGGGCATCATGCGTCAGCTGGCGACCTTCATGATGGAAGATCCGCGGCTGATCACGCGCTCGCTCGACGTGCTGTTCATCGCCAAGTCGATCGAGCGCATCGGTGACCATGCCACCAACGTCGCCGAGCACGTCGTCTATATGGTCAAGGGGCGCGACGTCCGCCACGAGGCGATCGAGGACGTCGAGAAGATCGCACGCGGCGAGTAAGACTTGGAGGTCGGCGCCGGCCGTGCGAGCGGCCGGCGCTTCGCGGCGCGCTCGCCCCCCGCGCCGCCGCCGCTCAGCGGCTGGGCGGCACGTAGCCGCTGACGTTGTCGGCGCCCTCGCCGAAGAAGTGCTTCTCCATCTGCTCGGACAGGTACTTGCGCGCGCGTGCGTCCATCAGGTTCAGCCGGTTCTCGTTGATCAGCATGGTCTGATACTTGACCCACTGCTGCCAGGCCTCCTTCGAGACGTTCTCGTAAATGCGCTTGCCCAGTTTGCCCGGCACGGGCGGCAGGTCCAGCCCTTCGGCTTCCCGTCCCAGTTTGACGCAGTTGACCATACGAGCCATCGTTTCAATCCTCTCGGCAGTTCGGGTTCATCGGATTCCTAGCCGGTCATTCTAGCCGAATCGCCCTCGCACCGACGCGCGATCGTCCACCGGTTGCGGCCCGCGCTCTTCGAGCAGTACATCGCGTGGTCGGCCGCGGCGATCAGGCGTACGGCGTCGTCGGCGTGACGCGGGAACATCGCGATGCCGATGCTCGCGGTCAGGCTGGCCTCGCGGCCGTCGAACACGAAGCGCAGCGACGCGACGCCTTCGACGATGCGTCGCGCGAGCTCGCACAGGCCGGACTCGTCGGTGTCGGGCACGAGCACCGCGAACTCGTCGCCGCCGAGGCGGCAGAAAGTCTCGTTGCGGCGCACGATGCTGCGCACCTGGCGCGTCATGCCGACCAGCACCTCGTCGCCGGCCTGATGACCGAACTCGTCGTTGATCGGCTTGAAGCCGTCCAGATCGAACAGGATCAGACCGACGTCGTAGTTGCGCCGCACGGCATCGGCGAGCAGGCGGTCGAGTTCCTCGTGAAAGCGGCGCCGGTTGTACAGGTCGGTGAGCGGGTCACGTTCGGCCAGCTCGACGAGCTGGCGCGCGATGCGCCGCTGCTCGGTGACGTCCTCGTAGATCCACACCCGCCCGATGCCGCGCCCGTCGGGACCGCCTTCGACCACTGCGGAGGTGTCGGTGACGATCCGCCCGTCCTTGAAGCGGATCTCGTGGCATTGTCCGGCATGGCGCTCCCTGACGAAATCCTGGATGCTGCGGAAATAGACCTCGGGCTCGACGAGGAGCGGCGCGACCCGGCTCTGCAGCACCACGTCGCGCACGCCGATCAGGTTCTCGTTCGGCGCAAACCCCCAGATCTCGAGCATTGCGCGGTTGTAGTAGAGCACCCGGTGGTCACGGTCCATGAACAGGATGCCCATGCGGATCGTGTTGAGCAGCGCGGTCAGGCGCATGCGCTCGTCGTTGCTGCGCGACAGGTAGTGCTCCCGCAGCGCCTGCGAGCGGCGCAGCTCGGCGACCGTCTCGAGCAGCTTGTATTCGGCCTCCTTGCGCGCCTGCACGTCCTCGGCCGACATGCGGATCCCGATCGGCGCACCGTCCTGGCCGATCTGCCGCCAGTGCGACGCGACCCAGCACACGCGGCCGTCCTCGCGCACGAAGCGCATCTCGAAATCGACCGCCTGGCCGCTCGCGGCAAGCTCCCGGACCATGCGTCGGGCATGTCTGCGGTCGGATTCGTGCACCAGCAGATCGAGCGCATCGGCACTGGCCAGGCATTCGCACGGCGTGCGCCCGGTCAGGCGCTCGATCGACGGGCTGATCCACAGCAGCCGGCCCTCGTTGTCGAACAAGGCCTCCACGCCATGCACACCCTCGGCGATGCGCCGCAGCAGGGCAGCCTCGCGCAGCGCCGCATCGACGCGCGCGAGCGGCCCATCCGCCGAAGCCGCCGCAGGGCCGTGCTCGGACACCGACACGACATCGTCGAGCAACGCCAGCTGACGCTCGAGCGCCCGGCGGTCGCGCACCCGCGCATGGGTACGCGAGACGATGTGATGGTGCGTCAGCGCCCCCGCCAGTGCCCCGATCGCAACCGACGCAGCGGCGACCATCACCCCCGCCAGTGGTGCGCTCGCGCTCCACAGCACGAACGCACCGCCCGCGCCGGCGGCGGCGGTGGTGGCAACGCCGGTGAGCAGTGCGACCACGGCGACCCCGCGCTCGCTGCGCGCGGGCAGGCCCTGCGCGCGCACGTGCCTGCCGGACGACGGTGTCGGCGCCTCCGTCATAGCGACTTGACGAACACCTTCGAGCGGCGCTGGTAGTTGTACAGCTCGCGCTTCTGGCGCGGCAGCGCATCGGGCGCGGTCTCGGTGAAACCGCGCTCGCGGAACCAGTGCGCGGTGCGCGTCGTCAGCACGAACAGGCGCTCGAGGCGCTGCGCGCGGGCGCGCTTCTCGATGCGGCGCAGCAGCTGGTCGCCCAGCCCGGCACGGCGATATTCGGGCGTGACCGCGAGGCACGCGAGCTCGGCCGCACGCTCGTCGCTGAACGGATACAGCGCCGCACAGCCGACCAGCACGCCATCGTGCTCGACCAGCGTGAAGCGTTCGATCTCCTGCTCGAGCAGCTCGCGGCCACGGCGCACCAGCGAACCGTCGAGCTCCATCGGCGTGATCAGCGCGATCAGCGCGCCGACGTCCTCGACCGTCGCGTCGCGCAGGCGAAAGAGCGGATCGCGCGACACGATGGTGCCGACGCCGGCGTGGGTGAAGAATTCCAGCAGCAGCCCGCCATCCTTGTCGTGGTCGATCAGGTGCGCGCGCGCCACGCCGCCGCGCACGGCACGCACCGCGCACGGCAGGTACAGGTGCAGGTCCTCGGTGAGGCCACAGCCGCTCTCGAAACGCTTCTCGGCCTCGTCGGCGGTGACCGAGTCGATCAGATGCCCGTCGTCGTCGAGCAGCCCCGGCGCATCGCACAGGTAGATCAGCTTCTCGGCCTTCAGCGCGACGGCCAGCGCCTCGGCGACCTCTTCCATGCACAGGTTGAAGATCTCGCCGGCCGGACTGACGCCGAGCGGCGAGATCAGCACGACGTTGTGTTGATCGAGATCGGCGTTGATCTCGTCGACGATGATCTTGCGCACCTTTCCGGTGTACTGGTAATCGACGCCGTCGACGACGCCCACCGGACGCGCGGTGATGAAGTTGCCGCCGGTCACGCGCATGTAGCTGCCGGCCATCGGCGTGTTCGGCAGGCCCTGCGACAGCAGCGCCTCGACCTCGAGGCGGGTGACCGCCATGGCGGCCTTGACGCACTCGAGGGCGGCCGCGTCGGTCACGCGCAGGCCGTGGTGATAGCGCGGCTCGAGCCCGCGCCGCGCCATCTCGGCGTCGATCTGCGGACGCGCGCCGTGCACCAGCACCAGACGGATACCCAGCGCGGCGAGCAGGTTGCAGTCGTACGCGAGACTTTGCGCGCGCGCGCCGCCCGCCACCTCGCCGCCGAACGCGATCACGAAGGTCTTGCCCCGGAACGCGTGCACGTAAGGGGCTGCGCCACGCACCCAGGCCACGAACTGGGCGGCGGAAT
>DAOMOP010000108.1:0-13215 GCA_035444405.1 Rhodocyclaceae bacterium
CAGCAGGATGGCGAACTCGGCTTCGCCCATGCGCGCGATGTTCGCGCAATCGCCTTCGACCCGCGCCAGGCGCGCGGCAATCTCGGACAGCACGCTGTCACCCTGCGCATAGCCCAGTGTCTCGTTCACCTCCTGAAACTGGTCGATGCCCACCATCAGCAGCGCCAGCGGACGATGTTCGCTCTTGGCGACCGCAATCTCGTCCTCCAGTCGCTTGCGCAGGCGCCAGCGGTTGGGCAGCCCCGTCAGCGCGTCCTGCTCGGCCAGACGCTTGAGTGCGGCCTCGGCCTCGAGCGAGCGCGCACGGATGCGCAGAGTCTCGATGCCGAAGGCCAGATCGTCGGCGAGCTCGCTCAGCAACGCCTCCTCGGCCGCGTCGAACGCCTCTGCTTCCCGCGCCGCCAGTCCCAGCGTTCCGACGATCACACCGCCCACCCGCAGGGGAAATGCGCTGACGGCGGCGATGCCGCGGCGCAGGGCCTCCTCGCGCCATGGCGCCATGTCGGGATCGAGGGCAAGGTTGCGACCAATGCTGGGCCGTCCGGTGCGCACCGCGACCCCCACCGCGCCGCGGCCGTGCTTGCCCGGTCCCCAGCTGCAGCGCAGGTCTTCCAGATAGGCACGCTCGACGCCGAAGTGCGCCATGATTTCCACGCTCTTCTGCCGGTCGTGGCAAAGGTAGGCCACCCAGGCATGCCGATAGCCCCCCTCTTCGACGCTGATGCGGCAGATTTCATCCAGCAGCGCCTGCTCCTCGGTGGCTCGGACCAGCGTACGGTTGACCGCGCTCAGCGTGCGCCGGGCCCGCTCGACCCGGGCGAACTCGGCTGCCGAGCGCGAGGCGGCGATGCCATACGCGAGGATGCGGCCGGCCTCGTGCAGCAAGGCGAGTTCGGCCTCGTCGAAGGCGGGAACGCCGGCTTCCTGGACCAGCAGCACGCCGAGCGGCTTCGCGGCGTTGCTCAGCGGAATCACCGCGAGCCGCTCGCCATCACGGCACGTCAGCCACGTAACCGCCGCGGACGCATCGAACGCCGGAAGGCGCACCGGCTCCGGGTGCGAAGCGTGCGTCCGCGGGGTCGGCGGTGCAGGGGAAGGCGAGGCGCCGTGTTCGGCGATGACGCTCAGCCGAGCCTCGACAAGGCGGCCCGCGCCCCAGGCGGCCGCAGGCCGCAGCGCTGCATCCCCCTCCTCGAGGAAGCCGGCCCAGGCGCAGCGATAGCCACCGGCCTCGACGACGGCCTTGCACACTTGTTGCAGCAGTGATTCTTCGTCCGGCGCGGCGGCGAGAAGCGCGGTCACGGACCGCAGCACGGCAAGGCCCTTGTCCCGCCCCGGCGGTCGCTCATCGATGGCCTGCCCTCGATTCTGCTCGCTCATGCCTGCTTCCCTCGCGGCCACGTGATGCGGAAGCTCGTGCCTTGTTCAGCTTAGACTCTAGTTCGCGAAAAGGTTACGAGACGCGGAGGCCTGATGCGAGGGCCGGGTGGGACCGCGCTTCGCGAGCGCGGCCGCCACCGCTCAATGCAGCTTGACGCCCGGATCGGTCTGCCGGCGCAGCCAGCCGGTGAGGGTGTCGAGCGCCGTCTTCCAGAAGCCGTGCAAGGCCATGCGGTGGCTGCGATAGAGCGACCAGTACATGAGGCTCGCGACAAAACCCTCGATGCGGATGCCCTTGCCGCGCACGAAGCCCATCAGGCTGCCCAGCGCACCCCGGTGGCCGAGGGAGACGAGCGCACCGTGGTCGCGGTAGCGGAAGGACGGCACCGGCTCGCCGTGGGCCAGCGCGGGCAGCGTCCGGGCGAGGTAGCGCGCTTGCTGGTGGGCGACCTGGGCGCGCGGGGGCAGGGTGGCCTGACCGCCCTGCCAGGGGGCGGCGGCGCAGTCGCCCATGGCGAAGATGTGGGCGTCGCGGGTGGTGCGCAGGCACCCGTCCACCGCCAGCCGGTCGATGCGGTCGGTTTCCAGGCCGTCGAGCTCGCGCAGGAAGGCGGGGGCGCGGATGCCCGCGGCCCACACCACGAGGTCGGCCGGGATCACGCCTCCGCCCGCGGTGTGGACCGCCTCGGGCGTGACCTCGGTCACCTTCACCCCCGTGTGGATCTCGACGCCCTGCTCGGCGAGCACCCGCGCGACCGAAGCCGACAGCGCTTCCGACAGACCCGGCAGGATGCGCGGACCGGCCTCGATGAGATGGATGCGGACGTGCTGGTCGGCGTCGAGGTTGCGCAGCCCGTAGCCGGCGAGCACGCGGGTGGTGTTGCGCAGTTCCGCGGCGAGTTCGACCCCGGTCGCGCCGGCGCCGACGATGGCGATCTTGAGCTGCTCGCCGCAGTCGGGCAGGCGGTAGTTGGCGCCGAAGCAGGCATTGACCAGCTTGCGGTGAAAGAGATGCGCCTCCCAGGCGGCGTCGAGCTTCCAGGCGTGCTCGGCCACGCCCGGGGTGCCGAAGTCGTTGCAGGTCGAGCCCACCGCGATCACCAGGCTGTCGTAGCCGACGCGCCGCTCGGGCAGCACCAGCGCGCCGTCGTCGCCGCGCACCGCGCCCACCACGATCTCGCGCGCGGCCCGGTCCAGACCGATCATCGGGCCGCGGCAGTACTCGAAGCGGTTCCAGCGCGCCTGGTAGAGGTAGTCCACCTGCTCGGCGTGGATGTTCAGGCTGCCCGCGGCCACCGCGTGCAGCAGCGGCTTCCACATGTGGGTGCGGGTACGGTCGACCAGGGTGACATGGAAGCGGCCCGAGCGTCCGTAGCGGCGGCCCAGCCGGGTGGCGAGCGCGAGGCCGCCGGCGCCGCCGCCGACGATGACGATGCGGTGGGGCGGGGAACGCCGTGTGGCCTCAGTGGCGCCGCCCGATGAGGTGTCTGTCGTCTTCATGGCCCTGCTATCTTCTCGTTCGTGTCGCGTCATCCGGCCCCGGCGAAATGCGCCTCGAGCGCTCGCCCCTTATCGCAAAAAGCCCCAGGGACACCCGTGAAGAGCGCACCCGGGTGAATGGGCTGGAGAGCAGTCATGGTCAGCGCTCGACGCGGGCGATCGCCGCGATCTCGATGCGCGCGCCGGTGGGGAGCGCGGCGACCTGCACGGTGGAGCGGGCAGGGCGATGCGCGCCGAAGCGGCGCGCGAACACCTCGTTCATCTGCGCGAACTCGCCGAGATCGGTCATGTACACATTCACCGAGATCACCTTGCCGAGCGAGCTGCCACCGGCGGCGAGCACCGCCTCGAGGTTGTCGAAGACCTGCTCGGTCTGGGCCGCGATGTCGCCGGCGACCTTCTCGCCGGCCGCGGTGAGCGGGATCTGTCCCGAGGTGTGGATCGAGCCGTCGGTCACGATGGCCTGGGCGTAGGGGCCGATTGCCTTGGGGGCCTGCTCGGTGGACACGATCTGCATGGGGGGTCTCTCCTTGGGGTTGTCCTTGTCGGGCGTGGTTCAGGCGTAGCGCGCGACGGCGAGGTCGTCCACCGCAATCTCGGGCTTCTTGCCGCTCACCAGGTCGGCCATCACGCGGCCGGTGCCGGCCGCCATGGTCCAGCCCAGGGTGCCGTGGCCGGTGCTGAGGTAGAGGTTGGGGTAGCGGGTGGCGCCGACGATGGGCGTGCCGTCCGGCGTCATGGGCCGCAGCCCGGTCCAGAACTCGGCCTTGCTCACGTCGCCGCCCTTGGGGAAGAGGTCCTTGACCACGAACTCGAGGGTGGCGCGCCGCTTGTCGTCGAGCTTCAGGTCGAAGCCCGAGAGCTGCGCGGTGCCGCCCACGCGGATGCGGTCGCCCAGCCGCGTGACCGCCACCTTGTGGGTCTCGTCCATGATGGTGGACTCGGGGGCCTTGTCCGCATCGGTGATCGGCACCGTGATCGAGTAGCCCTTCACCGGATAGACCGGGATGTCGATGCCGAGCGGGGCGACGAGCTTGGGCGAGTAGCTGCCCAGCGCCATCACGTACTGGTCGGCGGTGAGCGTGCCGGTGTCGGTGCGCACGCCGGTGATCTGGCCGTTGCGGTGCTCGAGGCCGTGGATGTTCACGTTGAAGCGGAAGTCGACGCCCAGGTCTTCGGCCAGCTTCGCGATGTTCTGCGTGAACTTGAAGCAGTCGCCGGTCTCGTCCCCGGGCAGGCGCAGCCCGCCGACGAACTTTTCCTTCACGTGGGCGAGCGCCGGCTCGTACCGGATGTAGCCCTCGCGGTCGAGCAGCTCGAAGGGCACGCCGTGCTCGACGAGGATCTCGAGGTCCTTGCCCAGGGCGTCGAGCTGCTTCTGGGTGCGAAAGAGCTGCAGCAGGCCGCGGCTGCGCTCGTCGTAGCGGATGCCGGTCTCGGCGCGGAGCGCTTTCAGGCAGTCGCGGCTGTACTCGGCGAGCCGCACCATTCGGCTCTTGTTCACGCGGTAGCGGTGCGTCGTGCAGTTGCGCAGCATCGAGGCGCTGAAGCGCCACATCGCCGGATCGAGCATCGGCTTGATCACCAGCGGGCTGTGCGCCATCAGCAGCCACTTGATGGCCTTGAGCGGCACGCCCGGCGCAGCCCACGGCGACGAGTAGCCGGGCGAGATCTCGCCCGCGTTGGCGTAGCTCGTCTCGAGGGCGACGCCGGGCTGGCGATCGACGACGGTGACCTGATGCCCGGCGCGGGCCATGTAGTAGGCCATGGTGGTGCCGATCACCCCGCTGCCGAGGATGAGGACGTGCATGCTGCTTCTCCTGTTCGGGATCTGTCGTACCGCCGCTGCCTGCAACAGCCGTGCCAGCACCGCGCATCTTCGTAAAAACAAGTAGTTACGTACGGATTCCGACGTGTGGCAATTCTGCTTGTATCGAAATCGATACGGCGGCCCTCGTCGGCACTCGCCTCGGCGCCCCCAGGTCCCTTGAGGCTGTGCGGTGTTCGAGCGGTTGTATGGACTTCGATACGGGTGTAAAGGAACGCATACGCTGAGGGCGGCACACCCATGCGGCGTTGCAAGACCGCCTCGCCACCGAACACCGGTTACCCAGCGGGCGCTTCACCTCTATGGGCACCTCGCCTCTTCGCCAGGGGACAGGGGCCGGGCGAGTGGCCCACCGCCAAGTTCGGTGGATAACCCGGGGCCATCGCAGCACCATGGCTTTCATGGTGAGGAGGGTCGTCCAGTGAGCCCGCAACCCGTCCCGCCGTCGTTCCCCGCACTGCTTTTCAAGGGCTTCCGCAGGAAGTTCCGTCGAGCAGGTGAATTCGCCATTTGCTGCCGTTGATGGCCGCCCGGACGCGGCAAACGTCCGTTCGCTCATCTCTAAGCTGTGTCGATCGGATTCGCTCCCGCTCAGTCGGCAGCGAATGCGGCCTTGAAAATCCCATGCGGAGGATGTGCGATGACTTCGACCCTGACCCTCACGCCGGCGCGTGACGACTTGATCCAATCCCGGAACTTCATCGGCGGAGAGTGGTGTGACGGCTCTGATGGCCGAAGCTTCGACGTCCTCGACCCGGCCGACGACAGCCTCATCGTGCAGGTGGTCGACAGCAGCGAGGCCGATGCCAAGGCGGCGGTGGACGCCGCCAGTGCGGCGTTTCCCGCGTGGCGGGACACGCCGGCGCGCCAGCGCGCGCAGCTCATCAAGCGCTGGCATGCCGCGATCATCGCCAACCAGGAGGATCTGGCGCGGCTGATCTCGCGCGAGCAGGGCAAGCCGCTCGCGGAAGGTCGCGGCGAGGTACTGTATGCGGCGACCTACGTCGAGTGGTTCGCCGAGGAGGCGGTGCGCGCCTACGGTGACCTGATTCCCGCGGCGGTGGACGGGCGCCGCATGTCGGTCGTGAAGGAGCCGGTCGGCGTGATCGCGGCGGTGACACCGTGGAACTTTCCGGCGGCGATGATCGCCCGAAAGATCGCACCCGCACTCGCCGCAGGCTGCTCGGTGGTGTGCAAGCCCGCCGAGGACACGCCGCTCACCTCGCTCGCGCTGGTGCGGCTCGCCGAAGAGGCCGGTCTGCCCGCGGGCACCCTCAATATCGTCACGGCATCGCGCGAGGCGACCCCGGCCGTGGTCGGCCAATGGTTGGCGGACGCGCGCGTGCGCAAGATCACCTTCACCGGCTCGACGCCGGTGGGCAAGCATCTCGCGCGCGAGTCAGCCGGGACCCTGAAGAAGCTCTCGCTCGAGCTCGGCGGCAACGCGCCCTTCATCGTGTTCGAGGACGCCGACCTCGATGCCGCGGTGGAAGGGCTGATGGTGGCCAAGTTCCGCAACGGCGGACAGACCTGCGTGAGCCCCAACCGGGTGTTCGTGCACGACGCGGTGCACGAGGCCTTCGTCGCCAAGCTCGCCGAGCGCATGAGCAAGCTCACCGTGGGCGCCGCCACGCGTGCCGACGCGCTCATCGGCCCGATGATCAACGCGCGCGCGGTGGAGAAGATCCTGCGCCACATCCAGGACGCCCTCGACAAGGGCGCCCGGCTCGTGCTCGGCAGCACGCGCGGGCTCGCCCAGCTCGGTCGCAACTTCGTCTCGCCCGCCCTCATCACCGGGGCGACCACCGACATGGCGCTCGCGCACGAGGAAACCTTCGGCCCCGTGGTGCCGGTGTTCCGCTTCGGGAGCGAAGCGGAGGTGCTCGAGGTCGCCAACGCCACGCCCTACGGCCTCGCCGCCTATTTCTATTCGAGCGACATCGACCGCGTGTGGCGCGTCGCCGCGGCGCTGGAGTCGGGCATCGTCGCGATCAACGAGGGCGCGTTCGCGTCCGAGGCTGCGCCCTTCGGCGGCATCAAGGACTCCGGCTACGGTCGCGAGGGCTCGCGCTACGGCCTCGACGAGTACATGCATACCAAGTATCTGTGCCAGGGCAACCTGAAGCGCTGATCGCCGCGCCGCGTCGGAGGCGGTTCCACACGCCTCCGGACCGGCTGGCACCGGTACCCATTTACCGTCGGCGACACATCCAGACGCTGGGAATCTGCGCAGCGAACCCTGCCTTCCGGTAGGTGCGGAACGACGCGAACACCGGCGCGAAGGTGGCGCGCCGAATCTCCTGCAGGATCGGCAGGTCGGCGGCGCTGGCCAAGCGGATTCCCGGTGGCATCTACGACTGCTCGTGCGCCTTCGGCCAGTAGGTCCCGAAGCACCATACGTTGCCTTCCGGGTCGCGGCAGATGAACTCGCGGCTGCCGTAGTCCCTGTCCGTGGGCGCCTCCTCGATTCTTGCGCCGGCAGCCTTCGCCCTGGCAAACAGGGCATCCACGTCATCGACGGCGATATAGACGGATTTGCCGCCAGGCGCGCCCGGCGATCCGACCATCTCACCGTACGCGTCTCGTCGCGTATTCCCGAGCATGATCATGGACGATCCGAACGCGAGTTGCGCGTGTGCAACGACGCCCGCGTCTTCGAGATACTTTGCATGCACGGAAAACCCGAAGGCTTCCACGAGCCAGTCGATCATCTTGGCTGCATCCCCGTACCGGAAGGTGGGGAAGAGATCTTCATCTGCACGACATCAGTTTGTAGCAGATCGAGTCCAGTCTTTAGCCTCCATCCGACCACTCCCCGACACCGGAGGCACCGATGAGCAAGCAACTCCCGCCTGTCCACCTGACCGAAGACAACGGCGACGAGCCGATGAGCAACCATTCCGACAACCCGCACTTCTCAAGCATCATGGAGAAGCGCTTGTCGCGCCGCCAGGTTCTCGCCGGTGGCCTCGGCGCCGCAGTTGCGGGCCTTTTTGCGACAACCGGCGCTGCCTCGGTTGCGCATGCAAGGGCCGGATTCTTGCCGCCGGCAGCGCAAGGCCGGCCCCCATTCGCACTGAACCCGACGCTGGGCTTTGCCGCGATCCCCGTCGTGCGCTCGGACACCGCGACGATTCCCCACGGCTACCGGGCACAGGTGCTGATTCCCTGGGGTGAACCGATCAATGGCAGCGCTCCCGCATATGACGGCATGAACGGCAACAGCGGCGCCGACCAGGAACAGCAGATCGGCTCGCACCACGACGGCATGCACTACTTCCCCAGCGCCGACGATCCCAACGGCCACGGCATTCTGTGCGTCAATCACGAGTACGTCGACCAGCGTGTGCTGCACGTCAACGGCCCGACCTTCGTGGGCGGCCAACGGCCCACCGACGAGGTACGCAAGGAGATCGCCGCCCACGGCGTCAGCGTGATCGAGATCAAGAATACGAACGGCACCTGGAACGTCGTGGACGGCCAGTACAACCGCCGCATCACCGCCGGCACGCCGATGGAAATTCGCGGTCCGGTGCGCGGCAGCGAGCACGTCCAGACAAGGCACAGCCCCGACGGGACGATGGCTCGCGGCACCATCAACAACTGTGCCCACGGCTACACACCCTGGGGCACCTACCTGACCTGCGAGGAGAACTGGGCCGGCTATTTCAACAATCGGGTCAAGCAGGCGCGCGCCGATGCGCTGCTCAACTGGTTCGAGGAGACGCAACCGGCCCACTTCCCCGGGTCTAAGGCGTCCTTCGTACAAGGCCGCTACTACGCCCGCTATTACCCGGAGACGAACCGGCTCCTTGGCATCTTCGACGAGATACTCGATCAAAAGGTGACCAATGAGGTGTACACCCAGATCGGCAACACCTTCAACGATACCGGTCGTCAACTGCTGGGCACGTTGGCCGACCTGCTGCAAGCCGCCGGCATCTCCAAGGATCTCAGCCTCGACCTCCCACGCGAGTTCTCCCGTTATGGCGTGCGGACAACCGGTAGCCGGTACAGTTGGGAAACCGCACAGAGCGGCGAAGACCAGTATGTCCGCTTCGACGCGTCTATCAAGGGTGAGACGAGCGCCGACGACTACCACAACGAGCCCAACACGATGGGCTGGATCGTGGAAATCGACCCATTCGATCCAACCAGCACGCCGAAGAAGCGCACCGCCTTGGGCCGGTTCGCGCACGAAGGCTGCGTCTTCGCTCCCCCGCAACAGGGGCAACCGCTGGCCTTCTACATGGGCGACGATGCCCAAAACGAGTATGTCTACAAGTTCGTCACCAAGGCCCGCTACACGCGCGGCATGAAAGGCGATGTGCTCGACGAGGGCACGCTGTACGTGGCCCGCTTCAACGACGACGGCACCGGCGACTGGCTGGCGCTGGACATCGATGATGCCGGCTTTCGAACGGCGGCTGCAATGGCCGGTGTGGAATTCAAAGATCAGGCCGACGTGCTCGTAAACACACGCTTGGCGGCCGACGTGATCGGCGCAACCAAGATGGACCGTCCGGAATGGGGTGCGGTGCATCCGCAGACGCGCGAGGTCTACATGACCATGACCAACAACAGCCAACGCACCGGTGAAGACGGCAGCAATCCGATCGATGCCGCCAACCCGCGCGGCCCGAACCCCTTCGGTCACATCATTCGCTGGCGCGAGCAGGGCAACCGTGCGTTCGCGACCCGCTTCGAATGGGATCTGTTCGTGCTCGCCGGCCCGCAATCCGACAGCCAGATCGTGCCGGAACACAATGGTCCCGCGCTCGATGCCAACAACATCTTCGCGAGCCCCGACGGACTGTGGATCGACCAGTTCGGAATCCTCTGGATCCAGACCGACATGAGCGGCAGTCAGCAGGCGAGCGGCCCGTTCGGCGAGAACGCGATGCTGGCGGCCAATCCGATCACCGGTGAAATCAAGCGCTTCCTGGCGGGGCCCTTCGATCAGGAGGTGACGGGTGTCGTGTCCACGCCCGACGGCAAAAACCTGTTCGTGAACTTCCAGCACCCGGGTGATCGCTCGAGGCCGGGTGAATTCACCAGCAACTGGCCGGACAGCGGCAGCGTCTTCGCCCATCCCGACGCGGCGCCGATCCTGCCGAACCCGGCGGGCCCGCGTCCACGCTCGGCGACCATCGTGATCACGCGGGCCGACGACGGCGTCGTCGGCCTGCAGTAACGCCACAGTCTTTTCCAAGAGACGAAATTCGGGGGCAGGGTGCCCCCGTTGGGCCGCCGCCGCAGCTGGGGCTGCGGCCTCTTTTATAAAGGCGCAGGTGTCGATCAAGGAATACGAAAAACCCCTGAACACGATGAAATACAAGGCGCGCCACCTCGAACGGGCGCCACCCGCCTCAACCGCCCGCAGCCACTGCGCGCCGTGCGTGCGCCTCGCCCTGCGCGAGCAGGTCATAGCGGTCCAGGTTCATCACCTTGGTCCACGCCTTCACGAAGTCGCGCACGAACTTCTCCTTGGCGTCGTCGCTTGCGTACACTTCAGCGAGCGCACGCAGCTGGGAATACGCCCCGAAGACGAGGTCCGCCGCCGTCGCGGTCCAGCCTAATCGAGCCCTTTCACGCTTTCAGAACGCCGAGTACCCCGGCGCGCTTGTCAGCGGGCCGGGGACACGCCGATGCTGATCGGTCGATCGGCCAGGACCTCATCACTCCCAACTCGGCTCTCCGCTTATGAGAACCTTCAGCGGATATTCGCGTCGCTCGAGCGGCTGGCGCAACACGATCCGGCTGGAAAACTTCACGATGCCGATATCGTCTTCCAGCAGCCGCTCCATCAGCGCCTGAAAACTGGCGACACTGGGCACCACGATTTTCAGAAGGTAATCGTAACCGCCACTGACGTTGTAACAGTCGACGATCTCGGGGTACTTGCCGACCCCGGCTTCGAACTTGCGGAAGTCCGGCACGTGATGGCTGCCGAGCGTCACCTCGGAAAACACGATGACGTAGGCGCCCAGCCTCTCCAGCGCGACATCCGCGTGGAAGCCCCGGATCACGCCGATTTCCTGAAGCCGCTTTGTCCGGGCCAGGCACGGGCTCTCACTGAGGCCAACGGCTGCGGCCAGTTCGACATTTGAGCAGCGTCCCTCGCGCTGGAGATGCACGAGGATCTTGATGTCGAACGGGTCGAGGGATGCTGGAGCTCGCATGAGTCGATGCTCGCGTCAGTGTCGGTCGCGCTTACCCCGGTGTTGCCGATCGAGCGGCGGTGAGCGCTTCGTCGAGCACTTCGATCACGATACCGGCCTGTTCCGCCGACAGCACCAGCGGCGGCCGAATCTTCAGCACATTGTGCCCCATGGCGCAGGCGCTGAGCAGTACACCCTTGTCGCGCATGCGATTGACCACCCGGGTGGTGAACTCGCGGTCGGGCGCGCGCGATGCGCGGTCCGAGACGAGTTCCACGCCGACGAACATGCCCACGCCGCGCACGTCGCCGATCGCCTCGTGCCGGTGGGCAAGCTCGGCGATGCCCTCGCGCAGGATCGTCCCGACCTTCGCGGCATGCTCCACCAGGCCTTCCTTCTCGATCGTATCCAGCACCGCCAGCGCCGCCGCACACGAGACGGTATTGCCGGCGAAGGTGTTGAAGTAGCGCGAGTTCTTGCCGAACTCCGCCAGCGCGTCGGCGGTGGCCAGCAGTCCCGCGATGGGTTGCCCATTGCCCATCGGCTTGCCCAGGGTGACGATGTCGGGGCTGACGCCGTGACGCTGGAAGCCCCACATGTGCTCGCCGGTGCGGCCGAAGCCGGGCTGGACCTCGTCGGCGACGAAGAGGCCGCCGGCCCGCTTGATCGCGTCGACCGCGCCCTTCAGGAAGCCCGCCGGGTCGGGAAGAATGCCGTCGCTGGTGAACACCGAGTCGACGATCAGCGCCGCCGGCTTGATGCCGTGGCGCTGCAGATCGGCGATCGCCGCCTCGACGTCGCGGGTGAAGCGTTCGGAGAGGTCGGCCCCTTCGGCGTGATAGCGGCTCGGTGCCCGGACCAGGCGCACGTGGGCGCCGAGATCGACCGTCACGCCCAGCGATGGCGAGAACTTCGATACGGCGTCGGTGAAGCCGTGATAGGCGGTTTCGGTCACGATCACGCCCGTGCCGCCGGTGCGGACCTGGGCGATGCGATAGGCGAGGTCGTTCGCCTCGCTGCCCGTGCAGGTCAGCATGAGGTGGGCGAGCTCGGTCTCGTGCACCGTCGCGAGCAGGCGTTCGGCCAGCTCGAGGATCGTGTCGTGCAGATAGCGGGTGTTGGTCGCGAGAATCTGCACCTGCTTGCAGATCGCCTCGGCCACCGCCGGATGGCAATGCCCGAGGGAGGCGACGTTGTTGTAGATGTCGAGGTAGCGGCGGCCTTCCGGATCGATCAGCCACACGCCTTCGCCGCGCACGATGTGCAGCGGATGCTCGTACATCAGCCGGTAGGCCGGGCCGAGCAGGGCGTCGCGCCGGGCGATCATCGCCGCAGTGGCGGGACCTACGTCGACGCGCCCGGGGATGTAGGCGTTGACCATGTTGAGGTCGGTGGTGCTTTTCATAGTCTTTTCCTTTTGCTTATCCGATTTGCACTTCGCGCACTTCGGCCAGCAGCCGGTCGCGCATCTCATTGCGGGAAAGATCGGCCAGCTGGGACAGCGCCTCCCAGGCGGCGGGGTTGTGGCGCATGATGTAGGCGCGGTTCTCGGGGTAGCGCTTGGCGCGCCATTCCGAAATCAACGCGGTGACGAGGTGGCGCGTGGCCATGAGATCGGCGACGATCTCCTGCTCCGCGTCCACAAGGGGCAGAATCGCGTGGTAGGCCCCCACGAACTGCGCCGGCCCCTCGAACGGATCGGCGCAGCCGGTCATGTGGAAGGCCGCCGCCGTACCGACCTCGCCGACCAGCGGCGCGTGCAGCATGTCGCCGAAGTCGATGATCCCCAGGATGCGTTCATGATCGTCGGGCGAGACCAGCACGTTGTAGAGGTGGTAGTCGTTGTGGATGACCTGCGCCCGCACCGAGGCCAGACGCGGCAGGACATGGTCGGTGAAGCGCGACATGAACGACTCGACCAGCGCGCGACGCGGGCCCGCGTCGATCGCATCGAATTTGGCGGTGAGCCGGTGCGCCGCCGAGACATTCCAGAGCAGGTCGTGCGTCGCCGCAGGATGCGAGAAGTCGCGCAGCGCGAGGTTCAGTCTGGCCAGGAATGCCCCCATGGCCCGGCGCTGCCCGGCGGTCCGGGGCGTCTCCCGGATCTGGATGCCGTCGAGGTAGGTCAGCATCCGCACCGTGGTCGGGACGCCGCCGGGCAATGTCACCGTGTCGCGCGTGCCGCCGCCCAGCGTTCGCACGACGCGCGGCACCGGCAGGTCGGGTGAAACGCGGGCGATGTGCTCGAGCGCACCGATCTGGAGGTCGACCACCGACACCGACTCGGAGGGGTTGCTGATCTTGAACACGTAGCGGCTGCCGTCCGCGGTCTCGATGCAGCAATTC
>DAOMOP010000109.1:0-12004 GCA_035444405.1 Rhodocyclaceae bacterium
GTTCCGACGCCGAGCAACTGGACCTCGCGGGCCATCGCGACGGCGTACTCGTGCTCGCGGACGGCAAGGAGTACGAGGCGACCTTCCATCCGGAGCCGCTGCGCGGGCGCAGCGGCCGCGGCGTGCGTACCCGCAGATCGCGGCGATGGGGCCTGCGGTCCGTTCAGGCGGAGACGGCGGCGTCGGCCGGCTGGCAGTCGACGCCGAGCGCCGTGGCCACGCCGGGATGCGTGATATGCCCGGCGCAGACGTTGAGCCCCGCGCGCAGGTGCGCGTCGTCGCGCAGCGCCTGTTCCCACCCCTTTTCGGCCAGCGCCAGCACGTGCGGCAGCGTGGCCGCGTTGAGCGCCTGCGTCGAGGTGCGCGCGACCGCGCCGGGCATGTTCGCGACGCAGTAATGCACGACCTCGTCGACGACGTAGGTCGGCTCGGCGTGCGTGGTCGGGCGCGAGCTCTCGCAGCAGCCGCCCTGGTCGATCGCGACATCGACGATCACCGCGCCGGGGAGCATTTCGCGCACCATGTCGCGGGTGACGAGCCGGGGCGTGTTCGCGCCGGGCACCAGCACCGCGCCGATGACGAGCTCGGCGCTCGCGACCTCGGCCTCGATCGCATCGCGGCTCGCGTGCACGGTCTTGAGCTGCGGGCCGAAGCGCTCGGTGAGCCGGCGCAGCACATCGACCGAGCGGTCGATCACGGTCACCGCTGCGCCCATGCCCAGCGCGATCAGCGCCGCGTTGCTGCCGACCACGCCGCCGCCGAGGACCACGACGCGCGCCGGCTCCACCCCCGGCACGCCGCCGAGCAGCACGCCGCGCCCGCCGGCTGCCTTTTCGAGGCAGTGCGCGCCGGCCTGCACGCTCATGCGCCCGGCGACTTCCGACATCGGTGCGAGCAGCGGCAGCCCGCCGCCGGCGTCGGTGACGGTCTCGTAGGCGATCGCCGTGACGCCGCTCGCCATCAGCGCATGGGCCTGCTGCGGGTCGGGGGCGAGGTGCAGATAGGCGAACAGCACCTGCTCGGCGCGCAGCCACGCGCGCTCGGCCGGCTGCGGCTCCTTGACCTTGACGATCAGCTCGGCCGCGGCGAACACCGCTGCCGCGTCGCCGGCCAGGCGCGCACCGGCGCGCACGTAATCGTCGTCGCGCGCGCCGATGCCGAGCCCGGCGCCGCGCTCGACGATGACCTCGTGGCCGTGGGCGACGACCTCGCGCACGCTCGCCGGCGTCAGGCCGACGCGGTACTCGTGGATCTTGGTTTCGCGTGGTACGCCGATCAGCATCGCATGGTCCTCCCGCAGCCGTCGTTGTCCGCCGCGCTTGCCGCGCAACGCGCGTGTGGCGCCGCGCGGCCGCACCGCATGTGCGGGTTGCGGCGTTGCCGCGCCCGTTCGCCGCGCGACCGGGCGGCGCGCTAGAATCGGGCCCTGTCCCTTGCGATGATGAACCAATTCGCCATGAGCGCCAATGCGGACGAACCCCGAGTCGTCACCGATGCGGCCGGCACCGCGCACGCACGCGCCCGCGGCGCGGTGCGCATCGTGTCGCTGGTGCCGTCGCTGACCGAGCTGGTGTGCGAGCTCGGACTCGCCGATCGCCTGGTCGGGCGCAGCGGCTTCTGCGTGCACCCGCGCGAGGCGCTGCGCGCCATCACCAAGGTCGGCGGCACCAAGGATGTCAGGATCGACGCCGTGCGCGCGCTCGAGCCGACCCACCTGATCGTCAACATCGACGAGAACCGCCGCGACACGGTCGAGGCGCTCGCCGGCTTCGTCCCCAACGTCATCGTCACGCATCCGTGCACGCCGGAGGACAATTTCGCGCTGTACCGGCTCTTCGGTCACGTGTTCGGCTGCGAGGCGCTCGCGCACGCGCTCGCCGACGCGCTCGCGGCGGCGCTCGCGCGTGCGCGCGGCGTCACCGCGGCGCTGCCGCCCGAGCCGGTGCTGTATCTGATCTGGCGCGAGCCGTGGATGACGATCGCCCGTGACACCTACATCTCGGCGATGCTCGCGCGGGTGGGCTGGCAGACGCGGCCCGAGCAGGCGGCGGCACGCTATCCGGTGGTCGACTGGCAGGCCGACTGGATCGCGTCGCTCGCGCGCGTGTTCCTGTCGTCCGAGCCGTATCGCTTTCGCGAGCGTCACTTGGCCGAGGTCGAGGCGCTGGCGCGGCGTCCGGCGGCGCTGATCGACGGCCAGATGGCCTCGTGGTACGGCAGCCGGGCGGTGGCCGGCCTGCACTACCTCGCCGATCTGCGCCTGGCGCTGGCCGGCAACGCGCCCTGAGCGGGCGCGCTCAGGGGCGCAAGAGCAGCGCTTCGCACAGGCGCTCGGGCGTGACGATCGCGAACAGCGGACGTATCAGCCGGTGGCGGTTGAGTTTGAGCAAGGCCTTGTCGCGGCTGACGAGGTGGCTCGCACCGCCGTCGCGCGCGATCTCGAGAAACTTCTGGTCGTGCGGGTCGCGGCAGTTCGGCAGCGCGGGCGGGACCATGCCGGGCGTCTCGACCAGGGTGCAGCGTCGCGCATAGGCGTCGAGGATCTGCGCCTGGCGCGCCGCGGGAATCGCGAACTGGCGGTAGGCGAGCACGCGACGCAGCTCTTCGAGCGCGTCGGCGCGCGTCGCCAGCACCGGCGTGTCGCCGGCCAGCCGGGTGCGCAGCGGCTCGAGCGCCGGATCCGCGAAGAACCATAGCGCCATCACCGTGTTGGTGTCGAGCACGAGTCGCGTCAGCGGGCGTTCGGTCGTCGCAGGCAGCATGGAGGGAGGGCGTCGGGCGCCGGCGTGCGTGCGCGGCGTCGACGTACCGTGGCGGGGCCATGAAAAAAAGGGGCCGCAACCCCCTCGCATCGATCGACGGCCGCCCCGCGGTGCATCGGGGCGGCGCGTGTGGCGACGACCGTCAGGCGGCGCGCTTCTGGTCGAGGCGCAGCTTCACGTAGGAGCCGGGCGCGTCCTCGAGCACCTTGAGCTTGCCCTTGGCCGGATCGCGCGCGTCGACCTGTTCGGCGTCGTGCGTGGTGACCCAGTCCTGCCAGTCGGTCCACCACGAGCCCGGCTGCTGTTCGGCGCCTTCGAACCACGCGTCCGCCGTCTCGGGCAGCTTCGCGGTCGGGTTGATCCAGTAGCCGTACTTGTTGGCCGCCGGCGGATTGACGATGCCGGCGATGTGGCCCGAACCGCCGAGCACGAAGCGCACCGGACCGCCGAAGTGACGCGCGCCCATGTAGGTGCTCTTCCACGGTGCGATGTGGTCCTCGATCGTCGAGATGAAGTAGCACGGCACCTTGATCTTGGAGAGATCGATCGCCACGCCGTCGATCTCGATGCCGCCCGGTTCGACCAGGCGGTTCTGCATGTACATGTTGCGCAGGTAGTAGCTGTGCATCGCCGCCGGCATGCGCGTGGAATCGGAGTTCCAGTACAGCAGGTCGAACGGGAACGGATCCTTGCCCATCAGGTAGTTGTTCACCACGAAGGACCAGATGAGGTCGTTGGCGCGCAACATATTGAAGGTACCGGCCATCTCCGAGCCTTCGAGGAAGCCGCGCTCGAACATCTTCTTCTCGAGGCTGGTGACCTGGCCCTCGTCGATGAACACGCCGAGCTCACCCGGGTCGGTGAAGTCGGTCATGGTGGTGAAGAAGGTGGCCGAGGCGATGCGCTTCTGGCGCTTGGCGGCGAGGTAGGCCAGCGTGGTGGCGAGCAGGGTGCCGCCCAGACAGTAGCCGGCGGCGTTGACTTCCTTCTCGCCGGTCTGCTTCTCGATGGCGTCGAGCGCGGCGACCACCCCATCCTTGACGTAGGCGTCGAAGCTCTTCTCGGCGAGTTTCTCGTCGGGGTTGACCCAGGAGATCACGAACACGGTGTGACCCTGGTCCACCGCCCACTTGATGTAGGAGTTCTTCTCGCGCAGGTCGAGGATGTAGAACTTGTTGATCCACGGCGGCACGATCAGCAGCGGGCGCTTGAGCACGGTGTCGGTGCTCGGCGTGTATTGGATGAGCTGCATCATCTCGGTCTGGAACACCACCTTGCCGGGCGTGGTCGCGACGTTCTTGCCGAGCTCGAAGGCGCTGGTGTCGGTCATGCGCACGCGCAGCTGGCCACCGCCGTCCTCGATGTCGCGCAGCAGGTTGTTGAGGCCGCGGATCAGGTTCTGGCCGTGGTTCTTGACCGTCTCGCGGAACACCTCGGGGTTGGTCAGCGCGAAGTTCGACGGCGACAGCGCGTCGATGTACTGGCGCGTGAAGAAATTGACCTTGTTCTGCGTCTGCTCGTCGAGCCCCTCGACCGAGGACACCGTGTCATGGACGTGGCGCGCGGCGATCAGGTAGGACTGCTTGATGAAGTCGAACAGGAAGTGCTCCTCCCACTGCTCGTCCTTGAAGCGCTTGTCGCTCTTCTCGGGCGCGGCGACCGGCTCCGAGTGCATGCCCATCGCGCGCAGCATCGCGTGCTGCCACAGCGAGAAGTAGTCCCAGACCAGGTTCATCTGCGTCTGCGCGAGTTTGTACGGGTTGGACAGCAGCTTGGCCATCATGTCCATGAAGGCCTGGGCGATGCCGAGCTCGTCGCTGGGGGCGGTCACACCCTTTTGCAGCTGGCGCTGGACGTGCTCGCTGATCAGCGACGAGGCGCGCTGGGCGACTTCCGCATAGGTCTTGGCGACGTCCTTGGGGTCGGGCAGCTCGGCATATGCCTTTTCGGGGGTGGGGGCAGCCATTTGTCTTGCACTCCTTGTGGTCAGGCAGTTCGTTCGAATCGGACCATGCCGTCGCTGTCCACGAACCTGCGCACCTTTTTCTGGTTGGCAAGATGGTTGAGGTGGGCGATCGCCTCTCCCATCGCGAACAACACCTGGTGCGTGTCGAGCTCGCGGGGAAACAGCGTCGGGATCAGCTCTGCGGCGCTCACGGATGCACGCATTGCCGACAATAGTGCGTCGCAGCGTTCCTGATGATGCGACTCGAGTTGCCGGATGCGGGCCTTGATGCCTCGAAATGGTCGACCATGGGATGGTAGCACGAGCGTATCGTCGGGCAAGTCTTTGATGCGGTGCAGCGAGGCAAGAAACCACGCCAGCGGGTCATCATGCGGCGTTGCAGCATGCACGCTGACGTTGGTCGAGATGCGCGGCAGCAGCATGTCGCCCGAGATCAGCACGCCGAGCGCCTCGCAGTACAGACTGGCATGCTCGGGCGAGTGGCCGTAGCCGACGATGACGCGCCACTGCCTGCCGTCGATGCGCAGCACGTCGCCGTCGAACATGCGCCTGAACGTGTTCGGCAGCGCCGGCACCCCGCGGCGGTAGCCGTTGCCGCGCTGCTCGAGCGCGGCGAGCCGCTGCGCGTCGAGGCCGTGACGGCGAAAGTGCGCGAGCGTGTCGGCCACGGCATAGCCGGGCGTCTCGTGCCACAGGGCGTGGGCGCCGAGGTACTCGCCCTGGGTCATGTACAGCGGCGCGTCGTCGCGGCGCATCAGCCAGTCGGCCAGTCCGATGTGGTCCGGGTGGCAGTGCGTGACGACGACGCCGGCGATCTGGCGCCGGTCCGCGTCGAGCATGCGCGTCCATTGCGCGCGCACCTCGTCGAGGCCGAAACCGGTGTCGATCACGACCGTCGCGCCTTCGTCGTCGAGCAGCCACAGGTTGATGTGGTCCAGCGCGAAGGGCAGCGGCATGCGGATCCAGCTCAGGCCGGGGACGATCGGCTGCGCCTCGCCGCACGGCGGCACGCTGGCGTGATGGTAGTCGAGTTCGTTCGGGTGGCTCACCGACGGGCTCCTGTTCGGGTCGGTTCGACGACGGGTGGGATCATGGGCAAAAAGACGGATTGATCAGGTCGGGCAAATCTGCTTAACTCTGCACCGAAAAACACGAATCGTCCGCACCGGCGGACATTCTCCGCAACCGCGTCGGACCATGGCCAAAGAGCAGACTTATACCATCACGGAGCTCGCACGGGAGTTCGGCATCACGCCGCGTGCGATCCGCTTCTACGAGGACCAGGGTCTGCTGCGGCCGGCGCGCTCGGGGCGTGCGCGCGTCTACACCAAGGCCGATCGCACGCGGCTCAAGCTTACACTGCGCGGCAAGCGGCTGGGGCTTTCGCTCGCCGAAATCAAGGAACTCATCGACATGTACGGCGGCGTGCGCAACTACGCGCCGCAGCTGCGCCGCTTTCAGAAGGTGCTGGCCGTGCGCCGCGCCGCGCTCGAGCAGCAGCGCGAGGACATCGAGGCGGTGCTCGGCGAGATCTCGATGCTCGAGAAACAGTGCAACGACCTGCTCGGCGACGACGCTGCCGGCGCGGCCGAGGCGAAGGCCGAGCTGGCCAAGCGGATCCGCAGCGCCGCCTGATTTTTTTCGCCTTCGATTTACGTTTACGTCAACGGAAATCGCTGCGTATAATTGCCTGTCCGGAGGACGAAAATGGTGAGACCCGACATGCCGCAGTTCCAGCCTCGTGACCCGCATTACGTGGAGCGCGTGCGCACGAGCTTCCGGCTGCAGCAGGCGATGGCGCTGATCGGTGCCGAGCTCGCCGTCGTCGAGCCCGGCTTCACCGAGATCCATCTCGCCAACCGGCCCGAGATCACGCAGCAGCATGGCTACGTGCACGGTGGCATCGTCGGCATGATCGCCGACAACGCCGGCGGTTTCGCCGCCAACACGCTGACCCCCTCCGATGCCAGCGTGCTGACGGTCGAGTACAAGCTCAATCTCGTCGCACCGGCCGACGGCGAGCGGCTGGTCGCGCGCGGCGAGGTGATCAAGCCGGGGCGTACGCTCTTCGTCACGCGTGCCGAGGTGTTCGCGATCAAGGACGAGCAATGGACGCTGTGCGCGGTGATGCAGCAGACCATCATTGCGATGCACGGCAAGAAGGAAAGGGCGCAGTGAGCCGCGCGGGGCCGCGCTTCACATCGACCCGGGCGTGGACCACACTGCATCAGTGAGCAGTACCAGTGACGACAGACCACAACAAACGAGGAGAGAGAATGAACGTACCGTGCCTGAACCTGAATCTCGGCGAGGACATCGATGCGCTGCGCGACGCGGTGCGCGCGTTCGCGCAGAACGAGATCGCGCCGCGCGCCGAGGCGATCGACCGGGAGAACGAGTTCCCCGCCGACCTGTGGAAGAAGTTCGGCGACATGGGGCTGCTCGGCATGACGGTCGACGAGGCCTACGGCGGCACCGACATGGGCTATCTCGCCCATATCGTCGCGATGGAGGAGATCTCGCGCGCGTCCGCGTCGGTCGGCCTGTCCTACGGTGCGCACTCGAACCTGTGCGTGAACCAGATCCGCCGCAACGGCAACGCGGCGCAGAAGCAGAAATACCTGCCCAAGCTCGTCTCGGGCGAGCACGTCGGCGCGCTGGCCATGTCCGAGCCCAACGCCGGCTCCGACGTCGTGTCGATGAAGCTGCGCGCCGACAAGAAGGGCGACCGCTACGTCCTGAACGGCGCGAAGATGTGGATCACCAACGGCGGCGACGCCGACACGCTGGTCGTCTATGCCAAGACCGACGTCGAGGCAGGTCCGCGCGGCATCACCGCCTTCATCGTCGAGAAGGGCATGAAGGGTTTTTCGTGCGGCACGCATCTCGACAAGCTCGGCATGCGCGGCTCGAACACCTATCCGCTGTTCTTCGACGACTGCGAAGTGCCCGAGGAGAACGTGCTCGGCCAGGTCGGCGGCGGCGTCAAGGTGCTGATGAGCGGGCTCGACTACGAGCGCGCGGTGCTGTGCGGCGGACCGCTCGGCATCATGGCGGCGTGCATGGACGTGGTCGTGCCCTACCTGCACGAGCGCAAGCAGTTCGGCCAGCCAATCGGCGAGTTCCAGCTGATGCAGGGCAAGGTCGCCGACATGTACACGGTGTGGAACGCGACGCGCGCCTACGTGTATGCGGTCGGCCAGGCGTGCGACCGCATGGACCATGCGCGCACCTTGCGCAAGGACGCCGCCGGCGCGATCCTGTACTCGGCCGAGAAGGCCACCTGGATGGCCGGCGAGGCGATCCAGACGCTCGGCGGCGTCGGCTACACCAACGAGTACCCGACCGGGCGGCTGTGGCGCGACGCCAAGCTCTACGAGATCGGCGCCGGCACCAGCGAGATCCGCCGCATGCTGATCGGGCGCGAGCTGTTCGGGGAGACGGCGTGAGCGGCTGCCTTCCTGCGCGAGAGTCTGTTACGGGCTCGTCGGAAGGTTCCTTCCCCAAGCGGGCGAAGGCGGGGTTTCGCAAAGCGCCGCTTTGCGCCGCCGTAGCGGGCTGGCTGTGCAATGCCTGCCCTCCAGGACAGGATGGGGATGGGTTTCCGCTGGCGCTGCGGAGTCCACCCATCCCCACCCCGGCCCTCCCGTTGGGGAGGGCGAGGACGGCCGCCTTCGGCGGGGGCAGGGCCGCCCGCCGCGGCCCGCGATTCGAATTCCAAGGAGCAAGTCATGAGTGATCCTATCGTCATTGTTTCCGCCGCCCGCACGCCGATGGGCGGCTTCCAGGGCGAGCTCGCCGCGCTGACCGCGCCGCAGCTCGGTGCCACCGCGATCCGCGCCGCGCTCGAGCGCGCCGGGCTCGCAGCGGAGAAGGTCGAGGAAGTCATCATGGGCTGCGTGCTGCCGGCCGGCATCGGCCAGGCGCCGGCCCGCCAGGCCGCGCTCGGCGCCGGTCTGCCGACCTCCGCCGGCTGCACGACGATCAACAAGGTGTGCGGCTCGGGCATGAAGGCCACGATGCTCGCGCACGACCTCCTGGTCGCCGGCAGCAACGAGGTGATGGTCGCCGGCGGCATGGAGTCGATGAGCAATGCCCCGTACCTGCTGCCCAAGGCGCGCGGCGGCTACCGCCTCGGCCACGGCCAGGTGCTCGACCACATGTTCTTCGACGGCCTCGAGGACCGCTACTCGGAAGAGAACAAGGGCCGCCTGATGGGGACCTTCGCCGAGGACTGCGCGGCGCACTTCGATTTCTCGCGCGCCGCGCAGGACGAATTCGCGATCGCGTCGACGACGCGTGCGCAAAAGGCCATCCAGGACGGTTCGTTCGCGTGGGAAGTCGCGCCGGTGACGGTGCCCGGGCGCAAGGGCGAGACCGTCGTCGATCGCGACGAGCAGCCGCTGAAGGCACAGCTCGACAAGGTCGGCACGCTCAAGCCCGCGTTCAAGAAGGACGGCACCGTCACTCCGGCCAACTCGAGCTCGATCTCGGACGGTGCCGCCGCGCTCGTACTGATGCGCCGCTCGACCGCCGAGCGGCTCGGACTCGCACCGCTCGCGACCATCGTCGCGCACGCGACCCACTCGCAGGATCCGCACTGGTTCACGACCGCGCCGGTCGGCGCGATCCACAAAGTGCTCGGCAAGGCCGGCTGGCAGGCGGGCGATGTCGATCTGTGGGAGATCAACGAGGCCTTCGCCGTCGTCACGATGGCGGCGATGCGCGAGCTCGCGCTGCCGCACGACAAGGTCAACGTGCATGGTGGCGCGTGCGCGCTCGGCCACCCGATCGGCGCCTCCGGCGCGCGCATCGTCGTGACGCTGCTCGGCGCGCTGAGGAAGCACGGCGGCAAGCGCGGCGTCGCGAGCCTGTGCATCGGCGGTGGCGAGGCGACGGCGCTGGCGGTGGAGCGCGCCTGAGCGTGTGAAGCCGCAGCGGCGGTGCGCGCACCGTGTCGACGCCTCACTCACCGGCATTGACACGGTGCGCGTGCCGGGCGGGCCGGTTCATCGCCGACTGGTGACGCAGCGGCGGATTTGAAGCGGTCCCCGTTTGAGCCTGCGGCGGTCGGACCCGGCGCAGACCAAACCATGTGCAGCGGCGTGGTCTGCGCCGAAGGCTCCGGGCGCCGGCCGTGCCTGCGACTCAAGAGTCAAGGCTGCGCGGTGCAATCCGCTCACCCTGATCGGTCGGACCGACACTGCGTGGTGCGATCCGCTCGTCACCCTGCCAGGCGATCAGCACCGTCGCGTCGAGGCTGTGCGGTGCGATCCGCTCACCCTGGTTCGTCGGGCCGACACTGCGTGGTGCGATCCGCTCGTCGTTCTGCCAGGCGATCAGCACCGTCGCGTCGAGGCTGCGCGGTGCGATCCGCTCACCCTGGTCCGCCGGGCCGACACTGCGCGGTGCGATCCGCTCGTCGTCCTGGAAGCTCACCAGGAAATCCGCCCGTGTGTCGGCCCGCGGCGCGATATCGCAAGTCGAGGACAGATTCGCTGCAGCGAATGCAGATCCGGCAGTGACGGTCAGCGCCAACGCAAAGGCGGTAAGAGTCAGCGATTTGTGTGCGGTGGTATTCATTTTGGTGTTCCTCATCTGGTTGAGCAAAACTTGCAACATAGTGCGCAGCGCCTTGTGTCGTGTGGCGAGTTCTGATCCGGCTTGCGGGGTATGTTCAGCAATGCCTCGCCACTGCAGGCACCAGAGCGAGACGCGTGCCAGAGTACGCAAGTCCTTGATTGGCAATATAATGCATGTGCCGATAGCCAGAGATGCGCGATAGTGCATTTACTGCATGGACGTTCAGTGCTGAACGTTCAGCGTTCAGTGGGCGCGAGTCGTGTCAGGCGGGATGTTTGCGCGGTGTTATTAACGAACGCCGCCCTTGGGTCAGTCCCCGCCCACAGAATCGAGAAGCTGCCGTTCGTCGCCACCTCGCAGGCGAGTGACAGGTAACCGTCGCATTGCTGCTCCACGGGCATCTGCCGGCAAGTCACGGCTGAGGCCGAGGAGCGGTTATTCCGACGCGCGGCCTAGCCGGCCATCCCGTTCGGTGCGCCCGCCGCCTGCCTGATGCGACTCGGCGCCACCCCCGTCCACTCCCGAAACGCCCGCGCAAAGCTCTTCTCGTTCTCGAATCCCACCGCCGCCGCGACCTGTTTCACCGGTTTCCGCGTCTGCAGCAGCAGCTTGATCGCCCGCTCCCGTCGCGCGTCGTTCTTCAACCGCTGCAGCGACACCCCTTCCTCCTTCAACTGCCGGTGCAGCGTGCGCACCGACATGTTGAGCTGCGCGGCCACGTCCTCGGCCGTGTGCGCGGCCGCCGGGTCGGCGCCGAGGATCTGGCTCACACTGTGGACCAGCAGGCGGTCGCGGCGGTATTGGAGGACGGTCAGCGGCAGCGCCCGCTGGAGCATGACCTGTAGCGCGCGTTCATCACGGCGCAGCGGCAGGCCGAGGTAGCGGGCGTCGAAGCTGAGGGCGGCGGCGTCGGCTTCGAAGCGCAGCGGGCCAGGGAAAAGAAAGGGGTAGGCGTCGGCGTGGCGCGGCGCGGGGAAGGGCATCGTGGTTTCGGTCAGCGCGATGCGCGAGTCGATCAGCCAGCAGGCATAGCCGAGGAGGTAGCGCAGCGTGCTGACGAGGCAGAGCTCGCGCAGCTCGCCGAAGTCGCGCGCCTCGACGATGCGGATGGTGGCGGCGCTGCGGCTCTGGCTGAAGCCGAGGGTGAGGTCGTCGGTAAGCAGCCGATGATGGCGGCACCAGCGCTTCAGTGCCACTTCCAGCGTCGGGCTGGTGAGCGAGGCGCGGCACAGCATGCCGTAGCTGCCCCACGGCAGGCGCCGCGAGAACCAGCCCAGCGCCTCGTCGTCGAGCTCCTGCATGGCGAAGCCGGAGATCGCTTCCATCTGCGCCGCGGTGACGCGCGCGGCGGGGTCGGCAAGCAGCGCCTCGGGGATCTGCGCGTGCTGCAGGGCGCTGGCCGGATCGATGCCCCGGCGGCGGTAGCCGAGGACGATCGCGCGGATGAAGGCGATCGGCGTGGCGGCGCGGCCGCGCGTGAGCTCGGCGGGCGAAGGGGCGAGAGTCTTCATGAGCCGGAATCCTGCGGCGCCATGGCAGGATTTGCAACCCTGTTGGCAGTTGTCACGTCGCGCTTCGCGGTACGCTTGGGTGCATTTGGGGCGCGTGCGCGCATAATTGCGCATGTCTGCCGCAAGCGTGTGCCGTGTCGCGGCGACGCTGCGATGCGCTCGCACGCGATGATGCGTGCGTG
>DAOMOP010000109.1:12014-13190 GCA_035444405.1 Rhodocyclaceae bacterium
CCCGCCGCGCCACGCGATACGCGTTATCGATTCATCGGGGCGGTCCCTGCCCGGCCGCCGCACAAGAAGTGGAGAGACAGCATGATCCTGACCGAAGAACAGGAGATGATCCGCGACGCGATGCGCAGCTTCGCGCAGGAGCGCCTGGCGCCGTTCGCCGCCGACTGGGACCGCAACCACACCTTCCCGCGCGAGGCGCTGAAGGAGCTCGGTGCGCTCGGCGCAATGGGCATGGTGGTGCCCGAGCAGTGGGGCGGGGCCGGCATGGACTACGTGAGCCTGGTGCTCGCGCTCGAGGAGATCGCCGCCGGTGATGGCGCGACCTCGACCATCGTCAGCGTGCAGAACTCGCTCGCCTGCGGCATTCCGAACCGCTACGGCAGCGACGCGCAGAAGGCGCGCTGGCTGAAGCCGCTCGCGCAGGGCGACATGCTCGGCTGCTTCTGCCTGACCGAGCCGCACGTCGGCTCGGACGCGTCGGCGATCCGCACCACCGCGGTCCGAGTGCACGACGATCAGGGCGACGGCTGGATCCTCAACGGCGTCAAGCAGTTCATCACCACCGGCAAGCATGCCGACGTCGCGATCGTGTTCGCCGTCACCGACAAGGCGGCGGGCAAGAAGGGCATCTCGTGCTTTCTGGTGCCGGCCGACACGCCGGGCTACGTCGTCGCGCGCATCGAGGAGAAGATGGGCCAGAAGGCCTCGGATACCGCGCAGATCCTGTTCGAGAACTGCCGCGTGCCGGCCGACGCGCTGCTCGGCGCCGAGGGCGAGGGCTACAAGATCGCATTGTCCAACCTCGAGGCCGGGCGCATCGGCATCGCCGCGCAGTGCCTGGGCATGGCGCGCGCGGCGCTCGAGGCAGCGGTCAAGTACGCGCACGAGCGCGAGACCTTCGGCAAGCCGATCTTCGAGCACCAGGCGGTCAATTTCCGCCTCGCCGACATGGCCACGCAGCTCGAGGCGGCGCGCCAGCTCGTCTGGCATGCGGCGAGCCTCAAGGACGCCGGCCGGCCGTGCCTGAAGGAGGCCTCGATGGCGAAGCTCTTCGCCTCGGAGATGGCCGAGCGCGTGTGCTCGGATGCGATCCAGGTGCATGGCGGCTACGGCTACGTTTCCGACTTCCCGGTCGAGCGCATCTACCGCGACGTGCGCGTGTGCCAGATCTACGAG
>DAOMOP010000110.1:0-8803 GCA_035444405.1 Rhodocyclaceae bacterium
CCACGATCATGCCGCCGAGCACGCCGGTCACGTCGGCGAATACCGTCAGGAGCGGCAGCGCGATCGCGAGCGCGACGATCTTGGGCAGCACGAGCAGCTCGATCGGGTCGCGCGCGCGCCAGGCGGCGAGCTCGGCCGGATCGACGTAGGCCTGGTCGTCCGGCTCGAAATGGCCGCGCTGGCGGTAGGTCAGCGTCTCGAGGAAGTACGGCTTGCCGGTGGCGCGGATGTAGGCGGCGGCCTCGCGGGCGGCGTCATGCACGGCGGTGACGTCGTTGCCGTCGACGCTGCGCGCCGCGACCCGATGGGCGGCGGCCCACTCGCGCACCTCGTCGACCGGCATCGTCTCGCGGCGGTGCACGAAGGCCTGCCACTGGTTGTTCTCGCACACGTACAGGATCGGCAGCTGCCACAGCGCGGCGAGGTTGAGCGACTCGTGGAACACGCCCTCGCAGGCGGCGCCGTCGCCGAAGAAGGTCGCGACGATGCCGTCGTCCTCGTCCGTCATGCTCTGCGCGAGCGCGACGCCGGGCGCCAGCGCGAGCTCGCCGCCGACGATGGTCGAGGTCAGGATCACGCCGAGCTCGCGCGCCGACACGTGCAGGTGACCGCTCTTGCCCTTGCAGTAGCCGGTGCTGCGCCCGAGCACCTCGGCGAACAGTCGCCCCGGGTCGGCGCCGCGCGCGAGCAGGTGTCCGGCGCTGCGATGGTTGGTCAGGATGCGGTCGTGCGCGGCGAGCGCGCGCACGACGCCGACCGCGACGGCCTCCTGGCCGACCGATGTGCACGTGCCCGGCCCCTCGCCGGCCACGCTGAGATCGACGATGGTCTGCTCGTAGCGGCGGATCAGCATCATCGCCTCGAGCATCGCGACGAGCGAGCTGTCGTCCTTGGTGTGTTGCATGCTGTGTCTCCGGATCGTTGTACGAATCCCGCCAAGAGGACGGGCCGCGCGGAGCCGGGGAACAACGGGCGGGACCGCACGTGGAGCGCACTGTAGGACAGCCGGGCAGGTGTGGAACGGTCTGCTGCGGCGCTTAAGCGAGTTTTAGGGTTTGCTGAGCGAAGATTTAGGAAAGCGGTGCCGCGGCCGGGCGCGGCAGGCCGTGCGGCACGTCGATGAGCGTCAGCGGACGGTGCACGACGAGCGCGAGCCGCCCGCGCGCGATCTTGTCGAGCTGCACGCAGGCGTCGCGCTCGGCCAGCCGGCGGCGCAGCAGGATCAGCCGTGCCTCGAGGTTGTCGCCGACCTCGGGCAGGCGGATGCGCGGATCGAGGCGCAGCTCGCGGTTGCTGAACTGGCTGCGGCCGCTGGCGACGAAGTCGTTCAGCAGCGTCCACAGGATCGAGCCGGCCACGCCCTTGATCAGGTAGTCGTCGTCGACGAAGACGCTGTCGTTCTCGCCGTAGTGGCGCACGACGACCGGGGCACCGGCGGTGGGCGAGGCATCGGCCGCGAGCGTGGCGGGCTCGTCGGCAGCCTCGCAGGCCTGCTGCAGCTGCAGCACGGCGGCGCCGAGCTGCGTGGCGAGCGCGACCAGCGCGTCCTCGTCGTCGTAGCCGAAGCGCAGATCCTGCGTGCTCTCGACGTAGAGCACGCCGAGCAGCCGGCCGCAGGCGCGGATCGGCACGGCGAGCTGGCTGCGCGACTCGGGCAGGCCGGGCAGCGGGATCTCGGTCTCGAGGCCGTCGGTGAAGCCGCTCTCGAGCGTGGCGGCACGGATCGCGCGGCTGTAGGCCGTGTCGAGGGTCATGTGACCGATGCGGATCGGCGTGGCCTCGCGGGCGGCGACGCCGATCACGCCTTGTCCGAGCCCGATTTCGGAGCCGACGCCGGACGCCTCGTAGCCGCGGCTCGCCAGTGTGTAGAGCCGCGTGCCCGAGCCGTCGAGCATCAGCACCAGGGTGTGGTGGATGTCGAACTGCGATTCGAGCACCGCGAGGGTTTCGTTGAGCAGCGCGTCGAGCTCGCGGCACGCGGCCATGCGCTCGGTGCTCGCGCGCAGCGCCGCGAGCAGGCTGCGGCGCGGCGGTGGCGCCGCCAGCGCGGTGCCGGGCACGCGCTCGATCGTGACGACGCGGTAGATGTCGGCGCCGAGCAGGCGGAAGATGCCGCTCATGCCGGTGTGCGAGGCGATGCCGGCGAGCTTGGCGCGCATGCGCTCGAACAGCGCGCCGGCGGTCTCGGTGCGCAGGTAGCGCAGCAGCATGCGGAAGCGTTCGGCGGTGAGCGGATGCGTGACGATGAGCCGTGCATGCGGGTTCTCGAGCACGTTGCGGCGCGTGGTGTTGAAGAACTGGTAGGACAGCGCGATGTGGCGCTCGTCGACGAACTCGGTCTGCGACAGGTAGGCGACGTTGGGTATGCCGTCAGACGAGCAGGTCGCCATCACGCCCGGCACCGTGCCTTCGAGGCACTCGCGGATGAGGTCGAGCCGTATCGTCATCGTGGCGAATGCAGCGGCGTGCCGGCCTGCGGGCCGGGCGTCTGCGAGAAGGCCGCGCTGGGCGTGAAGGCGATCGCGGTGAGCTCGTGCGGCGGGCAATCGACCATCGTGCGGATCGCCAGCGCGCTGTAGCCGAGCGCGACCAGATGCGCGACGAAGGCTTCGCGGTAGCGTTCGATGCGTGCGAGGTCGCCGTCGGCGAGCGGCTCGACGGCCGCGTCGCTGCCCTTGAACTGCACCGTGCGATGCGTGGCGGGTTGCGTGAATACCACCGCGACGGTGCCGTTCGCACGCAGGTCGGCGAGCACGTCGCGCGACTGTTCGGCGCTGACGAAGACGGTGACGCGGCGGCGGTCGATGCTGACGCGGCAGCCGAACGCGCGCGTCAGGTCGGGCAGCAGATCGGCATCGCACGAGCCGACGCCGATCGACACCGCGCCGCTCATGAAGGCGGCGTGCTCGGGGTCGATCAGGGGATCGGGGGCGTTGGACATGATCAGGGCGGCGCTGATCCGGAAGGGGAGCGGCGGCTGAGCGCGGCGGGCATGGCCGCTGCGCGTCGCGTCGTCTCTACTATAGAGCAGCGCCGCGGCGCTGTGCAGTGCCGGCCGTCTCAGCCGATCGGTGCGAGCACGACGTCGAAGCTGCCGGTGACGACGCCGCGCGCGTCGCTCGCGAATGCGACCCAGCGGCACGCGTCGGTGTCGCGGTCGACCGGGTCGCGGCGCTCGCGCAGCGTGCCGCGCTCGTCCGCCCAGTACGACTGCGTCGTCAGCGGGCGATGGCCGTCGGCGACTATATGCCAGTGGATGTGGCGGCGGCGCGTGCCGTAGTGGCCCGGCACGATGCTGTCGAAGGCGAAGCGGCCGTCGGCGTCGGTCAGAGTGATGCCGCGCAGGTTCACCTCGTCGTCGTCATAGCGGCCGATGTCGCCGCTGCCGCTCGGGTGGTATTGCCCGTCGCTGTCGCAGTGCCAGATCTCGACGATCGCGCCGGCGATCGGTTGGCGCCCGTCGGCGCCGCCGTACACCGTGCCGACGACATGCATCGGCGTGCCGGGAGCACGATGGCGATTGATGTCCGACAGGCGCGGTGCGCCGTGCACGTAGAACGGCCCGGCCGTCGTTGCCTGCGTGACGCCGCACTGCGCGCCGAATGCCGGGGCGCGCGCGAGGCCCGCGCCGAGTGCCGACAGCGTCAGCGCGTGCAGCAGGCGCCGACGCCCGGGGTGGATGGTGGCTTGGCTCATGCTCGCCTCCCGATTGCGGTCGTGGGCGTTCATGCGCTGAGACCCGGCGTATGCGGCGCCGTTCCGCGCGAAGCACCGCAGGTGCGGGCCGGGCGGCGACGGCCGTTCAGAACAGCGCGCAGCGCCGGGCGAGATAGAACCACTCCTGGCCGGCCGCGGCGTCCGGGTTCGGGAACACGATGAAGCCGTCCTCGGCGGCGACGACCGGCGTGCCGTCGTGGCGCGTGCCGATGCGCTCGCCGGCGGCGAGCGGCGCGAAGCTCGGCCATTCGCGCACGAAGGCGTCGGCGGCATGCTGTTTGTCCACGACTTCGAAGAGGCGCAGGCCCTGCGGCGCGTCGGCCGGGGCCGGCGCGTCCGCATCGACGAGGCCGAGGAAGGCGAGCGCGGCGACGATGGCGTGCCGGGCGACCCGTGCCGCGCCGGCTTCGTCGTGTTGGCCGCACTCGAGCGTGACGCCGTAGCCGCCCACCGTGCGCATGTATTCGGTGGTGCCGACGCCGTAGCGCGGGTCGCTGTCGAGCGCCGCCGACGCGGCATGCGGGTCGGCGGCGCGGCAACGCCGCGCGCGTAAGTGTCGAGCCAGCCGTCGACGAAGCGGCGCACGCCGAGGTGGCGCGCCAGCGCGCGCTCCTCGGCCGCGCGTGCGAACGGCTCGAGGGGACCGGCGTTGTCCGGCGGGCCGAGCATCACGAAGGGCTCTCCGGGGGTGTGAAAGGAGTGCAGGTCGAGCAGCACGTCGTGGCGGGCGAGCAGCGGGCACAGCCAGTTGGCGACGTGGTCCTCGAAGTCCTGCGGCGCGGTGGTCGGAAACAGCCGGCGGTTCAGGTTGCGCTCGCCGTCGCGGCGGCGCAGCCGGTAGGCGAGCGGATTGGCGACCGGCACGAAGGTCACGCTGCCGCGCGCCAACGCGAGGCGGCCGGCCTCGAGTTCGCCGAGAACGTCGCGGATCGCCTGCGTGCCGCAGCTCTCGTTGCCGTGCACGGCACCGGTCACGACGAGCCGCGGGCCGGGCGCGAGCGCGGTGTAGCTGTGGGCGACCAGGCTGAGGCCGGACGTGTCGATGGCGCGGGTCATGGTCGGCGGGTTCCTCGGGGTGGTGCGGATGGGGCCGGGTCCTGGCGCTTCATGATGAGCGCGAGGACGCCGCGAGGCAAGCCGTTGCGGCGTGCGCCGCGCGAGGCACTTGGGGTATCCTGAGCCTTTGTCGTCGGCGCGTCGCCGATCTCATGACGATGGCAGCGACTCCGAGCTGCGTCGCCCGCACCGGCAGGGGGCGGCGGCCGCGGATGAACGGGTCGGGCCATTCGCAAATCATTCAAGGAGTGCAAAGTGCCAGGCTTGTTACCGAACGTCGATCCGGACGGACTGCTCGAGTATTCGGTGGTCTACACCGATCGCGCGCTGAACCACATGTCGCGTGCCTTCCAGGGGGTCATGAACGACATCTCGGCGACGCTCAAGGAGGTCTACAACGCGCGTGCCGCGGTCGTCGTGCCCGGCAGCGGCACCTTCGGCATGGAGGCGGTGGCGCGGCAGTTCGCGACCGGCGCGAAGTGCCTGGTGATCCGCAACGGCTGGTTCAGCTACCGCTGGTCGCAGATCTTCGAGATGGGCGGCATTCCCGCGCAGGAGACGGTGCTGAAGGCGCGCCGGATCGAGGACGGGCCGCAGGCGCCGTTCGCGCCGGCGCCGATCGAGGAGGTCGTCGCGGCGATCCGCGAGTTCAAGCCCGACCTCGTGTTCGCGCCGCACGTCGAGACCGCCGCTGGCATGATGCTGCCCGACGATTATCTGCGCGCGGTCGCCGATGCGGTGCACGCGGTCGATGGGCTGTTCGTGCTCGACTGCATCGCCTCGGGCACGATCTGGGTGGACATGGCCGCAACCGGCGTCGACGTGCTGATCAGCGCGCCGCAAAAGGGTTGGAGCGGGTCGCCGTGCTGCGCCTTCGTGATGCTCGGCGAGCGCGCGCGTGCGCGCATCGACGCGACCACCAGCACGAGCTTCGCGTGCGACCTGCGCAAGTGGCTGCAGATCATGGAGGCCTACGAGAACGGCAGCCATGCCTATCACGCGACGATGCCGACCGACGGGCTGCGCGTCGCGCGCGACGTGATGCAGGAGACGCGGCGCTACGGTTTCGACAAGGTGCGCGCCGAGCAGCAGGCGCTCGGCGATGCGGTGCGCGCGCTGCTCGCCAAGCGCGGCTTTCGCAGCGTCGCCGCGCCGGGCTTCGAGTCGCCGGGCGTGGTGGTGTGCTACACCGACGATGCCGAGCTGCATTCCGGGCGCAAGCTGCTCGGCCAGGGCCTGCAGATCGCCGCCGGCGTGCCGCTGCAATGCGACGAGCCGGCCGATTTCCGCACCTTCCGCATCGGCCTGTTCGGGCTCGACAAGCTGCACAATCTCGAGCGCACGGTGCAATTCCTCGACGAGGCGCTCGCGCGCGTCGCGTAGCACCACGGCACCCCTCAGCGCGGCGCGTCGAACGGCGCGATGTCCGAGATCGTGATGCGGCGCCCGCGCTCGCGCGCGTAGCTGAACAGGCCGGTCACCGCGACCTCGCGGCCGAGGTGCGGCGCGATGCGCTCCATCGGCTCGAGGCCGACGCGGTTGATGTCGGCGTCCTCGAGCCAGTAGTGCCGCGGCGCGTCGAAGGCGCGCACCGTGCCGCGCGTGCGCACCGTGCGTCCGTCGTAGGCCTGTGGACGGGCGGCGAGCTCGGCGAGTGTGACGTCTTCGGCCGTGCCGTGCGCGCCGCATGCGGCGAGCAGCGGCACGCACAGCATCGTGCCCAGCCATGCGCGCCAACGCCACGCCCGCATCGAGCACCCAGCCGCGCGCGTGACGAGAACGGCCGACGTCTTCACGGCGACAGCGATTCGCCCGCACCAGAGTGCTGCGGGCCCAGCGCCCGGAACGCGGCGGGGTCCGTGCACTGGTGGATTTCGATGGTCGAGTGGACGACTTGCTCTTGCCGGGACAGTCGCTCGCGCACCGCGGCGGGCGTCAGCGTCGCGTCGTCGGTGACCAGCGTCATCGCGCACGAATAGACGCTCTTGCCGACCCGCCATACGTGCAGGTCCGTGATGTGGATCGGATGCGCGCCGCCGGGCGCCTCGACGGCCTGCCGGATTTCGTCGACGACCGGGTGGTCCATCTCGCGATCGAGCAGAACCTTCGCGGTGTCCATGATCAGGCCCCTGGCCCAGACGGCGACCAGGACCGCGCCGACGATGCCCATCACCGGGTCGAGCCAGGCCCAGCCGTAGAGCCAGCCCCCGGCCAGCGCGACGATGGCCAGCACCGACGTGGCCGCGTCGGCCATCACGTGAAGATAGGCCGACCGCAGGTTCAGGTCGTGACGATGCGCGTGCCCGGCGTGATGGCCGTGATCGTGCGAATGGCTGTCGGCGTGATCGTGACCATGGTGATGCGCCTTGCCCAGCATCAGCGCGCTGACGATGTTGACCAGCAGGCCCAGCACGGCCACCACGATCGCTTCGCGATACTGGATCGGTTGCGGCGACGCCAGCCGGGCCGTGGATTCGAGGACCATGAAGACGGCGATGGCGAGCAGGAAGATCGCGTTGGCGAAGCCGCCGAGGATCTCGATCTTCCAGGTGCCGAAAGCGAAGCGCGGATCCTTCGCATAGCGTCGTGCGCTGGCATAGGCGAAGGCGGACAAGCCGATGGCCAGCGCGTGCGTGCTCATGTGCCAGCCGTCGGCCAGCAGCGCCATCGAATTGAACCACCAGCCTGCCGCGATCTCGACCACCATCGCCGCCGCGGTCAGCCACATGACCGCCCGCGTGCTGCGTTCGGCAGCCCGGCTCGTGGTGTCGAAAGCGTGATCGTGGGCCCACTGCACGCGCCGCTCGGCGCGCACGCGATGCGCCGCGGTATCGCCGCCGACCGCGGCCGCTTGCGCGCCGTGGCCGTTCGGCTCGCTCGAGGTGTCTGACGATATCGGCGTGGGATGCATGCAAGCTCATCGGAACCGGTGTTCCTGGACGGGATGATGCACCGAAAGACGCCGTGGCGCCAATGGCGCCGGCGGCTCGGTCGCATGCCGGCGCGGCAGGACGCCGCCGGCGCCGTAGCGCGCCCCGGCCGGATGGGCAAGCGGGTCGAACGGCGAACGTTCAGACCTGGACGTTCATCTTGACGCTGCACGATAATGCATATTCTGCCCGTAAGAAAGCAGTATCATGCATTTCAATCAGTTGTGAATTGTGGCACGCATCTGGCTGAAGCCCGTCTGCTGCCGCCCGCAGGCCGCATGACACGGTGAAGAGCGCCGGACACGCGGCAAGGGCGAACATGTTCCCGACGAGGTGATGACAATGAGATCGATGCTGATGGTGTGGTGTCTTGCGGCGATGGCGCTGATGCCCATCGGCGCTTCGGCGACGGGTCCGAATCCCGACGAGCTGATTCGTCGCCTCTCCGACGAGGTGCTCGAAAAGCTCCGGACCGATGAGGCGCTTCGCGCCGGCGAGAGCGGCCGGGTGGTCGCGTTGGTCGAACAGCTGGTGCTGCCGCATTTCGACTTCCGTCGCATGACCATGCTCGCGGTCGGGCGCGACTGGCGCACGGCATCGCCCGAGCAGCAGGATCGATTGACCGAGGCGTTCTATCGGATGCTGGTGCGCACCTATTCGGGGGCGCTGACGCACTATCGCGATCAGACGGTCGGCGTGCAGCCGGTGCGCACGATGCCGTCGGACAAGACGGTGAGGGTCCAGACCGAGATCCGCCAGCCGGGCAGCCAGCCGGTGGCGGTGGACTACGTGCTCGCGCAACGGGCCGACGGCTGGAAGGTGTTCGACATCGTCGTCGCCGGCGTCAGTCTGGTCACCAGCTATCGGGGGACTTTCACGCAGGCCCTGCGTGCAGGCGGAATCGAGACGCTGATCGAGTCACTCGAGAGCAAGGAGCGCGAGCTCGCGCAACGAACCGGTTGAGCGCCGGGCTCGAAGCCGCGGCTCGCCTCGCCCGGCTGTCGAGTCGAGCTCGGGCGGATACGAATGCGGTAGAGTTATGCCGATGCCGATGCCGATGCCGATGCCGATGCCGATGCCGATGCCGATGCCGATGCCGA
>DAOMOP010000110.1:8903-13185 GCA_035444405.1 Rhodocyclaceae bacterium
TGCGGCTGCCGGCACATGATCACGTCTTGTGAAACTGACTTTGCCGAGGATGTCTCTGATGCGTCTTTTATCCGTGCGTGGCGTGCGCCTTCTCTCGCTGGGCCTTGCCGTGTCGTCCTGCGCTCTGTCGGCCGCTTCCGCGAGCGCTGCCGATGTGGTGCTGAAGTACGGAGAGAGCGGCGGCAGCTATGAACGCAGCGGCATCGGTGTCCGCCTTGCCCCGGTGTGGTCGGATGACTGGGGTGGCTGGGACGCGACCTTGCGTCCCGAGCTCGAGTTGTCGCGATTCCGCTACACCGGTTCGCGCCCCGGACCGGATGGCCTGACCCAGGGCGGGGTGATCGGCATCCTGCGCCTGCAGCGCGACGGGGCCCGGGTGAGCCCGTACGCCGAGGTCGGCCTCGGCGCCGCGATGCTCAGCCGCGACAGGCTCGGCAGCAGGGAGCTGTCCACGCGCTTCCAGTTCTCGCAGCATGTCGGACTGGGGGTGGAGTTCGCGGCGAAGTGGTGGCTGGGCTGGCAATACTCGCACTACTCGAATGCGGACATCGAGAAGCCGAACGACGGGCTGGACGTGCACCAGATCGTCGTCGGCGCGCGGTTCTGAGCGAGGGATGCCGACCTCATTGTGCTCCACAGCGTGCTATCTTCCGATGACGGACGGTTGGCGGCGCAGGCGCAATGAACAACAAGAACCTCTCGGAACGCGACATCTGCACCAAGTTCATCACCCCCGCCCTGACCTCGGCAGGTTGGGATGTGCAGACCCAGGTGCGCGAGGAGGTCACCTTCACCGCCGGGCGCATCATCGTGCGCGGCAATCTGCACAGCCGCGGCAAGACCAAGCGCGCCGACGACCTGCTGTACTACAGGCCGAACCTGCCGATCGCCGTGATTCTCAAGAAAACGTTCTGCAATCTTCTGTTTCCTTTGCGAACGACGTCCGCTGCTTGCGGGGATGGGATGCTGAAAAGCAGAAGTGCCACCCAGTCGCTCAGGCGGCCCAGCACCGGTCGCTTGGCCCCGACCGACAGGGCGACATCGCATCCAGCTATTTCCGCTGTAGCGGCGATCAATAGCTGTCGCAGCACACTTCAATTCACGTGGTCATGTGTGCGCCGCGCAGCGTAACGCGAGTCCAATATATACGGCTATCAAAGTAGGTGTATTCTGCGGAATACTGGGCGACAGCTTTTAACGGCCTGCTGTGATAGGCGTATTAGTAAATCGCGAGGCAGATTCGCCTATACTCCTGTTGTACTAGGAGGATTTTAATGGCGCGTCGCGTTGTTCCCACTGCATTCCCCGTCGACCCCCAGCTCACGACGTCCGAAGAGTTCGGGGCGGCCGTTCGTGCGGCTCGCACCGCCAGCGGGCTTACCCTCGAGGAGGCGGCGCTGGCGGTGAGTGTCGCCAAGCAGACGCTGGGCGACCTGGAGGCTGGCAAGCCAACGGTCGGGCTGGGGATTGCCCTGCGGGTGGCGAAGGCGCTCGGCGTGAGCCTCTTCATGGTGCCGGCGGGCGAGGCCGGTCCGATTTTGCAGCTCATCCGCGAGGCGCGTGAGTAATGGAGCTCGACGTTCTGATGAATGGGGAGCTCGCGGGCACGCTGAGCTACACGGCGGCGACCCACCGTTATGCGTTTCGCTACAGCCCGACGTGGCTTTCGCGCAAGGAGCGCTACGCCCTCGGTCCGACCTTGCCGCTCGAGGCGGGTGAGGCGGCGGCTGACGAGCGCCACAGTGCTGTGGTGCGCCAGTTCTTCGACAACCTGCTGCCCGAGGGGCAGGCACTCGATGATGCGGCGAGCACGCACAAGGTCTCGAAGGGCAACTTGTTGGGGCTCCTGGCGGCGCTGGGCGGGGAGACCGCTGGAGCGCTGCAGCTGCGCCTTCCCGGGGCAGAGGCGGCGCCGGTGGCCGAGACCCGCCGGGTGCTGTCGCACGAAGAGCTCTCGGAGCGCATCCGCGCGCGCCCGTTCAAACCCTTCTCGGTCTGGGACGGACGCGTGCGTCTGTCGATCGCGGGCTACCAGGACAAGATTGCCGTCTTCGAGGAGGACGGGCAGTGGGCGCTCGTCGAGGGTGCGCGCCTCGCGTCGACCCACATCCTCAAGCCCGAGCCGGTCGCGCCGCAGCTTGCCGGGCTCACCGGCAACGAGTTCTTCTGTATGCGGCTTGCCCATTGGTCGAGGCTGCCAGTCGCCGAGGTCGCTCTCGTACGAGTGCCCGAACCGGTGCTGGCGGTGAAGCGCTTCGACCGCGAGCTCACTGCGGGGCGTGTCGTGCGCCGGCACATCATCGACGGCTGCCAGGCGCTGGGGCTGTCGTCGGCGCTCAAGTACGAGCGGCCCTACGGCGACACCCGGGATGTGCGCGACCTACGCGAGGGGGCGTCGCTGCCGATGCTCTTTGCGCTCCTCGAGCACTGCCCGCGGCCCGCCGCCGAGCGGCTTGCGCTGCTGCGCTGGGTGCTCTTCCAGGTGCTCATAGGCAACACCGATGCGCACGCGAAGAACGTCTCCTTCTACATGGGGCGCGAAGGGCTCTCGCTTGCGCCGGCCTACGACCTCGTGTGCGGGCTCGCCTTCGATGGCGAGAAGCTCTTCGACACCTACGCCATGGCCATTGGCGACGCGTTCCATGCGCAGGAGCTGTCGCCCTTCGAGTGGGCGAACCTCGCTCACGCCTGCGCGCTACCCTTCCGCCAGGTGGGCGCCGAGCTCTCTCGCATGGCTCAGCGCGTGCGCACGAGCCTGCCCAAGGCGTGCGAGGATGCGCGGGCCGCCGGGGTGGCCCCGGTGCTCATCGAGCAGCTGTGCGAGTTGGTTGCTGCCGAGTGCGTGCGCCAGGCCGACATGGCGCCCGACGTGGCGAAGGTCGACCCGGAGCTTTACTGAGCCGCAGCGCATTGTCGTCGTCGACGATGATGATGCGGTGACGACGATGTTGAATGTTGCGGTATGTCGTCGCAACGGATGTACTCGACCCCATTCCCTCCCCCGCAGCGGAACTGACTTCGGCCTTCGCCGCGGGTGCGTCCCGCGACCGCCCCGCAAGGGACCGGTGGCGTAGAATGCCGGAAACATGCTCAGGAGCGGCCCGTGGCAGTTCCGCCATTCCAGGACCTATTCCTTCCGTTTTTGAAGTTCATGGCCGATGGCAAGGTCCATGCCCGCCAAGAGCTCGCGCACCACCTGGCGCAAGAAGCTTGGTCTCAATCAGCGCGATTTCTGCGAGCCAGGCGGTATCACCCAATCCACAACATTCTCGGTGCGCGTCCGGGCACAACATCCCGTTGGCCGTGTAGATACTGCTGCAGATCGTGTGCGGGACGGCCGCGCAATTGGCCGACACGGAGACGAGCTGCTGCGCAGATCGCACTGACTCGGAGTTGTGGTCACGATCGTCGGAGTACGCACCTACAGCTACACCCGATCACACGTCGATATTTCTCGCATACAACGCATTGCCCTCGATGAACGCCCGGCGCGGCTCGACGTTGTCGCCCATCAGCGTGGTAAAGATCTCGTCGGCGGCGATCGCGTCCTCGATCTGCACGCGCAGCAGGCGGCGCACGGCCGGGTCCATGGTGGTTTCCCATAGCTGCTCGGGGTTCATTTCGCCGAGGCCCTTGTAGCGCTGCTTGGCGAGGTTGCGTTCGACCTCGGCGAGCAGCCAGCGGATCGCCTCGGCGAAGCGCGTGACCGGCTGGCGCTTGTCGCCGCGGCGGATCTCGGCGCCGGGGCCGATCAGGCCGGAGATCGCTTCGGCGGCATTGCGGATGCTGCGGTAGTCGCCGGAGACGAGGAACTCCTCCTCGATCCAGCCGTAGCGGCGGTTGCCGTGGTGCATGCGCTCGATCGCGAGCCGCCAGGCTTCGGCTTCGTCGTGGTACTCGGCGCGAATCGTGACCTCGGGCGGCAGATGCGGCTGGATGCGCGCAGCCGAGGCGTGTGCGGCGGCTTCGTCGTCGACGCTGACGGCGATGTCCTGGGCGAGCATCACGTGCAGCACGGCCGGGTCGACGTAGCTCGCGAGCCGGTTGATGACCGCCTCGGCGAGCAGGTAGCTGCGCGCGAGGCCGCCGAGGGCCTCGTCGGTGATCGGGTCGGCGCCCTCGCGCGGCACGAGCGCGGCGTTGTCGAGCGCGAGCTTCAGCAGGTGCTGGTTGAGCTCGTTGTCGTCCTTGATGTACATCTCGCTCTTGCCGTGCTTGATCTTGTAGAGCGGCGGCTGGGCGATGTAGATGTGGCCGCGCTCGACCAGCTCGGGCATCTGGC
>DAOMOP010000111.1:0-13181 GCA_035444405.1 Rhodocyclaceae bacterium
CTTCCTGGATCAGGTCGAGGAACTGCAGGCCGCGGTTGGTGTATTTCTTCGCGATCGAGATCACCAGGCGCAGGTTGGCCTCGGTCATCTCGCGCTTGGCGCGACGCATCTTCGCCTCGCCGGTGGACATCTGGCGGTTGATGTCCTTGAGGTCCTTCAGCGAGATGCCGATGCCGTCCTGCAGCTCGATGAGCTTTTGCTGCTCCTCGAGTACCGCCGGATGTACGCGCATCAGCCCTTCGGCATAGCCCTTGCCGGCAGCGATCTCGTCCTTGAGCCAGTCGAGATCGATCTCGCGGCCCGGGAACACCTTGATGAAGTGCTGGCGCGGCATGCCGGCGCGATCGACGCACAGGCGCAGGATCTGCCGCTCGTGGCCGCGCACCTGCTCGACCATGTGGCGCACCGAGTCGCACAGGCGTTCGATCGTCTTGGCGGTGAAGCGGATGTTGAGCAGCTCGTCGGAAATGCGCTGCTGCAGCTCGCGGTAGGTGTCGTCCTTCGAGCCGCTTTGCGCGAGCACGGCCATCTGCTGCTCGTACAGGCCGCGGATGATGGCGAAGCGCTCGATCGCATCGGTCTTGAGCTTGAGCAGCGAGGCGGCGTTGGCCGCGGCCTCCTTGTCGGCGCCGCTTTCCTCGTCGTCGTCCTCGTCGTCGCCGTCGCCGTCGTCGTCGCTGTCGACCACGTCCTCGTCGTCGTCCTCTTCGTCGCTGTCGCCGCTGTCGTCGTCCGAGGCCGAGTCACCGCCCTCTTCGGGGTTGATCAACCCGTCGATGAATTCGTCGATGCGCATCTCGTCGCGCCCGACCTTGTCGGCCGTCTCGAGCATTTCGGCGATCGTCGTGGGGCAGGCCGAGATCGCCTGCACCATGTGCTTGAGACCTTCCTCGATACGCTTGGCGATCTCGATCTCGCCCTCGCGCGTGAGCAACTCGACCGTGCCCATCTCGCGCATGTACATGCGCACCGGATCGGTCGTGCGTCCGAACTCGGAGTCGACCGACGACAGCGCCTGCTCGGCTTCTTCTTCGGCGACGTCCTCGTCGACCGAAGCCGGCACGTTGTCGGACATCAGCAGGTCTTCGGCCGCCGGCGCTTCGTCGAAGACGCGGATCCCCATGTTGTTGAACGTCGCGATGATGCCTTCGATCTGCTCCGCATCGGCGACGTCGTCAGGCAGATGGTCGCTGATTTCGGCGTAGGTCAGGTAGCCACGTTCCTTGCCCAGAGTGATCAGGGTCTTGAGCTGCGTACGGCGCAATTCGGGATCGAGCGGCACTGCAGTGGGGCTGCTCGCGGCGTCAGCTTCGACCTTTTTCCTGGCTCTGGGGGTGCGACCTTTTGCACCGTCCTTGCGCGAACCTTGGGCTTTCTCGCGGGCCATGGCACTCCTTGAATCGAGGTGGCGATTATTCGGGAAACCCGAAATTATACTATGAATCCTTAGTCTTGGCGGCGTCGCTCAGGTTCCGCTTCTCGACCAGCAGGGCCGCGAGGCGTTGCCGCTCCAGCGCGGAGAGCCCTTGCTCGCGCTCCTGGCGGGTCAGGGTCAGAATCTCTTCGTTGATCGCATCGACCTGCAGCTTGCGTACGGTGTCTTCGAAAACCTGTTCGATCACTGATTCATCGTAGTCCGCGTTGACGAGTTCGCCAGCCACGGCGGCCAGCGTGGGCGCGTGCGGGGTATCGCGAAAGCGCTCGACCAGGGCGGCGAGCCCGCCGCGCGGATCGAGCTCGCCGATGCTCATGGCATCGATCAGTGCAACCAGTGCGGCACCTTCGGCGTTGCTGGCCGGGACGAGATCGACAGGCAGCCGCGCGATCCAGGCCGGGTGCTGCAAGGCCAGGCGCAGCAGTGTCGCGACCGGCGCGGCCGGGCGCACGCGGCGCTGCGGCCGTGCGGCAGCCGCGTTCGGCGGCCTCGGCCGCGGCGCGGCGCCGGAGTGCCCGTGCTGTCGGTCGCTGCGCTCGAGGCCGAAGGCCGATTCGACTTCCGCCTGCGTGAGCCCGCTCGCCTCGGCGATCGATTTGACCAGTTGCAGGCGCAGCAGCGGCGCGCCGATGCGCGTGACGAGCGGGCGCGCGTCGTGCACCAGATGCGCGCGCCCTTCGGCGGTGTCGAGCGCGCGGGCGTTCGCCAGCTCGCGCATCAGAAAGCCGGCCAGAGGGGTCGCGGCGCTCGCCGCTTCACGCAAGGCCGCGGCGCCCTCGGCGCGCACGAACGAATCGGGGTCGTGCCCTTCGGGAAGAAACAGGAAGGCCAGCGTGACGTCATCGCGCAGCGCTTCGAGCGAGGATTCGAGTGCGCGCCAGGCCGCCTTCCGGCCCGCGGCGTCGCCGTCGAAGCAGAAGACGATGCGCTCGGCGTGGCGCAGCAGCGTGCCGACGTGATGGGCGGTGGTGGCGGTGCCGAGGGTCGCCACCGCGTTGCCGATGCCGTGCTGCGCGAGCGCGACGACGTCCATGTAGCCTTCGACGACCAGCACGTCGCGGTGCTCGCGAATCGCGTCGCGCGCCTGGGGCAGGCCGTAGAGCTCGCGCCCTTTCTCGAACAGCGGCGTTTCGGGGGAGTTCAGATACTTCGGTTCGCCGCCGTCGAGAACCCGTCCGCCGAATGCGATGATGCGGCCGCGGCGGTCCTGGATCGGGAACATGATCCGGTTGCGGAAGCGGTCGTAGCGCCGCCCGGCGTCGTTCTCGATCACCAGGCCGGCCGTGAGCAGCGCCTTGGCCTGATAGTCGGCGAAGACGTCGCGCAGGCCGTGCCAGTCGTCGGCGGCATAGCCGATGCCGAAACGCGCCGCGATCTCGCCGGTCACGCCGCGCCGCTTCAGGTAATCGATGGCGGCCGGTGCCTTGCGCAGCTGCTCGCGATAGTGGCGCGCCGCGGTCGTCATCGCCTCGACCAGCGCGTCGTGCTCGCTGGCGACCGCTGCGGGGCGGTGCGCGCCTGCTTCTTCGGGCACGGTCACGCCGACCTGCCGCGCGAGCTCCCTGACTGCGTCGACGAAGGGCAGCCCGCTGTATTCCATCAGGAAGCTGATCGCATTGCCATGCACGCCGCAGCCGAAGCAGTGATAGAACTGCTTGGTCGGGCTCACCGAGAACGACGGCGTCTTTTCGCCGTGGAACGGGCAGCACGCAAAGTAATTCGCGCCGCCCTTCTTCAGCGTCAGATGGCGCTCGATGACGTCGACGATGTCGGCACGGGCGAGCAGGTCCTGGATGAAGGACTGGGGGATCATCGCGATCGTGGCGTGCGCGCGCTGGCCGGGCTCAGCTCCCGAGCCGCGCGCGCACGCGGCGCGATACCTCGGCCATGTCGGCGCGGCCGGCCAGGCGAGGCTTGAGCACCCCCATCACCTTGCCCATGTCGGCAATCCCGGCGGCCTGTGTTTCGGACAGCGCCGCGGCGATGGCCTGCTCCAGCGCGTCGTCGGACAGGGCTTCGGGCAGGTAGGCCGACAGCACTTCGATTTCGAAGCGCTCGCCGGCGGCCCGCTCCGGCCGGTTCGCCGCGTCGTACTGCGCGGCGGCGTCGCGGCGCTGCTTGACCAGCTTCTCGATGGTCGCCGTGACGGCCATGTCGTCGAGCGCGTGGCGCTCGTCGATCTCACGCTGCTTGATCGCCGCGATCAGCAGCCGCAGCGCCGACAGCCGTGCGCTGTCCTTGGCGCGCAGCGCGGATTTCATGTCTTCCTGGATGCGGGTCTTGAGCGACATCGCGTACTCCTGATCGGAAAGCACAAACGCCACGCCGGGCGCGACCCGTCTGGGTTCGCGCCCGGCGTGGAGATGTTCCGGACCCCGTATCGTTCTGCTTCGGGATCGATCAGTACAGCTTCGGCGGCAGCATCTGGCTGCGCAGGCGCTTGTGATTGCGCTTGACGGCGGCGGCGAGCTTGCGCTTGCGCTCGGCCGTGGGCTTCTCGTAGAACTCGCGCGAGCGCAGTTCGGTCAGCAAGCCGGTCTTTTCGATGGTGCGCTTGAAGCGACGGATGGCGACTTCGAACGGCTCGTTTTCCTTTACGCGAATACCGGGCATTACGGAGTTCCTTGTGTGTCTTGGAGTCGGATAAACGCGAAGTATAGCGGCATCGCCGCGACGGGTGCAAGGAGATGTTCGGTACGCATCGGCCTTGCGGGCCGTGTCGCGGCGTCGGCGAAGCGTCGTGCTCGAGCCTTTCGAGCGCATCGGCTTCCGCGCTACACTGGCGCGTTTGGTCGTGTGGACATGTGGGGATGAAGGTACTGGGCATCGAAACCTCGTGTGACGAGACCGGCGTCGCGGTGTACGACACGGACGCCGGGCTGCTCGGACACAGGGTGCATTCGCAGATCGATCTGCATGCGGCCTATGGCGGGGTGGTGCCGGAGCTTGCTTCGCGCGATCACACCCGCCGCCTGCCGATTCTGGTGCGGCAGACGCTCGAGGCTGCGGGGTGCGCGCTGAGCTCGATCGATGCCGTTGCCTACACGGCCGGGCCGGGGCTGGCCGGTGCGCTGCTGGTCGGGGCCGGCTTCGCCGAATCGTTCGGCGTCGCGCTCGGCGTGCCGGTGCTGCCCATCCACCACCTCGAAGGGCATCTCCTGTCGCCGCTGCTGTCGGCGCAGCCGCCGCGCTTTCCGTTCGTCGCCTTGCTGGTGTCGGGTGGTCATACGCAGCTGATGGAGGTCGCCGGGGTGGGCGAATATGTGCTGCTCGGCGAGACGCTGGATGATGCCGCAGGCGAGGCCTTCGACAAGACGGCCAAGCTGATGGGGCTCGATTATCCCGGTGGCCCGCAGCTGGCCCGGCTCGCGCGTGCCGGGCGCGCGGGCCGATTCGCGCTGCCGCGGCCGATGCTGCGCAGTCCCGATCTCGATTTCAGCTTCAGTGGCCTCAAGACCGCGGTGCTCCACGTCGTCTCGTCAGCCGACTGGCGCCGCGACGATGCGGCCGACCTCGCGGCGGACTTCCAGGAGGCCGTCGTGGACGTGCTGTGCGCCAAGTCGCTGCGCGCGCTGGCGCAGACCGGGCTCGATCAGTTGGTCGTCGCCGGCGGCGTGGGCGCCAACTTGCGGCTGCGTGAACGACTCGATGCGCAAGCGCGCCGCAAGCGCCTGCGGGTGTTCTATCCCGAGCCGGAGCTGTGCACCGACAACGGCGCGATGATCGCGTTTGCCGGTGCGCTGCGGCTGCAGGGCGGAGAGCGCGGCGACCGCAGCGGCGCCGTGCGCGTGCATCCGCGCTGGCCGCTCGCCGAACTGGAGCGGCCGGCGGTCACGGTCTGATCAGCGCTTGCGGCCGCCGATCTTGCCTTCGGTGCCGTTCTTGAGCCTGCGGATGTTGTCGGCGTGCCGCAGCACGAGCGTGGCGGACATCGCGAGCAGCACGCCGATCGCCAGGGCGTCGCCCACCAGCACCAGTCCGGCCAGTGGCGCGATGGCCGCCGCGGCCAGCGCTGCCGCCGACGAGTAGCGGCTCACGAACGCCACGGCCAGCCACACCGCGAGCGCGCACAAGGCCAGCCAGCCGCTGATGCCGGCAAGCACGCCGAGCGCCGTCGCTACGCCTTTTCCGCCCCGCAGGCGCAGGAACACACTGAACACATGGCCGAAGAACGCGAACAGGCCGGCGAGCGCCGCCACGCCGGGATCGAACCCGAGCGCGCCGGCGGCCCATACGGCAAGCCAGCCCTTGGCACAGTCGCCGACCAGCGTCAGGGCCGCGGCGGCCTTGCTGCCGCTGCGCAGCACGTTCGTCGCACCGGGGTTGCCGGAGCCGTACCGACGCGGATCGGTCAGGCCGAACAGGCGGCTGGTGACGATCGCGAACGGGATCGAGCCGAGCAGGTAGGCCGCCACGAGCAGTAACAGGGTCATTTTTCATCCTGCCCGGGATGGCCGGGCATTGCGTCGATTGTCAGTGGACGGCGGAGCCGTCCGGGCTAAAATTGCCGCGATTCTAATCGGGAAACACCATGGATTTCATCTTCATCGAGGAATTGCGGGTGCGCGCGTGGGTCGGCATCTATGCGCGTGAGCGGGTCGCACCGCAGCTCGTCGAGCTCAATCTCACCTTCGGCGTTCCCGATGCGGCCGCTCAGCGCGACGATATCGACGATACGATCAATTACGCCGAGGTCGTCGAGCGCATCCGCGCCGAGCTCGCCGAGCGGCATTTCAATCTGATCGAAACGCTCGGCGAATTCGTGGTGAATCTGCTTTTCGACGAATTTCGCGCGCCGTGGGTGAAGATCCGGATTGCCAAGCTCGGTGTGATGAAGGATGTGCGCCGCGTCGGCGTATTCATTCAGCGCGGTCGAAACGGCCGCACGCTGCCCGACAGCGAAGGCTGAAGCGGCGGTCGACGAACGGGGCACGCGGCGCCGCGCAGCATGCCCCATTCCGGATGCCACCAAATCGTTCGGTGGACTCGGATCAATTCGCCGGCGGCGTTTCGAGGGCTTCGAGCGGCTTGCCCTCGGCGAGCCAGTCGATGACCCATTGCGGGCGTCGGCCGTGACCGCTCCAGCCTACCCCCGGGTTTTCGGGATGATGGTACTTGAGCGGCAGCTTGCCGGATTTCTTTTCGGCGCCCTTGCCTCTGCGCCTGCGCGGCGCCGGCTGCTCACGGGTTTCGGCCTGCGCAATGTCGCCAATCACCTCGCTCAGCGAAAGGCCGTCTTCGGCGGCCATTTTCTTCATCTTTTTCAGGAAGTTGCGACGTGCCGTATCGTTCCTGCGCTGGATTTCTCCATTGATGCGTGATTGCAGGCGGCGCAGCTCTGCAAGCGACATCGTATTCAGGTCCATGTTTTCTCCATTCGAGGGTGGCTGGACGGGATTCACTCCGTGCCATTGCGGCTGCATCACGGAATGAACATGCCTGAATATTTTGCCATTGTTTCGCGCCGGATTGAACAATTCGGTGGATTGTTCATTGAATGGCCGCGCTGACCAATTTCGCCTGCAATACACGCACAATGTCGTGAGGGTGAAGTCCGACCAGAAACCCGCGTCGGCCGCCATTGATGTACACCAGCGGCAGATCGAGAATGGTCTTTTCGATGTAGACCGGCATGCGCTTGCGGGTGCCGAACGGCGAGGTGCCGCCGACCAGGTAGCCGGAATGCCGATTGGCCGTTTCGGGTTTGCAGGTCTCCACGCGCTTGCAGCCGATTTCGCGGGCGAGCTCCTTCGTCGAGACCTTGCGATCGCCGTGCATCAACACCAGCATCGGGTTGGCGTTCTCGTCTTCCATGACCAGCGTCTTGACGATTACGTGTTCCGGGAGATTGAGTTCGCGTGCCGACACGGCCGTGCCACCGTGTGCTTCGTAAGCATACAGGTGTGTCGAGAATGCAATGCCGTGCTGCTTGAGAAAGCGCGTGGCCGGCGTTTCGGGGGCGTGGAGTTCGGACTTGCTCATTCCTGGAATCCTCCGGCTCATTTCACCGAGTCATGAAGGGTATTTGGCCGCATTTCGCCGGCGCGCGGATGGTGATCGGCGTATAGCGATCGAAGCCGTTCGCGCGCGACGTGCGTATAAATCTGTGTGGTCGAGATGTCGGCATGGCCGAGCAGCATCTGCACCACCCGCAGGTCGGCGCCGTGATTGAGCAGATGCGTCGCGAAGGCGTGGCGCAGAGTGTGCGGTGACAATCGCGATGGTGCGATGCCGGCTGCCGCGGCGTGTTTCTTCACGATGTGCCAGAACGCCTGGCGCGTCATGCCGCGACCGAAGCGGGTGACGAACAGGTGGTCGCATGTGCGGCCGGCGAGCAGGGCCGCGCGTGCCGCGCTGGCGTAGCGCTCGAGCCATTCGATCGCGTTCTCGCCGAGCGGCACGAGTCGTTCCCTGCCGCCCTTGCCGAGAATGCGCACCAGGCCCTCGCGCAGCGCCACCGAAAAGACTTTCAGCTCGACCAACTCGGACACGCGCAATCCGGTCGCGTAGAGGACCTCGAGCATGCAGCGGTCGCGCAGGCCGTGCACGTCGTTGCAGTCGGGGGCAGCGAGCAGGGCTTCGACCTGGGTCTCGGTGAGCGTCCTGGGGAAGCGTTCGGCGCGCAGCGGCGGGTCGAGCCGCGCCGTCGGATCCTCGCAGATGGTGCCCTGATCGATGAGCCAGCGGTAATAGCGGCGCCACACGGACAGCAGTCGACGCTGGCTGGCCGGGCGCGAGCGACGGCTGAACTCGGCCAGGTAATCGGCCAGGTCGGGGGCCCGTGCGTCGTCCGGGGTGCGCGCACGTGTCGCGAGCCAGTTCGCGAACAGCGCGAGATCGCTGCGATATGCGGCGATGGTGTTGGGCGACAGGCCGTGCTGCATCCACAGCGCATCGGCAAAGCGGTCGATCTGGCCGAGCGCCCGTGCCGATGCCGTGGCACGGCCTGCGCTCATCGCTGCGCCTCGAAGGCGAGCAGCCAGCGCTTGGTGGCGAGCAGATGGCCGTCGCGCGCGCCGGCGAAACCGCCCAGGCCGGTGCTCGAGACGACGCGATGGCAGGGCACGACGAGTGGAAACGGGTTCGCTCCGCAGGCCTGGCCGACCGCACGCGCGGCGCTGCCGAGCGTGCCGGCCAGCGCCCCGTAGGTGCGCACCTGCCCGTGCGGAATTGCCGCGATGGCCTGCCAGACGCGACGCTGAAACGGCGTGCCCGATGGCGCCAGAGGCAGGTCGAACGGTCGGTCGGGGTCGTCGAGCCACGCATGAAGCTGCTCGGCCACGCGTGCCGCGAGCCGGTCGGCCGGCGCTTGCGTCGGCGTGTCGGGGGGCAGGAACACCAGTTCGTTAATCGATCGCCCGTCGCTGCGCACACCGAACGGACCGAACGGTGTCGCGAGCACGGCGGCGAATACGCTCGGCCGGGAGCGGGCGAGGTCGGCAGGCATTGAATCTCTCAGGGATTCAGACGCGTCGCCGGCGTCTATTTGCGGATTTCGCCATTGCCGAACACGATCCACTTCTGGCTCGTCAGCCCCTCGAGGCCGACCGGGCCGCGTGCGTGGATCTTGTCCGTCGAGATGCCGATCTCGGCCCCGAGACCGTATTCGAAACCATCGGCAAAGCGCGTCGACGCATTGACCATCACCGAGGCGGAGTCGACCTCGCGCAGAAAGCGCATCGCGCGCGTGTAGTTCTCGGTCACGATCGCCTCGGTGTGGGCGGAGCTGTATGCGTTGATGTGCGCGATCGCCTCGTCGATGCCGGCCACCACCTTGATGGCGATGATCGGGGCGAGGTACTCCTCGTGCCAGTCCTGCTCCTGCGCAGGCTTGACGAGCCCGGCGTCGATGCCGGCCTGCTGCAGGATCGCGAGCGACTGCGGGCAGGCACGCATCTCGACCTCCTTGCGCGCCAGCGTTCGGCCGATCTCGGGCAGGAATCGCTCGGCAACCGCCGCGGCCACCAGCAGGGTTTCCGCCGTATTGCAGGTGCCGTAGCGCTGCGTCTTCGCGTTCTCGACGATCGGCACCACTTTGGCCGGATCGGCATCGCCGTCGACGTACACGTGGCAGTTGCCGTCCAGGTGCTTGATGACCGGTACGCGCGCCTCGCGCGAAATGCGTTCGATCAGCCCCTTGCCGCCGCGCGGCACGATGACGTCGACGAACTCGGGCATCGTGATCAGGAGGCCGACCGCGGCGCGGTCGCTGGTCTTGACGACCTGCACCGCCGTTTCCGGCAGCCCCGCGGCGGCGAGCCCGTCGCGCACGCAGGCGGCGATTGCCTGGTTGCTGTGCAGCGCCTCCTTGCCGCCGCGCAGGATCGCGGCATTGCCCGACTTCAGGCACAGCGCCGCCGCATCGGCGGTGACGTTGGGGCGCGACTCGTAGATGATGCCGATCACGCCGAGCGGCACGCGCATCTTGCCCACCTGGATGCCGGACGGGCGGCTCTTGACGTCGGTGATCTCGCCGACCGGGTCCGCCAATGCGGCGATCTGCTCGAGGCCTTCGGCCATCGCGTCGATGCCCTTGTCGGTGAGGGTCAGGCGATCGACGAGGGCGGGCTCGAGCTCGGCGGCGCGTGCTGCGTCGATGTCGCGGCCGTTGGCGGAGAGGAGCTCGGCGCGGCGCGCGCGTATTGCCGCGGCCATCGCACGCAGGGCGTTGTTCTTGGCTTCGGTCGAGGCGGCAGCGAGGATGCGCGATGCGGCGCGCGCCTGCCGGCCGAGAGTGTGCATGTAGGTCTGGACGTCCATGAGAATCCGGGTCAGTGAGGCCTGAAAGGGCAATCAAATCTGTCGTCGTTTGCGTCGTATCGCCGGCCCGCCGGCACGGTTGCCCGCTGGGCAGGGGCCGCAGCGCGAGCGGCGGGTTCAGTCGCGTCGGGCAAGCCGCAGGGCGAGCAGATGGAACTCGTCCCACACATCGCCGCCGGCGAGACCCTTGATGATGCGATCGATTTTCGCCGCATGCAACAACGCGGCGCGCAGCGTGCCGGCGCGCAGCCGCGGCAGCGCACGTTGCAGCGCGCCACGGCGCCGCTCGTCGAAGACGCGCTCGGCCTTCAGCGCGGCGGCCAGCGGCTGTCCGCCGTCGATGGCCATGCGCACGGCCGCGAGTGTGCGGATCTCGGTCGCGAGCGCCCACAGCACCAGCGGCGGCGCGGCACCTTCGCCGCGCAGCCCGTCGAGCAGGCGCACGCAGCGGGCCGCCTCGCCATCGAGCAGCGCCTCGCGCAGCTTGTCGAGGTCGTAACGGGCGACATTGAGCACGGCATCCTGGATGGCGGCGAGGTCGAGCGGCCCGGGCGCATGAAGCAGGCCGAGCTTGAGGATCTCCTGGTGTGCGGCGAGCAGATTGCCCTCGACGTGATCGGCAATGAACGCGAGCGCTTCGCGCGATGCCGACTGACCCTGCCGCGCCAGGCGCTCGGCCAGCCAGTCGGGCAGGCGCTCGCGTTCCGGGGCGTTCAGCTCGACAGCCGTGCCGGCTTCGCCGAGGGCGCGAAACCAGGCGCTCTTGCGCGTGGTCCAGTCGAGCGCCGGCAGCGTGACCAGCGTGACGGTCGTGCCCGCATCGAGCGTGCCGACATAGCGCTGCAAGGCGTCGCCGCCGTCGCGGCCCGGCTTGCCGTTCGGGATGCGCAGGTCGATCAGCTTGCGCCCGCCGAACAGCGACAGGCTGCCGGCGGCAAGCGTCAGCGCATCCCAGCGGAAGCCCTTGCCGACCACCAGCGTCTCGCGCTCGTCGTAGCCCTGATCGCGTGCGGCCGCGCGGATCGCGTCGGCCGCCTCGAGCACCAGCAGCGGCTCGTTGCCGTGCAGCACGTAGAGGGCCGACAGCGGCCCGGACAGGTGTCTGGCGAGCTGTTCGGGACGCAGGTTCACCGTCGCACGGCGGCCAGGCGGCGCATCAGCTGTTGCTGCAGGTCGCGCTCCATGTCGCGATAGAGCAGGGCCTCTTCCTGCTCCTTGGCGATGATCTGGGAGTCGTCGAAGTTGTACTCGCGCCGCGCGGCGATGCTCGTCGCGGGCAGCAGCTCGGCGCCTTCGCGATCGACGAGTCGGAAGGTGATGGTCTGGCGGAGCTGGTATTCGCGCACCGTCCCGGCCCCCGACAGCGAGAGGATCTCGCGCGTGCGCGCATTGCGCAGGATCTCGAGGCGCGCATCGGCCGCGGCGGGATCGTCGACGACCACCGTCGTGCCGCTGGTCGGAATCTGGCGCCGCAGCCCTGCGCCGAGCGGCGAGTTCGGGTCGGCGCCGACGTACATCGTCGCGAAGGCGAGCGGCTGGGGGCCGCGCAGCTTGAAGCCGCAGCCGCTGATGGCCAGCAGGGCCGCCAGCATGGCAGCGATGGCGAGGCGGCGGACGCGTGCGCTTCGCATCGGCCCGCGCCCTAGACGACGATGTTCACGAGGCGGCCGGGAACCACGATGATCTTGCGTGCCGGGCGACCTTCCATGAACTTGCGCGCCGGCTCGGCGGCGAGCGCGAGCGTTTCGATCGTCGCCGCGGGGGCGTCGGCCGCCACCGTGATGCGGCCGCGCAGCTTGCCATTGACCTGCAGCATCAGCTCGATCTCGTCCTGGCGCAGTGCAATTTCGGACGGCTCCGGCCAGCCTGCCGACAGGATGTCGCCGGCAAAGCCGCATTCGCCCCACAGCGTGTGCGCGAGGTGCGGGGCGATCGGCGACAGCAGTCGCAGCAGGATGGACAGACCCTCCTCGGCGACCTCGGCGTGTGTGGCGGCGTCGTCAGCCGGCGCCTTCTCGAGCGCGTTGAGGATCTTCATCGCTGCCGACGCGACGGTGTTGAACTGATGCTTGCCGAAGTCGTAGTTGGCCTGGCGCAGGTGCGTGTGGATCTCGCGGCGCGTGTCAGCGAGCGCCGCGGGCGGTGAGCCAGCCTCCAGCGTGCGCGCAGCGGGCAGGTGGCCGCGCGTCCCGGTCGCATATGCGTGGGCGTAGTTCCACACGCGGCGCAGGAAGCGGTAGGCGCCTTCGACGCCGGAGTCCGACCATTCGAGCTGCTGGTCGGGCGGCGCGGCGAAGATGATGAAAAAGCGCGCGGTATCGGCGCCGTACTGGTCGACGAGCGCCTGCGGATCGACGCCGTTGTTCTTCGACTTGGCCATCTTTTCGATGCCGCCGATCACCACCGGCTGGCCGTCGGCCGCGAGCCGCGCGGCAACGATGCGGCCCTTGTCGTCGCGTTCGACCTCGACGTCGGCCGGGTTGATCCACTGCTTCTTGCCGCCTTCGGTTTCGCGGTAGTAGGTCTCGGCGACGACCATGCCCTGCGTGAGCAGATTCGTGAACGGTTCGCTCGCCTGCACCAGTCCGCAGTCGCGCATCGCGCGGGTGAAAAAGCGCGAATACAAGAGGTGCAGGATCGCGTGCTCGATGCCGCCGACGTACTGGTCGACCGGCGCCCAGTAGTTTACGCGCTCGTCGACCATCGCCTGGTCGTTGTCGGCGCACGCGTAGCGCAGGAAGTACCACGACGATTCGACGAAGGTATCCATCGTGTCGGTCTCGCGCCGTGCCGGCTTGCCGCACTTCGGGCAGCTGCACTCGTAGAATTCCGGCATCCTGGCGAGCGGCGAGCCGCGTCCGGTCACCTCGACGTCTTCGGGCAGCACCACCGGCAGCTGCTCGTCGGGCACCGGCACGTCGCCGCAGTCGTCGCAGTGGATCATCGGGATCGGGCAGCCCCAGTAGCGCTGGCGCGAGATGCCCCA
>DAOMOP010000112.1:0-13175 GCA_035444405.1 Rhodocyclaceae bacterium
AGGTCAAGGAGTTCTTCGGCAAGGAGCCGCGCAAGGACGTCAACCCGGACGAGGCGGTCGCGATCGGCGCCGCGATCCAGGGCGGCGTGCTGCAGGGCGAGGTCAAGGACGTGCTGCTGCTCGACGTCACCCCGCTGTCGCTCGGCATCGAAACGCTGGGCGGCGTGATGACCAAGCTGATCCAGAAGAACACCACCATTCCGACCAAGGCGAGCCAGGTGTTCTCGACCGCCGACGACAACCAGTCCGCGGTGACCATCCACGTGCTGCAGGGCGAACGCGAGATGGCGGCGGGCAACAAGAGCCTCGGCCAGTTCAACCTGACCGACATCCCGCCCGCGCCGCGCGGCATGCCGCAGATCGAGGTGACCTTCGACATCGACGCCAACGGCATCCTGCACGTGTCGGCCCGGGACAAGGCCACGGGCAAGGAGAACCGCATCCAGATCAAGGCCAACTCGGGCCTGACCGACGCCGAGATCGAGCGCATGGTGCAGGACGCGGCCGCGCACGCGGAAGAGGACAAGAAGGCGCATGAGCTGGTCGATGCACGCAATCAGTGCGACGCGCTGATCCACTCGGTCCGAAAGGCGCTCACCGAACACGGCGACAAGCTCGGCGCCGACGAAAAATCCTCGATCGAGAGCGCACTGAAGGAGGCCGAAGAGGCGATCAAGGGCAACGACAAGGCCACCATCGACGCGAAGAGCCAGGCGCTCGCCGCTGCCAGCCAGAAGCTCGGCGAGAAGATGTACGCCCAGCAGGCCCAGGACAGCGGCGCCGCTCCCGGGGGCGAGACCGGCGGATCGGGCGGATCCAAGGCCGCCGATGCGGATGTCGTCGACGCCGAGTTCACCGAAGTGAAGGACAACAAGTAAGATCAGGGCCGACCGCAATTGACCGCCCGCAGCTGCCACCGCCACCGGCGGGCCATGTGCCCGCTCACGTGGCCGCGGCAGCTTTCGTGATCGAACCCCAGCGCTCGCGCTGGCACGCACGGAGCGGCCGGAGTAAACAAGTCGGGGCACCGCCGCGGGCGGTCTCCCGACTTTTTGTCGCTCCACGGCCGGCCCCGTCGACCAGGACTGAAACATGGCAAAACGGGATTACTACGAGGTACTGGGCGTACAACGCAACGCCTCGGCCGACGAGATCAAGAAGGCCTATCGCAAGCTCGCGATGAAGCACCATCCGGACCGCAACCCGGACAAGGGCTCCGAGGACAAGTTCAAGGAGCTCAGCGAGGCCTACGAGATTCTGTCGGACAGCCAGAAGCGCGCCGCCTACGACCGCTACGGCCATGCCGGCGTCGATGCGACGATGGGTGCGGGCGCGGGCGGCGCACAAGGCTTCGAGGGTTTTGCCGACGCCTTCTCGGACATCTTCGGCGACATCTTCGGCGGCGGACGCGGCGCCCGCTCGAACGTCTATCGCGGCGCCGACCTGCGCTACAACCTCGAGATCACGCTCGAGGAAGCGGCGCACGGCTCGGAGAAGACCATCCGCATCCCGACGGTCGAGGAATGCGGAACCTGCCACGGCAGCGGCGCGAAGCCCGGCACGCAGCCGCAGACCTGCCCGACCTGCGGTGGCGCCGGCCAGGTGCGCATCCAGCAGGGCTTCTTCTCGATCCAGCAGACCTGCCCGAAGTGCCACGGCACCGGGCGCATCATTCCGGATCCATGCACGAGCTGCGGCGGCGCCGGGCGCGTCAAGAGCCACAAGACGCTCGAGGTCAAGATTCCTGCCGGCATCGACGAAGGCATGCGCCTGCGCCATGCCGGCCACGGCGAGCCGGGCGTCAACGGCGGCCCGCCGGGCGACCTCTACGTCGAGATCCGCATCCGTCCGCACGCGGTGTTCAAGCGCGACGGCGACGACCTGCACTGCGAGATGCCGATCAGCTTCACCACCGCGGCGCTCGGCGGCGAGATCGAGATCCCGACCCTCGAGGGCATGGCCAAGCTCAAGATTCCGGCCGAGACCCAGAGCGGACGTGTGTTCCGCCTGCGCGGCAAGGGCATCCGCAATGTGCGCACGCATCATCACGGCGACCTGATGTGTCACGTCGTCGTCGAGACGCCGGTGAAGCTGACCGAGCGGCAAAAGGAACTGCTGCGCGAGTTCGAAGAGCTCTCGAGCGGCGACGCCGAACGTCACAACCCGAAGGCCAAGTCCTGGATGGACAAGGTCAAGGACTTCTTCGCGTCGTGAGCGACGCGGATCGAGTGAAGGGTGGCGCCCGCCAAGACCCCACTCTTCTTGGTCATACTCGGCGGCACCTGCGCGCTACGTCGGCGCGACAGCCGCGCGCCCATCACTCACCGCTCTTTCACGCCTCGAGTCACGCCCGTCGCCAGATCGTGCCCTGCGCCGTGTCCTCGAGCACGATGCCGGCCTCCAGGAGCTCGGCGCGGATGTGGTCGGCCTCGGCGTAGTTCTTCGCCTTTTTCGCCTCGCTGCGCTTCACGATGGCGGCTTCGATCGCCGTCGCATCGAGCGCCAGCGCCTCGGCTCCGCCGCCTTCCTGCAGATAGACGGCCGGATCGCGTTCGAGCAGCCCCAGCACCCCGGCGAGACCCTTCAACTGCGCGGCAACGTCGCCGGAACCGCTGCGGTTGGCCTCGTTGGCGAGGTCGAACAACACCGCGACCGCCTCGGGCGTGTTGAAGTCGTCGTCCATCGCCGCCTTGAACCGCTGCGCATGCGGCTCGTTCCAGTCGGGCACGCGCGCCGCAGCCGGCGGCACGTTGCGCAGCGCCGTGTATAGACGCGTCAGCGCGTGGCGCGCATCCTCCAGATGGGCGTCCGAGTAGTTCAGCGGGCTGCGGTAGTGGGCGCGCAGGATGAAGAAGCGCACCACCTCGGCGTCGTACTTTGCCAGCACGTCGCGGATCGTGAAGAAGTTGCCGAGCGACTTCGACATCTTCTCGTCGTCGACGCGCACGAAGCCGTTGTGCATCCAGTAGTTGACGAAGGTCTGTCCGTGCGCGCCCTCGGACTGCGCGATCTCGTTCTCGTGATGCGGAAACTGCAGATCCTGGCCGCCGCCGTGGATGTCGAAGTGCGGCCCGAGCAGGTCCGAGCTCATCGCCGAGCACTCGATGTGCCAGCCGGGCCGCCCCGCCCCCCACGGCGAATCCCACCTGACCTCGTCGGGCTCGTCCTCGCGCGCATGCTTCCACAGCACGAAGTCGAGCGGATCGCGCTTCTCGCTCGCCACCTCGACGCGCTCGCCGGCGCGCAGCTCGTCGATCGACTTGCCCGACAGCCGACCGTAGCCTGGAAACTTCCGGACCGCGTAGCAGACGTCGCGGTTGTCGGCGACGTAGGCGAGCCCCTTGGCGTACAGCCGGTCGATCAGCGACTGCATGCTCGTCACGTAATCGGTCGCGCGCGGCTCGTGATCGGGTCGCAGCACGCCGAGCGCGTCGGCATCCTCGTGCATGGCCGCGATGAAGCGGTCGGTGAGCGTGCGGATCGGCTCGCCGCGTTCCTGCGCACGGCGGATGATCTTGTCGTCGATGTCGGTGATGTTGCGAACGTAGGTCACGTCCAGCCCACTCGCACGCATCCAGCGCACCACCATGTCGAACACGACCATCACGCGCGCATGACCGAGGTGACAGTAGTCATACACCGTCATCCCGCAGACATACATGCGAACCTTGCCCGGTTCGATCGGAACGAAAACTTCCTTCTGGCGCGTCAGCGTGTTGTAGATCGAGAGCATGCTGTTTTCCGAATCACCGTGCGGTTCCGGGGGTGAAACCGCCGACTGGATTGAACGAGGATGATGAATCCGGCGCGCGGCCCGCGGGGCGCGCCGCCGCCTTGCGCATTGTCCGCATGCGGGCGGGTTGATAGAATCCGGGGTTAGCCCACGGGCGCTGCCCCGGAGGCGAGCGATCATAGCATATCGGCGCAGGCGCCGACCGGGTCGGGAACAGCATGCGCGGCGCGCGATGCCGCGCGCGGTCGGCAGCGCCACGCTTCGGGCTGCGTCCGGATGCCGACCCGTCCGACACTTTTCCAACCATCAGGGATCACCATGAAGCGACTGCTCGTCACCCTCTTGTTCCTCGTCGCATGCGGCAGCGCAGCCGCCGCAAATCCGAAGGTCGAGATCCGCACCAGCCAGGGCGTGATCGTCGTCGAGCTGTTCGAGGACAAGGCGCCCGAGTCGGTGCGCAACTTCCTCGACTACGTGAACACGGGCTTCTACGACGACACGATCTTCCATCGCGTCATCGACGGCTTCATGATCCAGGGCGGCGGCTTCGATGCCGAGCTGCGCCAGAAGCCCACCCGCGAACCGATCCGCAACGAAGCCAAGAACGGCCTGCGCAACGAGGCCGGCACGATCGCGATGGCGCGCACGCGCGACCCGCATTCGGCGGCGAGCCAGTTCTTCATCAACCTGGTCGACAACCGTCCGCTCGACTATCCGTCCAGCGACGGCTGGGGCTACGCGGTGTTCGGCAAGGTCAGCGAAGGTTTCGACGTGGTCCAGAAGATCGGCCGCAGCGCCACCGGCAATGTCGGGCCGTTCCAGAACGTGCCGATCGAGCCCGTCGTGGTCGAATCGATGCGCGTGATCGACTCTCCCGCCGGCGACGGCACCAACCGCTGAATTCATCGAGGAGCAACCCATGGCAGTCAAGCTGCATACCAACTTCGGCCCGATCACGCTCGAGCTCGACGCCGACAAGGCCCCCGAGACGGTCAAGAACTTTCTCGCCTACGTCGAGGCCGGCCACTACGACAACACGATCTTCCACCGCGTGATCAACGGCTTCATGATCCAGGGCGGCGGTTTCGAGCCCGGCATGAAGCAGAAGCCGACCCAGGCTCCGATCAAGAACGAGGCCGACAACGGTCTCAAGAACCTGACCGGCACGATCGCGATGGCGCGCACCCAGGCGCCGCACTCGGCCACGGCCCAGTTCTTCATCAACGTCGCCGACAACGATTTCCTCAACTTCCGCTCGCCCGATCCGCAGGGCTGGGGTTACTGCGTGTTCGGCCGAGTGACCGAAGGCATGGATGTCGTCGACAAGATCCGCGCGGTCCGCACCGGTTCGAGCGGCTTTCACCAGGACGTCCCGGCCGAGGACGTCATCATCGAGCGCGCCGAGATCGTCTGATTCGCGCCCGGATCGAAGCGCGCGCGAGCGAGAGATGAAGGCACTGTTCATCTCGGACCTGCATCTGTGTGACGAACGGCCCGCGACCTTGCGGGCCTTTGTTGCATTCGTGCGCGGCCCTGCACGTGGCGCGGACGCGCTGTACATCCTCGGCGACTTGTTCGAGTACTGGGCCGGCGACGACGACGATACGCCGCTCGGCCGGCTCGTCGCAGCCGAGCTCGCCGCGCTCTGCGCGGCCGGCACGGCAATCTTCTTCGTGGCCGGCAATCGCGACTTCCTGCTCGCCGAACGCTTCGCCCAGGCGGCCGGCCTCACGCTGCTGCCCGATCCGACCCTGATCGCGCTGGACGGCCGCCGTCTGCTGCTCAGCCACGGTGATGCGTTGTGCACCGACGACGTCGGCTATCAGCGCTTTCGCACCCAGGTGCGCGATCCGGCCTGGCAGCGCGGTTTTCTCGGACAGCCGCTGGCCGAGCGCAAACGGTTCATCGCGGACGCGCGCCGGCGCAGCGTCGCGGCCAAGGCCGACAAGGCGGACGAGATCATGGATGTCAATCCGGCCGCCGTGACGGCGCTGCTGCGCGACCACGGCCTGCCGACGCTGATTCATGGCCACACCCACCGCCCCGCGCGGCACGAGCACATCGTCGACGGTCGCACCTGCGAGCGCTGGGTGCTCGCCGACTGGGCGGACGAGGCCCGCTATCTGGCCTGCGACGGCGGCGCGCTCGAAGCCCGTCGCGATTGCGCCGCGCCGCGCTGACGCCCGCGCCTTCCGCGCTCGCTCAGCCGCCCGCCAGGCCGAGCGCGAGATCGGCTTTCAGGTCTTCGAGCGCCTCGAGGCCGACCGCCACCCGCAGCAGCCCCTCGCCGATGCCGGCGGCCGCGCGCGCCTCGGCACTCAGGCGCCCGTGCGTCGTCGAGGCCGGATGGGTGATCGTCGTGCGCGTGTCGCCGAGATTGGCGGTGATCGAGATCATGCGCGTGGCATCGACGACCTTCCACGCCTGCTCGCGACCGCCGCTGACGTCGAAGCTGACGATGGCGCCGCCGAGGCGCTGCTGGCGCAGCGCCAGCGCGTGCTGCGGATGCGAGGGCAGGCCCGGGTAGTACACGCGCGCGACGCCGGGCTGTGCTTCGAGCCAGCCGGCGAGCGCGAGCGCGGCGGCCGACTGCGCCTCCATGCGGATGCGCAGCGTCTCGAGCCCCTTCAGGATCACCCACGCGTTGAACGGCGACAGCGTGGGCCCCGCGGTGCGCAGAAACTTGAACACCTCCTCCATGACCGGCTTGGCGCCGAGCACGGCGCCGCCGAGCACGCGCCCTTGCCCGTCGAGATACTTGGTCGCCGAATGCACGACGACGTCGGCGCCGAGCGCGAGCGGGCGCTGCAGCGCCGGCGTGCAGAAGCAGTTGTCGACCGCCAGCAGCGCGCCGTTGGCGCGGGCGATCTCGCCGACTGCGGCGATATCGACGATCTCGGTGAGCGGGTTGGAAGGCGTCTCGACGAAGAACAGACGCGTGCGCGGGCGCACTGCCGAACGGTAGGCATCGAGAGCGGTGGCCGGCACGAAGGTCGTTTCGATGCCGAACTTCGACAACACGTTGCCGAACAGCTGTTGCGTCGCGCCGAACAGGCCCATCGATGCGACGACGTGGTCACCGGCCTGGAGCGTCGCCATCGCCAGCGACAGGATCGCCGACATCCCGGACGCGGTCGCGATGCAGGCCTCGGCGCCCTCGAGGGCGGCGAGGCGCTCCTGCAGCATCGTCACGGTCGGATTCGAGAAACGCGCGTAGACGTTGCCTTCCTCCTCGCCGGCAAAGCGGGCCGCAGCCTGCGCCGCATTCTCGAACACGAAGCTCGAGGTCAGATACAGCGCTTCGCTGTGCTCGTTGAACTGGCTGCGCGCCGTGCCGGCGCGCACCGCCAGCGTGTCGAATTCAGGATGGTTCATCGGAGCCGTGCTCTCCAGGGACAGGAACGTCCCGGCGTCCGCATGCCGGCAGGCATCGGTGCGCCGGGGTCGCGCGAGTCGCGCTCAGTTGTCGTGGCTCGCGACCAGGTTGAGATCGAGCTGCCCGCCATCGCCGTCGTCGCCGCGCGCATTGCTCTCGCCGCGCAGGTTCTCGACGCCGAACAGGTACTCGTCGGTGATGTCACCGGTGACGTAACAGCCGTCGAAACAGGACGTCTCGAAGAAGCCGATCGCCGGATTGAGCCCGCGCACGGCAGCCTTGAGATCGTCCAGGTCCTGGTAGATCAGGCCGTCCGCACCGATCTCGCGGCAGATTTCGGCTTCGTCGCGCCCGGCCGCGATCAGCTCGCCGCGCGTCGGCATGTCGATGCCATAGACATTGGCGTAGCGCACGGGCGGAGCCGCCGAGGCCATGTACACCTTCTCGGCGCCCGCTTCACGCGCCATCAGCACGATCTCGCGGCTGGTGGTGCCGCGCACGATCGAGTCGTCGACCAGCAGCACCTTCTTGCCCTTGAACTCCTGCGGAATCGTGTTGAGCTTCTGACGCACCGATTTCCGGCGCACGGACTGCCCCGGCATGATGAAGGTACGGCCGATGTAGCGGTTCTTGACGAAGCCTTCGCGGTACGGCAGACCGAGCACGTGGGCCATCTCCATCGCCGCCGGACGGCTCGAGTCCGGGATCGGGATCACGACGTCGATGTCGGCCGCCGGCTGCGAGCGCCTGAGCTTGTGGGCCAGATGGGCGCCCATCTTCACGCGCGACTCGTACACCGAGATGCCGTCGATGATCGAGTCGGGCCGGGCCAGATAGACGTATTCGAACATGCACGGCGACTGGATCGTCTGCGGCGCACACTGCCGGCTGCGGAAGTTGCCGGCGATGTCGATCAGGATCGCCTCGCCCGGCGCCACGTCGCGCAGCATCCGGTAGCCGATCACGTCGATCGCGACCGACTCGGACGCGACCAGCCATTCCTGACCGTCCGGAGTTTCGTTGCGCCCGACCACCAGCGGGCGGATGCCGTGCGGGTCGCGGAAGGCCAGCAGACCGAAGCCGGCGATCATCACGACCGCGGCATAGGCGCCGCGGCAGCGCCGGTGCACGTTGGCCACCGCGCGGAACACCGCCTCTTCGTCGAGCTTGAGGCCGTTCGACGCCGCCTGCAGCTCGTGCGCGAGCACGTTGAGCAGCACCTCGGAGTCCGAGTTGGTGTTGATGTGGCGCAGATCCGACACGAAGATCTCGCGCTTGAGCTCTTCGGCATTGGTGAGGTTGCCGTTGTGCGCGAGCAGCAGGCCGAACGGCGAGTTCACGTAGAACGGCTGCGCCTCGGCCGGATTACAGGCCGAACCGGCAGTCGGATAGCGCACGTGTCCGATACCCCAGTTGCCGATCAGGTTGCGCATGTTGCGGGTGCGGAACACGTCGCGCACGAGGCCGGGGCCCTTGTGCATGAAGAAGCGCCCGCTTTCGGACGTTGCGATGCCGGCCGCATCCTGCCCGCGATGCTGCAGGACGAGAAGCCCATCGTAGAGCAACTGATTTACTGGGGACGTCGCAACCACCCCGATGATTCCGCACATGGATTGAGTACCTATCTGAATCGAATCCGGTCGGCCACCGCGTCCGGCAGCCACGGTTTGGCAGCAATCACTGCCGTCTCGAGGGGCGGGGCGAATATCGATTCCGCCCACCACGGCTCCTTCGCCATGCCGACGAGGCCTCCAAGCAAGACCACGACGAGCGCGACCAGGACACCGCGCGCAAGTCCGAACAGGGTGCCGAAGAAACGGTCCGCCGGCCCCAGTCCGGCCGCCCGCAGCAGCTGTCGCAGCAGGAAGCGCAGAACCGCTGCGAACAATAGTACGCCGATGAAGATCAACGCAAAACCCGCAACCTGGCGCCAGAACGGCTCCAGGATCACGCCGGCGAGGTGAGCGGCCGCCCCGTCGGCATAAAGCCATGCCGCGACCAGCGCGGCCACCCATGCGACCAGCGCGATCACCTCGCTGACCAGGCCGCGCCACATGCCGACCGCGGCCGACAGCACGAGCAGGCCGACGAAGATGAAATCGAACGCGGTCATTGCGGCGATCAGCGGGCCGTCACGACGGCCTTGAGGCCTTGGGCGGCGAGGCGCTCGGCCGCCTTTTCGGCTTCGTCACGCGATCCGTACGGACCGACGCGCACGCGCGTGACCGCCCCCGCCTCCTCGGTGAAGGCCTTGAAGCCGCGCCCGCGCAGATCCGCGCTGAGCGACGAGGCGGTGGCAGTTTCGCTGAATGCACCGACCTGCACGACGTACGACTGCGTGCGCGCAACCGTCTCGCCACCAAGCCGTCCTTCGAGAATCGCCTTGACCCGCGCCGCCTCGTCGTCCTTTCCGGCGGCTGGCGGCGGTGCCGGTTCGCGCGTGGGCGTCGGCGCCGGCTCGTCATTTGCTGCGGCCGGCTTGGCTTCGGGTGCGGCCGGCTTGCTCGCCGCGCTCGCCGCCGGCTGGCGCGCCTCGGGCACCGCCGCAAGCGGCGCCGGCGCGACCGCTTCGTCGATCACGTCCTCACCGAGGACCGCGCTCTCGCCCGGGGCCTGCTCGAAGGGCGCCGGCGCGGCCTGCGGCTCGACGGGCACCAGCGTCCGCCCACCGATCGGCCGTGCGAGCAGGCTGTCGGCCTCGCGGTCGGGAATGGTCACCTGAATGTCCTGAACCGGGACGCCCGGCTCGTCGTCCATCACCATCGGCAGGACGATCGCAGCGATCAGCGCCAGCGCGGCAGCCCCCACCAGGCGACGGCGCGACCGCTTCTTGAGCTCGAGGTTGTCGTTATCGATCACGTGCAGCGCTCGCTCCAGCGGCTTCGCGTGCGGCCAGCACGCCGGCCACCGTCATGAAGGATCCGAAGACGACGATTCTATCACCGGCGGCGGCACGGCTCCGTGCCGCATCGAGCGCCATCGCAGGGCTGCCGAAGCACGCCAGCTCGCCCTCCACGCCGGCGGCGCGCACGCGTGCGGCCAGCGCGTCGGCCGTCAGTCCGCGCGGCCCGGGCAGGCTCGCCAGCAGCCAGTGGTCGACGCGAGGGCGCAGCCGCGCGACCACCGACTCGACGTCCTTGTCCGCGAGCATGCCGAACACGGCCCAGGTTTCCGGGTAGAAGCCCATGTTGGACAGGTTTTCGGCCAGCACCCCTGCGGCCTGCACGTTGTGCGCGACGTCGAGCACGACGGCCGGCTGGCCGGGCAGCACCTGAAAGCGCCCCGGCAGCTCGACCAGCAGCAGCCCCTCGCGCACGGCCTGCATCGAGACCGGCATGCGCTCGCGCAGCAGCTCCAGCGCGGTCAGCACGGCCGCGGCATTGAGCAGCTGATTGGCGCCGCGCAGTGCCGGATAGGCGAGCCCGCCGCGACGCAGCAGACGTCCATTCGCGGGCACGTCTTCGTAGCGCCAGTAGCCCCACTGCTGGCGGTCGCCGCCGAAGCCGAAGTCGCGACCGCTCAGCCACAGCGGCGCGCCGATCTCGCGCGCGTGCTCGACGAGGCTCGCCGGCGGCTGCGGATCGCCGCATACCGCCGGACGGCCGGAACGGAAGATGCCGGCCTTCTCGCGGCCGATCGCCTCGCGCGTGTCACCGAGAAACTCCATGTGGTCCATCGCCACGCTGGTCACGATCGCGCAATCCGCATCGATCACATTGACCGCGTCGAGTCGGCCGCCCAGGCCGACTTCGAGGATGATCACGTCGAGCGCGTCGCGGCAGAAAACCTCCCAGGCGGCCAGCGTGCCGTGCTCGAAATAGGTCAGCGCCACGTCCCCGCGCACACGCTCGACGGCGTCGAAGGCCGCGACCAGCGTGGCTTCGTCGACCTCGCGGCCGTCGATGCGCACACGTTCGGTGTAGCGCACCAGATGCGGCGACGTATAGAGGCCAACCCGGTAGCCGGCGGCGACCAGGATGGACTCGAGCATCGCACAGACCGAGCCCTTGCCATTCGTGCCGCCCACCGTGAGCACCACCGCCGGGCTGGAAACGCCCATCTGCGCGAGCACCTGCGCGACGCGATCGAGACCGAGGCGGATCGGCCGGGCGTGCCGGCGTTCGAGCTCGGTGAGCCAGGAATCGAGACTTCGGGACATTCTCGAGTGCTTCCGTCAGGCTTCCTTGGCGGGTTGCCGGGTCAGCAAGCCGATCAGCGCCGCAACCTTGTCGCGCAGCTCGCGGCGATCGACGATCATGTCGATCGCGCCCTTGTCGAGCAGGAACTCGGCGCGCTGGAAGCCTTCCGGCAATGTCTCGCGCACCGTCTGCTCGATCACGCGCGGACCGGCAAAGCCGATCAGCGCGCCGGGCTCGGCGATCACGACGTCGCCCATGAACGCGAAGCTCGCCGACACCCCGCCCATGGTCGGGTCGGTCAGAATGGTGATGAAGGGCAGCTTGCGCCGCGCCAGCCGCGTGACCGCAGCAGTGGTCTTGGCCATTTGCATCAGCGACAGCAGGCCTTCCTGCATGCGTGCACCGCCGGTCGCGGTGATGCAGATGAAGGGCAGGCGCTGCTCCTCGGCTGCGCGCGCGCCGCGCACGAAACGCTCGCCGACCACCGACCCCATCGAGCCGCCGAGGAAATCGAACTCGAAGCACGCGATCACCACCGGCGTGCCGCGGATCGTGCCCTGCATCACCACCATCGCATCGGCTTCGCCGGTTTCGCTGGCTGCCGTGGCGAGGCGCTCGGTGTACTTGCGCGAGTCCTTGAACTTGAGCGGATCGAGCGGAACCACCGATGCCCCGATCTCGCGGCGACCGTCCGCGTCCAGCAACAGGTTCAGCCGGGCGCGTGCGCGGATGCGCTGATGATGGCCGCACTTCGGGCACACCGCCTGATTGCTCTCCAGATCGGAGCGATACAGCACGGCATCGCAGGCCGGACACTTGCTCCACAGCCCTTCCGGAATGGAACGGCGGACCGAGCTGCCGTCCTTGTTGATGCGCGGGGGCAGCAGCTTCTTCAGCCAGCTCATCGGGCGACCTCGATGCTGTCCAGGGCGCTGCGGATGCCGCGCACGAAACTCGTCACGCGCGCGGTCACCTCGTCGCGCGGGCTGTTCTCGATCTCCTCGATGATGCGACTGCCGATCACCACCGCGTCGGCCACCTCGCCGATGCGTCGCGCCGACTCGGCGTCGCGAATGCCGAAACCGACGCCGACCGGCATGCCCACGCGCGCCCGGATCTGCGGAATGCGCGCGGCAACCTCGTCGAAGTCCAGCGTCGCAGCACCGGTCACGCCCTTCAGCGACACGTAGTAGATGTAGCCGCTGCCGGCCGCCGCGACATCACGGAAGCGCTGCTCGGTCGAGGTCGGCGCGAGCAGGAAGATCGGATCGAGCCCGGCACGCTGCAACTCGCTGGCGAACGTGCGGCATTCCTCGGGCGGATAATCGACCACCAGCACGCCGTCGACGCCGGCCGCGGCGGCACTGCGCACGAACTCGCTCACGCCCATCGCCTCGATCGGGTTCGCGTAGCCCATCAGCACCACCGGCGTTGCGCCGTCGCGCTCGCGAAAAGCGGCGACCAGCGCGAAGACCTTGCGCAGGCTCATCCCGTTCGCGAGCGCGCGCTCGGAGGCGCGCTGTATCGTCGGCCCGTCGGCCATCGGATCGGAGAACGGCACGCCCAGCTCTAGAATGTCGGCGCCGCCCTCGACCAGCGCGTGCATCAGCGGCACGGTCAGCTCGGGCACCGGATCGCCGGCGGTGATGAACGGGATCAGCGCGCGACGCCCGTCGCTGCGCAGTCGCTCGAAAACGGATGGGATTCTCGACATAGACTGTAGGGGCAGGGGCCGGGCGGCACGCACCGCCGGCGCTGGATTCAGAAGCGGATGCCGGAACGCTCGGCCACCGTGTGCATGTCCTTGTCGCCACGGCCGGACAGGTTCACGAGCAGGAGCTTGTCCTTCGCGAGCGTCGGCGCGAGCCGTGCGGCGTAGGCGAGCGCGTGCGCGGACTCGAGCGCCGGAATGATGCCTTCGAGCCGG
>DAOMOP010000113.1:0-13153 GCA_035444405.1 Rhodocyclaceae bacterium
TCCAGGTCGCCGACTACGGGCTGGTCGCCGATCTGTTCGAGGCCATTCCGGAGCTCACTGCGGCGCTCGACTGAGCGTCGGCGGTCTGTCGTGCACCCGGCCTAGAGCGCGATGAATCTACCGGCCGAACTGTTCCCCGCATGGTGGCACGGGCTGGCCTGGGTGGCGGTGTTGACCGTCTTGTGGTGGTTGGCACGCACCGCCCCGTGGGGGCGGCTCGTGGCGGGCGGACACGCCCATCGGCTGTTCGGGCTGGCCGTCGCGCTCGCCGTGCTGTGGAGCATGAACGCCGGCGTGATGCCGGGCCTGAACCTGCATCTGCTCGGCGCAATGGCGGCCACGCTGGCGCTGGGTCCGCAGTTTGCGATGGTCGCGCTCGGCCTGGCGCTGGCCGCGGTCACGCTGAACGGCGCGCTCGAATGGTCGGCGTGGGCGATCAATTTTCTGGTCATGGTCGTCGTGCCGGTGTGTTTCGCCCACCGGTTCCGTCGCATCATCGAGTGCGCACTGCCCGCGCACTTCTTCGTGTTCGTTTTCGTCGTGGCCTTTTTCGGCTCCGGCGCGACCGTTGTCGTCGAGGGGGTGACGGCGGCAGCGATGCTGGTTGCGGCCGGTGCGTACCCGGCCGCGTTCCTGCTCAGCGACTACCTGCCGTTTTTCATGCTGCTCGGCTTTGCCGAGGCATGGATAAGCGGCGCGGTGATCGCATTGCTGGTCGTCTACAAGCCCGAATGGGTGGAGGCGTTCGACGACCGACGTTATCTGCTCGACAAGTGACGCGGCCCGGCGGCGGCCGCAAACAATCAAATCGTTTGGGAGAGAGTCAGAGATGAGCAATTACACTGCGCCGGTGCGCGACATGCAGTTCGTGATGCGCGAATTGGCAGGGCTCGACGAGGTCGCGCAATTGCCCGGTTGCGAAGAGGTTTCTGCGGATCTGGTCGATGCGATCCTCGACGAGGCGAGCAAGTTCGCGGGCGGCGTGCTCGCGCCGCTGAACCGCATCGGTGACCAGGAAGGCGCGAAGTGGCGCAACGGCGAGGTCGCGACCGCGAGCGGCTGGAAGGGCGCCTATCGTCAGTTCTCCGAAGCGGGCTGGACGGCGCTCGCGTGCGATCCGCACTATGGCGGCCAGGGCTTGCCGAAGCTCGTGGCGACCGCGGTGATGGAGATGTGGAAGGCGTCGAACATGGCCTTCTCGCTTTGTCCGATGCTGACCAACGGCGCGATCGAGGCCCTGATGCTGCGGGGTTCGGACGAGCAGAAGTCGATGTACCTGCCGAAGATGATCAGCGGCGAATGGACCGGCACGATGAACCTGACCGAGCCGCAGGCCGGTTCCGATCTCGCGGCGGTGCGTACGCGTGCCGAGCCGCAGGGCGACGGCACCTACAAGCTGTTCGGACAGAAGATCTTCATCACTTACGGCGAGCACGATCTGACCGACAACATCGTCCACCTCGTGCTCGCGCGCCTGCCGGACGCTCCGGAAGGCGTGAAGGGCATCTCGCTCTTCGTCGTGCCGAAATACCTCGTCAATGCCGACGGCACGCCCGGCGCGCGCAACGACGTGCACTGCGTGTCGATCGAGCACAAGCTCGGCATCCACGCCAGCCCGACCTGCGTGCTCGCCTTCGGCGACAAGGGCGGCGCGATCGGCACGCTGGTCGGTGAGCCGAACCGCGGCCTCGAATACATGTTCATCATGATGAACGAGGCGCGCTTTGCGGTCGGCATGGAAGGGCTGGCGCTGTCCGAGCGCGCCTACCAGCATGCGCTGCAGTACGCCAAGGAGCGCGTGCAGGGCACCGAGATCGGCGTGCGTGGCGGGCCCAAGGTCACCATCATCCATCACCCCGACGTGCGCCGCATGCTGATGTCGATGAAGTCGCACACCGAAGCGATGCGCGCGCTCGCCTACGTGGTCGGGGCGGCGACGGACAAGGCGCACCTGCATGCCGACGCGGCGGTGCGCGCGAGCAGCCAGGCCTTCGTCGATCTGATGATTCCGGTGGTCAAGGGCTGGTGCACCGAGAACGCGATCGAGATCGCCTCGACCGGCATCCAGGTGCATGGAGGCATGGGCTATATCGAGGAGACCGGTGCGGCGCAGCACCTGCGCGACGCCCGCATCACGACGATCTACGAAGGCACGACGGCGATCCAGGCCAACGACCTGATCGGGCGCAAGATCGCGCGCGAGCAGGGCGTGACCGCGCGGGCGGTGATCGCCGAGATGCGTACAGTGCTCGAAGCACTGCGGCAGGATGCCGGCGACACCACCCACGCCGCGATCGCGCGCGCGCTCGAAGCCGGTATCGTGGCGCTCGAGTCGGCGGTCGACTACGTTCTCGCGACCTATTCGCAGGACATCAAGGCGGCCTCGGTCGGCTCGGTGCCGTTGCTCAAGCTGTTCGGCATCGTCGCGGGCGGCTGGCAGATGGCCCGCGCGGCCCTGGTGGCGAAGCGCAAGCTCGACGAGGATCGGGACTTCTACACCACCAAGCGTGTCACCGCGCGCTTTTACGCGGATCACGTGCTGTCGCAGGCGCCCGGTCTCGCCTATGCGGTGGTCAATGGCGCGGCCGGAGCGCTGGAGCTGCCCGAAGAGGCGTTCTGAGCGGCGGTCTTCCGGGTCGAACGGCGTTCCGCGCACGCGCTCGCAGCAGGGGCGTCCCGGCCCTTTCTCGAGCGGGACGCCGAGACCACGGATCCGGACGAAAAAAGGCCGGTCGGCATCGCACCGACCGGCCTTTTCACGCTCGCGCGCACCTCTTGCGGTGCGCCGGCCTTGTTACTTGACGTCGGCCTCGCCGCGCAGCTCGAGCAGGTGACGCTCGACCTTCTGCTGCTGCATGCGCTGATGCAGTTGCGGCTTGACGTCCTCGAACGCCGGCGGCTGCATGTCGCGGATGTCGTCGAGCTGGATGACGTGGTAGCCGAAGTCGCTCTTGACCGGCGTCGCGCTGTATTCGCCCTTGTCGAGCGCAACCATCGCGTCCGAGAACGGCTTGACGAACATGCCCGGATTGCTCCAGCCCAGCTCGCCGCCGCGCTCGCGCGAGCCCGGATCCTTGGATTCCTTGGCGACTTCCTCGAAGGCCGCGCCGGCGCGCAGGCGCTCGATGATCGCCTTCGCTTCGTCCTCGGTTTCGACCAGCACGTGACGCGGCAGATACTCCTTGCCGCTCATGCGGCTCTTGATCTGCTCGTATTCGTTCTGCAGCTCCTCGTCGCTGATCGGGTTGTTGCGCACGTAGTCCTGCAGATAGGCACGAATCAGAATGGCCTGCCGGGCCAGATGCATCTGTGCCTGGACTTCCGGCCGCTGATCCAGTCCGTTTTTCGCCGCCGCCTGCGACAGCACTTCGCGACGAATCAGCTCCTCACGAACCGTGTCGCGGAGCTGTGGCCCGTCCTCGGCGCCCTGTCCGCGCTGCTCGGCAATCATCACTTCGGCATGCTCGGCGGGGATCGCGACGCCATTGACGGTCGCGACCGGGTCCGCCGCAGAGGCCGTGCAGGCGAACAGTCCGGCGATCAGCGCAAGGGTAAGACGGCTTGGGAAAAGTTTCATCGAGCTTCCTTCCGATTGTGTGTGGCCTCGCGGCCGGTGGTGGTGTCGGCGCCTTCGGCGCGGGTCAGCGCGCGAATGGCGAGTGCATGAATGCGCCCCCGCATCAGCTCGCCGAGCGCATCGTAGATCATGCGGTGGCGCGCAAGCGTGCCATGCCCGGCAAAGGCGTCGGCAACGATGGTGAGGCGGTAGTGCCCGCCGCCGCTGCGCGCCCCTGCATGCCCGGCATGCAGGGCGCTCTCGTCCTCGACTTCGATGCTGAGCGGCTGCAGCACTTCGAGGCGCTTGCGAATTTCGTCGATGGTGGTCAAGGCAGGACCCTCTTGTAGGGATGGACCGCGGTGCGTGCGAACACGCCCTGCTGCACGTAAGGGTCTTCCGCCAGCCAGCGTTCGGCCTCTTCCTGCGAGGAAAATTCCGCAACGACGAGACTGCCGAAAAAGCCGGCCGGACCCGGATCGGGCGAATCGATGGCCGGCATCGGGCCGGCCAGCAGCAGGCGACCTTCGTCGCGCAGTGCCTCGAGTCTGGCGAGGTGCGCGGGGCGGGCGGCCATCCGCGCCTCCAGTGTTCCGAGGGCGTCTTCGCCGATGAGTACATAAAGCATCGAATGAGTTCCTTTACGATGGGCTCGAAGCGGGCGATCCGTCCGCGGCTCGCGGTCAGGTGCCCCGCGCATGTTCGGCGGAAACGCGCATTGTATCAAGCCGTCGGCTCGATTCGCGGAGCGGAAGGTGCAGAATCGCACGCAGCCCGCCGCCACGGCGCGGCAACAGATCGAGCCTGCCGTCATGAGACGCCATGATGCGGTCGACGATTGCCAGACCGAGGCCGGCACCCTTGGTGTCCGAGCGGGCACTCTCGAGGCGGGTGAACGGGTGGCGCAGCCGCTCGACCTCGTGCTCCGGAATTCCGGGGCCGCGGTCGGCGATCTCGAGCTCGGCCGTATTGCCGCTCGCCGCCAGACGAATCGTGATCGGCTGGTCGCTGCCGGCGTAGCGTACGGCATTGTCGATCAGGTTCGCGATGGCGCGGCGTAGCGGCAGGGCCTGGGCCGAGACCGCCAGCGTCTCGGGCAGCTCGATGTCGAAGACGATGCCGCGCAGCCGATACGGTTCGACCAGCTCGGCCACCAGCCGGGCGAGATCGAGCGGCCGCTTGGGTTCCTTCGGGTCACCGCGGCCGAAGTCGAGAAACTGGCCGATGATGCGGTCCATCTCCTCGATGTCGGCGACCATCGGCAGGATGTCCGCTTCCGGCGCCCCGGACATTTCGACGCCGAGGCGCAGGCGCGCCAGCGGCGTGCGCAGGTCGTGCGACACGCCGGCCAGAATCAGTGCGCGGTCGGCGTCGGTGCGCGCGAGGTCGCCGGCCATTTGATTGAATGCGCGCGCGACGTCGGCGATCTCCTGCGGCCCGGATTCGAGCAGCCGCGGCGGGCGGCGGCCGCGCCCGACCAGGCGCGCGGCGCGGGCGAGATTGCGCAGCGGCGCGCTGATGCGCGAGACGATCAGAAACGCTCCGAGCAGGGCGACGAGCAGCGCGCCGCCGCCCCACATCAGCCAGTCGAGACCGCGAGCCGGATCGATGCGCTCGGCCGGCAGCATGACCCAGAAGTCGTCGTGATCGTCCGGATCGAGCCGGAAGCTGACCCAGAAGCCGTCGAGCGTCTTCCAGCGCGATGCAAGCCGGGTGTGCGGGCCGAGCTGGCGGCGGATCTCCTCGCTGAGCAGCTTCATCGGCCGCGTGTCGGGCAGCGGCAGCAATTCGTCGGTCGGTTCCGACGGGTAGATGCGAATGCCCTCGAGCGCGGCCATGTCGATGAGGAGCTCGGTGCGACGGCTCGCTTCGGCGTTGATCAGCGCCGTGCGGGTGAGATTGACGACACTGACGACCATTTGCGCGAGGTCGCGCGCGCGGGCCGGCTCCTGAAAGTGACGGAAGATCTGCGACCATGCGGCGAGGACGAGCAGCAGCACCAGCACGATCAAGAGAAAGGTCTGCCACAACAAGGTGTGCGGCAGCAGCCGCGGCCGCCGCTGCGGCTGCTGTCCGGGAGGGAGAGTGGGGTCGGATGTCGCCGTGATCGTTCTATTCCTCAACCAGCCCCTTCGTGTCGTCAGGCACGAACACGTAGCCGAAACCCCAGACGGTCTGGATGTAGCGCGGCTTGGCCGGGTCGTCCTCGACGAGCTTGCGCAGGCGGCTGACCTGAACGTCGATGGCGCGGTCGAACACGCCGTACTCGCGCCCGCGTGCGAGCTCCATCAGCTTGTCGCGCGACAGCGGCTGGCGTGGATGCTGCAGGAGCACCTTCAGCAGCGAGAATTCGCCGGTCGTCAGCGCGATCTCCTCGCCGTCGCGCCGCAGCGCACGGGTGCCCAGATTGACCGTGACGCTGCCGAAGCTGACGACCTCGTCCTCTATCGTCGGCGCGCCGGGCAGCGTGTTCGGGCGCCGGCGCATCACGGCGTGGATGCGCGCGACGAGCTCGCGGGGATTGAACGGTTTGGGCAGGTAGTCGTCGGCACCCATCTCGAGCCCGATGATGCGGTCGACCTCGTCACCCTTGGCCGTCAGCATCACGATCGGAATCTGATTGTCGTCGCCGCGCAGGCGCCGGCAAATGGCCAGGCCGTCTTCACCGGGCAGCATCAGGTCGAGCACGATCAGGTCGAAGTGCTCGCGGTGCAGCGCCCGATCCATGCCGGCGGCATCAGCCACGGCCTTGGTCGTGAAACCCTGCTCCATCAGGTAGCGCGTGAGCAGCTCGCGCAGTCGGGCATCATCGTCGACGAGCAACACTTTGTATCGGACCTTTGCGTTCATATGTCACATCCTGTCGTGCCAGCGACTGGCATGCTAGCCGCGATTTCGGAAGCCCGGAGCGACGCCCGGGTAACGCTTCGTAAGACGCCCGGGGCAAGGCAATATCCCCTTACAAACTGTTCTCCAATTGTCGCCCATAGAACTCGTCAACACTATGGATTGGTTGTATTTTTTCGCTGTGGATAAGTCGATCTCGAAGATGGCCGTGAGCACCCGCGCCGTGGTTCCGGTTTCCGGCCGCACCGCTGGCGGCGCGCCCCGAGGCGCTGCCGGTGCGCGTGCGGCCGCGCGGTCGGGCATCTTCGGTGTTGTGCTCGGCCTTGCCGCCTGCCTGTCGCTGGCGCCGGCAGCGCTCGCCGAGGAGAAGCTCGACGGCGCGGTCGTGATCGAGGAGGGCGGCCGGCCCTACACGGATCTGCGCCGCGCGCTATTGCGCATCTCCAACATGCCCTCCGAGGAACAGCAGCGCCGGCGCCTGTCGGCCGACGAGCGCAGCACGCTGCGCCGCGAGTGGCGCGAGACCATGCGCGGCGGCGTCTACGAGCGCAAGAATGCCGCGGGCAGCGCGCAGCGTCGCCCGGCCACGGGACCGAAGTGATCCCTATCCATTCCGTCACCCTCATGGCCTGACGCCGGGGGCTCACTGCCACGCGCCCGCTGGCGTTAGAATGCCCGGGCCATGAAGATTCTCGCGATCGAAACCTCCTGCGAACTGGCTTCGCTCGCCCTGATGGTCGGCGACGACATCATCGAGCGCACGCTCGAAGGCCACGCCAATCATTCCGAGCGCCTGCTTCCGAGCCTGCGGGCGCTGCTCGCCGATGCCGGTCTGCCGTTGACCGCGCTGGATGCGCTGGCGTTCGGCGCCGGACCGGGGGCCTTCACCGGTTTGCGGCTGGCGTGCGGCGTTGCGCAGGGCCTTGCGATGGGCGCCGGTCTCGGCGTGGTGCCGGTGTCGAGTCTCGCCGCGCTGAGCCTGCAGGGCGACGCCGACGATGTCTTCGTCGCCACCGATGCGCGCATGGGGGAAGTCTATTGTGCCGCCTACCGGCGCGCCGGGACCCTGCCGCACGAGGTGCACGCGCCGATCTGCGTGCCGCCGCAACAGGTCGCGCTGCCACCCGGGCCGGGCTGGTACCTGATCGGCTCGGCATTGCGCGCCCATCCCGAGCTCATCGACCGGCTGGCGGCCGGGCGTTGCAGCGGGTGGAATGCGACGGCGGTGCCGCGCGCACGCGATGTCGCGGCGATGGCCGCCGCCGCGGTCCGCGCGGGAGCTGCGGTCGCTCCGGAACTGGCCGCACCGCTGTACGTGCGCGACAAGGTCGCGCTGACGACGGCCGAGCGGCTCGCGCGCGGAGGGCGCGCTTGAGCGCGGCGATCGAATTCGTTCCGATGGGCGAGGCGGACCTCGACTGGGTTGCCGAGAACGAGGCACGACTGCATGTCTCGCCGTGGACGCGCGGCAACTTCGCGGACGCCCTGGCAGCCGGCTACATCTGTCGGATCATGCGTCTGGAAGGACGGCGTGTCGCCTACGCCGTGATGCTGATGGTGCTGGACGAGGCCCACCTGCTGAACATCAGCGTGGTCCGGCCGGCCCAGGGTGTGGGGCTCGGCTCGGCGCTGCTGCTTCACCTGTTCGACGAGGCCCGCCGCGTCGGCGCGACGCAGTGCTTTCTCGAGGTCCGTCCGTCGAATGCAGCGGCACTCGCCTTGTATCGACGGCACGGCTTCGTATCGATCGGCCGGCGCAAGCACTATTACCCGGCGGCCGGCGGCAGCCGAGAGGACGCGCTCGTGATGAGGCTGTCGCTGTGAGCGCGCGTCGCCACGCGCTGCTGCGCGAGATGGGGCTCGCACCGATCTGGCGGCTGCGCGGCACCGGTGGCGACGCGGGTGGCGACGATGCGCTCGGGGCGGTCGAAGGCCCGCCGGCACCCGACGCGGTCGCGGCGACGTCCGGGCTCGCGGCGGGAGACATCCGCAGGGCGCCGACCGCTGCCGCTGCGTCATCGGTCGGCGCCGCGCCGGTACCGCCACGACGCGCAGCCGAGACCCCCGGACCGGTTGCGGCCGCGTCGCCGCCCGAGGACGGCGCTGCCCGGCCGGTAGCGTCGCAGGACGCGGCGGCGCGCGCGGCGCGAATCGCCGCACTCGACTGGGATGCGCTCGAGGCCGACATCCGCGCGTGTACCGCCTGCCGCCTGTGCGAGCAACGCAAGCAGGCAGTGCCCGGCGTCGGCGACCGCCAGGCCGACTGGATGTTCGTCGGGGAGGGGCCGGGGGCCGAGGAAGACCGCCGTGGCGAGCCCTTCGTCGGTCCGGCCGGCAAGCTGCTCGATGCGATGCTGGCGGCCATCGGACTCGAGCGCGGCGAGGGCGTCTATATCGCCAATGCGGTCAAGTGCCGCCCGCCGTTCAATCGTACGCCGGCCGCGGACGAGATCGCCGCCTGCCTCCCGTACCTCGAGCGCCAGATCGAACTGATCCGGCCCCGGGTCCTCGTCGCGCTGGGCCGTCCCGCCGCGCAGGCGCTGCTCGGCACCGACGTGCGCATCAACGCCGCGCGCGGGCAGGTGTTCGCACACCGCGGCATTCCGGTCGTGGTGACCTATCACCCGGCCTATCTGCTGCGCAATCAGGCCGACAAGGGCAAGGCCTGGCAGGACCTGTGCTTTGCCCGCCGCGTGGTCGCCGAAGCGGCGAAATCCTGACTGCGCTGCACCGGTTGGCCGACCAGGTCGGCCATCTCCCACGTCGCCGTTTTCACCTCGTTCAGTGCGGATGTTCCTCGAGAAGGGCCTCGGAGTCGTGTTCGCGCCGGTTGTATGCGTGGCGTTGCCGGATCAGCAGCATCGTGCCGGCGACGAAGAGCCCGAACAGCACGATGACGAGGTCGATCGACGCGCCGCCCATGATCAGCAGTGCGTAGACACCGGTCATCGCCAGAATGGACAGGTTCTCGTTGAAGTTCTGCACCGCGATCGAATGGCCCGCGCCCATCAGGATGTGACCGCGGTGCTGCAGCAGCGCATTCATCGGCACGACGAAAAAACCGGCCAGTGCGCCGACGCCGACCATCAGCAGCATCGCGAACGGCACCTGCGTGACCAGCACCATCAGCATCACCGCGAGCCCCATCGCGATCCCGAGCGGGATGACGCGCAGCGAGCGCTGCAGGCTGATCATGCGCGCGGCCATCACCGCGCCGACGGCGACACCGATCGCGAAAACGCCCTGCAGCATCGCGGCGCGCGTCAGATCGAAGGCGAGGCTGGACTCGGCCCAGCGGATCACGATGAACTGCAGCGTCGCTCCGGCACCCCAGAACAGCGTCGTCACCGCCAGCGAAATCTGGCCCAGGCGGTCGCGCCACAACAGCTTCAGGCAATGCGTGAAGTCGTGAATCAGATACAGGGGGTTGTTCCGCAGCGGCTTGTGGTCGACGCCGGTGTCGGGGATGTAGAAGTTGAACAGCGCCGCGAGCAGGTACAGGCCGCCGACCAGCACGATCGAGGCGTCGACCGCGCCGTCGGCGAACGGCGCGAGCGCCGCGAGTGCGTCCGCCAGCGAAGGATGGATCAGCACGCCGCCCAGCACCGTGCCGAGCAGAATCGCCGCGACCGTCAATCCCTCGATCCATCCGTTGGCGACGACGAGCAGGCGGTGCGGCAGATACTCGGTGAGAATGCCGTACTTGGCGGGCGAGTAGGCCGCGGCACCGAGGCCGATGATCGCATAGCCGACGAGCGGGTGCGCGCCGAGCAACAGCATCAGGCAGCCGCCGAGCTTGACGGTGTTGCTGATCAGCATCACGCGCCACTTCGGCATCGAGTCGGCGAAGGCGCCGACGAAGGCGGCGATCAGCACGTAAGACAGCGTGAAACAGAGCTTCAGCAACGGTTCGAACTGGTCCGGCGCCGCCATCTCACGCAGCATCGCGATCGCGATGATCAGCAGCGCATTGTCCGCGAGCGCAGAAAAAAACTGCGCCGTCATGATGATGTAGAAGCCGAGCGGCATCGGGCCGGTGCGCCATGACAAGATCCGAAGCGCGGTTTATAGCACGAACGGATGGCGGCCGCGCGGCCGAATCTCGCCGCGCACCGCCCGCACCGGTGATGCGCGGCGCCCGCGTCGAGCGCGTGCCGGAATCGCCGCGGGATGTGATTTAATGTGAGTCTATAAGTCCGCCTTATGAGATCACCGTGGCCGATCGCAGACTCCAGGTTTTCAATGCGGTGGCGAAGTACGGCTCGTTCACGCGTGCAGCCGAGCACCTGTTCATGACGCAGCCGGCCGTCACCTTCCAGATCAAGCAGCTCGAGGAACACTTCAACACCCGTTTGCTCGAGCGCGGCCACGGGCGTGTCACGCTGACGCCGGCCGGCGAGGTCGTGCTGGCTTACGCCGAGCGCATCCTCGATCTGTCCGAGGAGCTCGAATCGCGCGTATCCGAGCTCACCGACGAGCTCGCCGGATCGCTGACGATCGGCACCAGCACGACGATTGCCGCATACTGGATGCCGCGGCTGCTCGAGCGTTTCAAGCGCAAGTATCCGCGCGTGATGCCGCGCGTCGTGGTCGGCAATTCGGCGCTGACCGAAGGCCGCGTCGCCGCGCGCGAGCTCGACCTCGGCCTGATCGAGATCGTGTCGGACCAGCCGGCCATCGAGCGGCGCACCGCGGCGCGCGACGAGCTGCTGGTGATCTGCCAGCCGGGCCATCCGCTGGCGCAGAAGGCCGCGCTGAGCGCGCAGGATCTGCTCGCGTATCCGTTCATCACGCGCGATCCGGGCAATGCGGTTCGCGAGCTCGCCGAAGGCTTCTTCGAGGCGGCCGGCATCGGCATCGATCAACTGACGGTCTGCGCCGAGCTCGGCAGCCTGGCGACGGTGAAGCATCTCGCCGCCGAGGGCATGGGCTACGCGATCGCATCGCGGGCCGCGATCCGGCGCGACATCCGCGAGGCACGTCTGGTCGCGATTGCGCTCGAGCCGCGGCTATACACGCCGCTCGAGGTGATCGTCCCGAAGGACAAGTTCCGCTCGCGCCTGATCACGACCTTTGCCGACCATGCGGCCGAGGAGCTCGCTGCGATGGCCGCCGAATGGAGCGGGGCGCTCTGATGGCGAAGGCGAAAACCGTCCACACCTGCACCGAATGCGGCGGGCAGGCACCGCGCTGGCAGGGGCAGTGCCCGCACTGCAAGAGCTGGAACACGCTGGTCGAGACGGTGGTGGAGCAGGGTGGGGCGGCCGGCAGTCGCTTTGCCGCCCTGGCGGGTGCGACCAGCCGCCTGCAGGCGCTCTCGGAGCTCGAGCCGCGCGAGGAACCGCGCATTGCGACCGGCATCGAGGAGTTCGACCGCGCGCTCGGCGGCGGACTGGTCGCCGGTGGCGTCGTGCTGATCGGTGGCGATCCGGGCATCGGCAAGTCGACGCTGCTGCTGCAGGCCCTGTCGCTGCTGGCGGCGCAGCACACGGCGATCTACGTCAGCGGCGAGGAGTCGGGCGAGCAGGTGGCTCTGCGCGCCCGCCGCCTGCAGCTCGAGCCGGGGGCCTTGCAGATGCTGGCCGAGATCAACCTCGAGCGCATACTCGCGACGCTGCGCGAGGGACGACCGGGCATCGCCGTCGTCGATTCGATCCAGACGGTCTACTCGGAAGTGCTGCAATCGGCGCCCGGTTCGGTCGCGCAGGTGCGCGAGTGCGCCGCACAGCTCACGCGCTTCGCCAAGCAGACCGGCACCAGCCTGATCATGGTCGGGCACGTCACCAAGGACGGCACGCTCGCCGGGCCGCGCGTGCTCGAGCACATCGTCGACACGGTGCTGTACTTCGAGGGCGACACGCATTCGAGCTTCCGCCTCGTGCGCGCGTTCAAGAACCGCTTCGGCGCGGTCAACGAGCTCGGCGTGTTCGCGATGACCGAACGCGGCCTGCGCGGTGTCGGCAATCCGTCGGCGATCTTCCTGTCCCAGCACAGCCAGCAGGTGCCGGGCAGCTGCGTGCTGGTCACGCAGGAAGGCACCCGCCCGCTGCTGGTCGAGGTGCAGGCGCTGGTCGACGCCGCCCACAGCCCCAACCCGCGGCGCCTGTCGGTGGGTCTGGAGCAGAACCGCCTGGCGATGCTGCTGGCCGTGGCGCACCGCCACGCCGGCCTCGCCTGCTTCGACCAGGACGTGTTCGTCAACGCGGTCGGCGGGGTGAAGATCTCCGAACCGGCAGCCGACCTCGCGGTGCTGCTGGCCATCGCTTCGTCGCTGCGCAGCCGGCCGTTGCCGCGCAAGCTCGCGGCATTCGGCGAGGTCGGCCTGGCGGGCGAGATCCGCCCCGCGCCACGCGGCCAGGAACGCCTCAAGGAGGCGGCCAAGCTCGGCTTCTCGGTGGCGATCGTGCCCAAGGCCAACGCGCCGAGGCAGCCGATCGGCAACATGCGGGTGATCGCGGTCGACCGCATCGAGGAAGCGATCGATCGGGTGCGCGAACTGGACGGCTGAAAGGTGCGGAATCCCGCGCAGGCCGGCCGTTAGCCCGGGTGCCCGGAACCGCGCCCCGGCTTGTGGATCGGAGCTACGGGGCCGGTGCTCGATGTGTCGGCACCGCGATCCACAAAGCGCCGGCGGCCGGACGTGCTGGGCCTGCCGGGACGGAAGCACCATGCTGACCATCACCATCACCATCACCATCGCGGCGATCACGCTCGGCATCGGCTTGGATGACACGATCCACTACCTCCACC
>DAOMOP010000114.1:0-13070 GCA_035444405.1 Rhodocyclaceae bacterium
GGTCACGCCCGTGGTGAACGGGCTGCCCGCACCGGCCACGACGCGCGTCGACCCTGCGCTGCTGAAGGCGCTCGCGCGCGCGTTCCGCCCGGACGGCGCGGCCGCGCCGAACGCCGCCGCGACCGCTGGCGCCGCAAGCGGCGGCGTCGCAAACGCCGAAGCCGTCGAGCACGTCGTGCGCACCCTGTTGCGCCGCTACGGCGTCGTGTTCCGGCGCCTGGTCGACCGCGAGGCGGCGTGGCTGCCGCCGTGGCGCGATCTGCTGCGCTGCCTGCGCCGTCTCGAGGCGCGCGGCGAGATCCGCGGCGGCCGCTTCGTCGCCGGCTTCTCGGGCGAGCAGTTCGCACTGCCCGAAGCGATCGGCCTGCTGCGCACGGCGCGCCGTGCCGATCCGGACGGGCAATGGATTTCGCTCTCGGCCACCGACCCGCTCAACCTCGTCGGCATCGTCACACCCGGCGGCCGCGTCGCGGCACTGACGGGCAACCGCGTGCTGTACCGCGACGGTGTGCCGCTGGCCGTGCTGGTCGCCGGCGAGCTACGCTTCCTGGCAACGCTCGAGCCGGCGGAGCAGTGGGCGGCCAAGAACGCGTTGCTGCGCCGCTCGGTGCCGCCGCTGCTCGCGCAGTTTTCCTGATTGGTGCTCCCGCACCAGCCGGACGAGCAGGCCGAGGGCAAGCAGCAGAAGACGTCGACGAGCTGTCGCAGATCGGGCGGCTGAAGTAGAACGCGACTTTCCGGCCGGGCAGCCCCCCTCCTTCGCGGATTGCTGCATGGCGGTCGGTGATCGGCGGAACCACCAATATGTCGAGCGCCGCAATGCAAGGCGGTTTCTGCAACGAAAGCTCGGCCGCCCACCGCCTCCGGCCCTTGCAGGTTCCGGCCGCTCGTCTATGTTGAAAGCCTGACGATGCGCACGCGTGCCCCGGTTCGCACGACGGCGGTCATCGGCAGCGATCGCGGCGTCCCCCACCGGCGAGGCGGTTTCGGCGTTCCGGGGCACGACCAGCTCCGGCCATCTCACGCATCACACCGTTCGAGTAGCGAACATGGACGATTCCGCCCGCCTCGTGCTGCAGATCGTGCTCAGCTCCGGCTTCGGAGTGGCTGCCGCGCTGATCACCACCAACTACAAGTTCCGCAAGGAGCGGCAAGTCGAGCGCGACAAGGAAAAGGAGAACCTGCGCCTCAAGTTCCTCAACCCGCTGCTGGTGGCGAGCGAGGATCTGCTGGACCGACTGATGGACATCAAGCGCCGAAGGGACGACCCGGGCAAGTCGGGCGAGATGCAGCGGTGGTTTCGCGCCGTCGCGGACAAGCGCGCACACGATTCGCGGGCGCGGGCGTCGTGGGCCAACGACGAGGGCTACTTCGCGGTGTCGACGCTCTACATCACGGCGGTGTACTTCTATTACGCGGGGCGCATCCGGCGCGACTTTCCGTTCGTCGAGCTCGGCTCGGGCGGCGAGACCGCGCTGCTGTCGCATCTGTCGGACGTGCGCATCGCGATCGGCGGCAAGTTCGGCATCTGGGAAGCGCTGCAGGATTCGCTCGGCGCCTACATGGAGACGCAGGGCGGCGGCGTGAAGAACTACCGACAGATGTGCGAGCTGCTCATCGCCGACGCCGAGGCGGTATGGTTCGGCCGGCTGATGGATTTTTATCGCGACATTCACCTCAAGCTCGACGACCAGCTCGACAACGTCGAGCATGCGCTCAAGGCGCTGATCCGCTTCCTGAAGGCGAAGCTCGAGATCGCCGCCAGCCGCTACCGACTGACGCAGGCCGGACTCGCAGAGCTGCGCAAGCATGCGGTGCCACCCGAACTGGTGGCCGATCTCGCGCCACTTTCGGGCGACGCGGAGTTTCGCGACGAGGTCGACTTCGTCGCGGCTGTCGTCGCGTGCGTCGGCCAGGACTGCGCCGACGACTACAAGCCGTCCATCCTGAAGTGCGCCGAAAAGCAGCAGGTACGCATTGCCTAGCCCGCGCGGATGGCGCCGATGACCCACGCCGGTCGAACTGCCGACTACCCCGGCCACACGCGAGGCGGCGACGAGCGGCTGCAGCGCGTATACGCCAGCACGGCGGGCACGGGCACCGCGGCGCACACGGCGGCCCCGATCCGTCGCGTCACCACCGGCACGGCGGCGGGCCTGCTGTCGATGCATCGATCGACGCTGCGAGTGGCCGCCTTCTGGCTGCGCGCGTGGGGACAGATCTACGTCAATCCGACTGCCCTCGACATCGACCTCGGCCGGCTCGCGCCCGCTCTGTTCCGCGTCGTCGTGATCCACGACTTTCAGCACGAAGACTGCAATCCGGTCCTCGACGAGTGTCGCGCCGCCGTGTTCCTCGCCCGTCGCGTCGACGTACGCTGGGAAGAAGCCGAGTCGCATCCGCTCGAGTGCCGAACGATCGCGCTGCTGGGCTATGTCGACAACGCCGCACGGACGATCCTGCCGCCATGATCGCCAACTGCCCGGCGCGGGCCTTCGACGTCATCGAGATCACCAACGAGATGCCGATCAACCGCCTGGGCGGCGTGGGCAGCGTGATCGACGGCCTGATCCAGGGCTTTCACGCGCTGCGCCTGAACGTGCTGTGGTTCGTGCTCGACCACCACTACTCGACCACGGAGAGCGCGCAGCTGCTGGCCACTTACCCCAACCTCGCGATCGGCGCCCCCGCCGATCTGCAACGACTGCACGCACCGGTGGCGCACCTTCACACCTACAACCATGATCCGCGGCTGCTCGACTGCCTGCGCGGCAAGCAGGTGGTCCTGACCGTCCATTCGCTGCTGCAGTGCGAGGCCGAATCGAACGGTGTCGATCTGGGCGCCGCGGTCGCCCGGCAGGAAGCGATGATCAGGGGCTGCGACCACGTGGTGCTCGTCTCCGAGGCCGAGCAGCGGCACTACCGGCGCCTGGGCTACACCGCGCTCAACGACCGCGTGAGCGTGATCCATAACGGCCTCGCCTGCCGCACCGTAGCGTCCGCCGAGCGGCCGCCCCGCCGGCGCCTCGGCTTTTGCGGGCGTCTGGTGCCGCGCAAGCGGCCCGAATACGTGCAGATGATCCTGAAGGAAAGCGGCTTCGAGGACTACACCAGCCTGATTGCCGGTCGCGGTTTCAGCCCGTACAGTCGCCAGCTGCTGGAGGATCCCGAGCTTCGACGCCGCGTGCGCTACCTGGGCTGGTGCGGCGGAGCGCGGCTGGAGGCGTTTTATCACGCCATCGACGTGCTGGCGATCCCATCCGTCTACGAGCCCTTCGGCATGGTTGCGCTCGAGGCGATGGCCCGCGGCGTTCCGGTGCTTTGCACACGCACCGACGGACTGGTGGAGATCCTCGCCGACGCGGCCGTCTATGCGGACGATGGAGGCTACACGTCGTTCCGCGACGCGATGTGGCGGTGGCGCGACATGGACGCGCATGCTTGCCGGGCGATGGCGACAGCCGCACGCGCGCGTTACGAGCGCCTGTTCACCGCCACGTCGATGGCGGGTCGCTATCGTGCGCTGTTCGATGCGCTGGCGTCCCCGGGGCCGCATGCGGGTGCCGGTCGGCCGACCGCTCGACGTCGTCCCAATACGGCGCATCCCCGAACCACTCGGCAAGAAAGTCGATGAACGCCCTGGTCTTGAGCGGCACGTGCCGATTCGGCAGGCGCACGACGTGTACGAAGCGCTCGGGCGGCGCATGGCCGGGCAGTACCTCGACGAGGCGCCCGGCCTGCAGGTCCACGCCGACGATGAAGGTCGGCAGCAGCGCCAGTCCCAGTCCACCCAGCACCGACTGTGAGAGCGCTTCGTCGTCGTTGATGCGCAACGTGCCGCACACCGGAACGGAAACGTCTCCGTCCGGCCCCTTGAGGTGCCAGATGCCCTGCTCGTTCAGGTGCGTGTAGTCGAGACAGTTGTGGCGAGCGAGATCGGCCGGCGTGCGCGGCATACCCGCGCGCTGCAGATAGTCCGGGCTCGCACAGATCTTGCGTCGGATCGGCGCGAGGCGGCGCGAGACCAGGTTGGGGCCCGGTTCGGTGGTGATGCGCACGGCGAGATCGAAGCCGTCTTCGGCGAGATCGACGAGCCGGTCGTTGATCGTCATGTCCACCGACACGCCGGGGTAGCGGCGCATGAACTCGGGCAGGGCCGGTGCGATGTGCAGCGTGCCGAAGGCCACCGACGCGCTGATCTTGAGCCGCCCGCGCGGCGCCTCGTGCCAGCGGCCGATCGTGCCGTCGGCCAGCGCGAGCTCGTCGAGAATGCGGTCGCAGTGCTCGAAATACGCCTCGCCAGCCTCGGTCAGGCTCAGGCGCCGCGTGCTGCGATGCAACAGACGCACCCCGAGTGCCGCCTCGAGGCGGCTCACCGCCTTGCTGACGTGCGACTTCGATACCCCCGCCTGTTCCGCGGCGGCCGAAAAACTCCTCGCCCGAACCACTCGGGCAAAGAACAACATGTCCCTGACGTCGTGCATAACAGCCGGTCGTTGTTTCCAAATGGAAACAGTATTGTTCCGATTCGACGGCTTATCAAGCGCGTCCGTGACACGTAACATTGCCGCACGTCGCCCGATCCGAAGCGGCGCATAGGTGGGTACTTGCCGTGAACATGCAGGAATACAGCATCATCGTCAGTGAATCCGATTTCATCCGGCTGATGGCCCTGCAGCCGACGCCGGCGCTGCGCGCGGAAATCGAGCAGGCCATTGTTGTCGAGGAAGACAGCATTCAAGACGACGTCGTGAGGATGGGCTCACGGGTGCGCTACCACGACGCGCATGCCGGCATCGAACGCGACATCGTGCTGGTCTTTCCGGACGCGGCCGATGCGGCGCGCGGCCGCATTTCCGTGCTCACCCCGGTCGGGTCGGCGCTGCTCGGATTACGGGTCGGTCAGCAGATCGACTGGCCGTTTCACGATGGCGCGCGGCGGCGCCTGAGCGTGATCGCCGTCGCGCAAGGCACCGGCAGGGCGTGCGGCAACGGACCGGCGGCCGCCGACCCGCCCGACCTCCGCCACGCATAGCAGCGCGATCGCCAACCGGGCTCGCCGCACCTCGCGATCCGAGCGGGGCCGTCACGGCGGCGCTCACGGTCCGCCCGGCGGATACAGGCATTCAGGACATGGATTTCACCAAGGACTTTCTCAAGGCGAAGCGCCCCTGCGCGGACGGCTTTCGCTGGTTCCTGCGCCACTGCGGGGACGCCGGCGGCTATCAGGAGGTGCTCGACGCGCTCGTGCGGGCCGGGCGTGTCGATGACGCGTGCTGGCTGCTGGCGCAGTTCGGCCCGACCGATGGCGTTCTGGAGCTGGACGCGGCCGAGGTCGATGCCCTCGTGTTCGCCGGCCGCATCGAAGTGCGCGGCAACCTCGAGGCCGACACGGTCGTGCGCAGCGGCGCCGGCATCCGCGTCGGCGGCAGCATCCGCTGCGGACGTGCCCTCGTTGCCGGCGGCGAGCTGCGCGCCGGCGGGGCGATCCGCAGCGATGGCACGCTCGAAGCGGCCGGCGGCATGCGCGCAGCCTGGAGCATCGAAACGCACGGCCGCCTGCGCAGCGGCGGCGACGTGCGCGCCGGGCGCAGCCTGTGCTGCGGCGACGCGTTCGAGGTGGCGGGCGGCGCCCTGGCCGGCAACGACCTGATCGCGGCCGGTGCGATGCGCGCCAAGAGCCTGCAGGCCGGCGACGACATCGCCGCCGGCGAGGATGTCAGCGCGACGCACGGCATCGTCGCGGGCGGCACGATCCGCTGCGGCGGCCATCTGCGGGCCGGATGGGGCATCAAGGCCGGCGGCTCGATGCTCGCCGCCGGCAGCATCCGCGCCGGCGAGGGACTGCACGCGGCCGATACGATCCGGTCAGGCGCCGGCTACGGCGTTTTCGCGGGGCTGGACGTGCACGCCGATGCGTGGGAAGCGAGCGCGCGCGTCAGTGCCGCCAGCCGTCCCGAAGGGCTGCTGAGCGGCTGGTGGACCGGCCCGCAGCGCTCGTAGCCGGCCTTGGCGCCGGCACCGCATACGCCGCGAGGGCTCAACTCTCGTCGCGGCGCTGCAACCGGTATGGACAGGGCGCATCGCAGTCGGCGCAACAGATCTCGCCGTCGCTGCAGATGTGCCACAGATCGGCGCCGCAATTCGTACAGCGGCATTTCAGCTCGGCCGAGATGCTCGGCTGCAGTTCCTGCGCGGACCAGAAATCGATGACCTGTCCCATGGCGATGCTCCCAGACCAACCCGGCGCGCGAAACGCTGCACGCCGTCGGCCGCGGCTGCAGCAGGCACGTCGGGTACGCGCCGTTGCTCGTCCCTGTGCGTTAGTGCACTATAGTGCCGTTCATGCATTATGGAGCATGCGTCGCTCGATGGTCAAGCGCGGATTTTCGCGGCTGCGGCGGAGAGGCCGGGTATTCGTGCCGACCGAATGGCCGCACGGAGCCGTGAGAGAACGGTGCGGCGCTCAGCTACCCTCGCGGATCCGGTGCTCAGGCGGCGCTCGCCGCCGGTGCCCGGCGCGCACCGGTCTCGATGACGTGGAGGAGCTCGGCGAAGCTCTCCTCGATGGTCTTGCCCGAGGTGTCGACCGCGGCATCGGCCTTCTGGTACATCGCGATGCGCCCCGACAGAATGCGCTTGAGGTCGTCCATGGCCTCCTGGCTGCCCTTCATCGGCCGGTAGTCGCCCTGCGCGATCACGCGCGCCATGTGCTCTTCGGGCGACGCGCGCAGCCAGATCGTGAAGCACGACGACAGCAGCACGTCGAAGGTGGCCGGCTCGGACACGATGCTGCCGCCGGGCACCAGCACCAGGCGCGGGTTCGCCTCGACCACCGCCTCGAGCGCCCGCCGCTCGTAGCGCCGGTAGGCCGCCTGGCCGTAGAGCGAGAAGATTTCCGACAGCTCCGCGCCGGCTTCCTGCTCGATCGTCTTGGCGAGCTCGATGAACGGCGCGCCGAGGTGGCGTGCGAGCATCGTGCCGAGCGTCGTCTTGCCCGCCCCGCGCAGGCCGATCAGCGCGACGCGCTGGCAGCGCGTCTCGCGGTCGGCGTCCTCGAGCTCGGACTCCAGCAGCTGGCGCGCGCGCACCAGCGCGGTCGGCGAGAAGCGGCTCAGATACTGCGTCAGCAAGGTCAGCTCGACCGGCTGCTCGGGCTCCTCGCCGACCAGCTCGACGATCGGCAGTCCGAGGCCGCGCGCGATCTGGCGCAGCAGGATGATCGAGATGTTGCCGTGCCCGGTCTCGAGCTGTGCGAGGTAGCGCTCGGACACCCCCGACTGCTGCGCCAGCATCTTGCGCGTCATGCCGCGGCGCGCACGCAGCTCGCGGATGCGCTCTCCGAGCATGCGCAGGTATTCGTTCTCGCCGACGGTGAGATCGGGGCGCTGCAATCCGGACTCGCGCTTGCTCTTGGCCATGGGTGTTCCTTGTGCTGGCTGGCGTGGGGTCATGCATTATAGTGCGCAAGAAAAGGCCGGCGTGCAAATTGGATTGCAGCTGGCCACCCCGCGCAAGGCGGCCGGATGGCGCGGTCGCAAATCGTCGCACGCTCTCCGGACAAAGGGCTTGCCGCCACCGCGCACGCCGGAGAGCTCATCGCAAGCGCCGCAGCCGATACGAAAAACCCCCTGCGCACGGGCCTGTCGGTCCGCACGCAGGGGATCGAGAGCGGTGTCGGCGACACCGCCGATCAGCCGGCGAGCTTGTCCTGATGGCGGCCGCCGAGGCCCAGATAGGTCTCGATCACGCGCGGGTCGTGGGCGAGATCGCGCGCCGGGCCTTCCATTGCCACTTCGCCGGTCTCGAGCACGTAGGCGTAGTCGGCCACCTGCAGCGCCGCGCGCGCATTCTGCTCGACCAGCAGAATCGACACGCCACGGCTGCGCAGCGAGGCGATGATGCGGAAGATCTCGCGCACGATCAGCGGCGCCAGACCCAGGCTCGGCTCGTCGAGCATCAACAGCCGCGGCTTGGCCATCAGCGCACGGCCGACCGCGAGCATCTGGCGCTCACCGCCCGAGAGCGTGCCGGCAAGCTGCGTGCGCCGCTCCTTCAGGCGCGGGAACAGCCCGTAGACCTCCTCGAGCGTGTCGCCGTGGTCGCGCTTGCCCTCGCGATAGCGCTGGAAGGCGCCGAGCACGAGGTTGTCCTCGACACTCATCTCGCCGAACAGGTCACGCTTTTCGGGCACCAGGTTCATGCCGCGCGCCACCATGCCTTCGACTTCGGGCGAGTGCTCGAGCGTGCCGCGGAAACGGATCTCGCCCGAGGACGGCAGCACGCCCATGATGGCCGACAGCATCGTCGTCTTGCCCGCCCCGTTGGGGCCGATCACGGTGACGATCTGCCCTTCGGCGACCTGGATGTTGGCGTTGTGCAAGGCCTCGACCTTGCCGTAGGCCACGCACAGGTCGCGGACCGCGAGCAGTCGCTCGCCGTTGGCGGCGGTCCCGGCCGCCGGACTCACCATTGCGCTGGCGCCGTTCATTGCATGCCTCCCCGTTGCGCGGTCGCCAGCGGCGCCGCCGGTTGTGCCGGTGGGACTTCGTGCTCGCCGACGCGCGGTTCGTCGTCCTCGTCGACACCGCCCAGATAGGCTTCGAGCACCGCCGGATCCTTTTGCACCTCCTCGGGCAGACCCTCGGCGATCTTCTGGCCGAACTCCATCACGACGACGCGATCGACGAGGCCCATCACGAAGTCCATGTCGTGCTCGACCAGCAGGATGGCCATGCCTTCGCCGCGCAGCTTGCGCAAGAGATCGGCGAGCGCCTGCTTCTCCTTGTAGCGCAGACCCGCGGCCGGCTCGTCGAGCAGCAGCAGGCAGGGGTCGGACGCCAGCGCACGCGCGATCTCGACGATGCGCTGCTGACCGAGCGCGAGGCTGCCGGCCTCGTCGAACATGTGCTCGGCCAGGCCCACCCGCTCGATCTGGCGCGCTGCCTCGGCGAGCAGGCGTGCCTCTTCGGCGCGGTCGAGGCGCCACGCCGCCGACAGTACGCCCTTGGCGCCACGCAGGTGCGCCCCGATCGCGACATTCTCGAGCACGCTCATGGTCGGCAGCAGCTTCACATGCTGGAAGGTGCGGCTCATGCCCATCTTCGCGATGTGGCGCGATGGACGACCTGCGACATTCTGGCCACGGAACAGCACCTCGCCCGAGCTCGGCGTGTCGACGCCCGAGATCTGGTTGAACATCGTGCTCTTGCCGGCGCCGTTGGGGCCGATCAGCGCGAGAATCTCGCCGGCCTGCACGGAGAGGCTCAGGCGGTTGCACGCGATCAAGCCGCCGAAGCGGCGTGTGACCTCCTTGGCCTCGAGGATCACCTCGCCGCGCGCCGGCAGCTCGCGGCGCGGCAGTGCCGCCGCCGCCGCGTCGATCTTGCGCCGGGCCACCCGGATCGGTACGACGCGCCCGGTCAGCCCGACCAGGATCGGCCACAGACCGCCACGCGCCTTGTGCAGGATCAGCACCATCAGCGCACCGAAGAAGATGATCTCGAAATTGCCCGCCTGACCGAAGATCTTCGGCAGCACGTCCTGCAGCCAGTGCTTGAGCACGGTGATCACGCCCGCCCCGACGAGCGCGCCCCAGACATGCCCGGCGCCGCCGACGACGGCCATGAACAGATACTCGATGCCCATGTTCAGGCCGAACGGGGTCGGGTTGACGAAGCGCTGCATGTGCGCGTACAGCCAGCCGGACGCGCATGCGAGCAATGCCGCGATCACGAAGATCACCATGCGCGAGCGCGCCGTCTGCACGCCCATCGCCTCGGCCATCACCATGCCGCCCTTGAGCGCACGGATTGCGCGGCCTTCGCGCGAGTCGAGCAGGTTCTGGCTCGTGAATACGCCTAGCAGCACGAATGCCCAGATCAGATAGAAGATCTGGTTGCCCTCACGCAGCTCATAGCCGAACACCGAGATCGGCGGCACGCCGGTCAGGCCGGTGTGTCCGCCCAGCAGCGTCATCGTGCCGAACAGGAAGTACAGGCTGATGCCCCACGCGATCGTGCCCAGCGGCAGATAGTGACCCGAGAGCTTGAGCGTGAACGAGCCGATCGCGATCGCGGCCGCGGCCGTTATCACGAGCCCGGCGCCGAGTGCGAGCCACGGCGATGCGCCGAGCCAGGCGAGCCAGGCCGGCAGCGTCGTCGAGGTCGCCAGCACGGCCGTCGTGTAGGCTCCGAGGCCGACGAAGGCAGCCTGACCGAAGCTGGTGAGCCCCCCGACCCCGGTCAGCAGGACCAGGCCGATGGCCACCATCGCGTACAGGCCGATGTAGTTCAGAAGCGTCACATAAAAGGGCTTCAGGGCGAGCGGTGCGACCAGCAGCACCAGCATCAGGACGCCCACCATGAGGCGCGGCGTAAGCGCGAATTTCATTCTTCCTCCTCCATGTGGTGAGTGGTAAGCGAACGCCACACGAGGACCGGGATGACGAGGGTGAACACGATGACTTCCTTGTACGCGCTGGCCCAGAACGAGCTGAACGCCTCGAGCAGGCCGACCATGACCGCGCCGGCGGCGGCGATCGGATAACTCGCCAGACCGCCGATGATCGCGCCGACGAAGCCCTTCAGACCGATCAGGAAGCCGGTGTCGTAGTAGATCGTCGTGATCGGACTGATCAGCACGCCCGACAGCACGCCGATCAGCGTCGCCAGGAAGAAGGTGAGCTTGCCGGCCAGCGCCGGCGAGATGCCCATCAGGCGCGCGCCGTTACGGTTGATCGCCGTCGCGCGCAGGGCCTTGCCGTAGATCGTGCGGCCGAAGAACAGTGCCAGCGCGACGATCAGCACCAGCGACGAGAGCACCACCCAGATCGTCTGGCCGGAGATCAGCATCGGACCGATCTCGAAGCGCGCCTGCGAGAACGGCGAGGTGCGGTAGCCCTCGGCGCCGAAGAACACGAGCCCGAGCCCGACCATCGCGACGTGCGCGGCGACCGACACGATCAGCAGCACCAATACGGGTGCCTCGGCGATCGGCTGGTAGACGATGCGATACATCATCGGGCCCATCGGCACGACGACGAGCACCGCGACCAGCACCTGCGCGGCCAGCGGCAGATCGGCCAGCGGCAGCGACGTCAGCAGCGCGAGCAGCGCGAGCGGATAGCCGACGTTGAACGCGACCACCGCGCCGAGGCGCTTCATCTGGCCGGCGCGCAGAGCGGCCACGCCGTCGAGCGCCGTCACCACCAGGCCGGCGCCGATCAGCAGCCACATCGTGGCCGGAAAGAAACCGTTCTCGATCATCGCCAGGGTCAGCGCGCCGTAGGCGACGAACTCTCCCTGCGGAATGAAGATCACCCGGGTCACGGCGAACACCAGCACCAGTGCCAGCGCCAGCAGTGCGTAGATCGCACCGTTGGTCACGCCGTCCTGACCGAGGATCAGGGCTATCTGAAAATCCATGGACGAACCTCGATGCCGACCCGCCGCTCATACGGCGCGCCGGACTTTCTCATTGAACGCGTGGGTCGAGCTTTACGTTCGGGTGCCGCAACCGGCGCCCGCCCCGCACGACCGCGTTATTGCGCCAGCTTCCAGCTGCCGTTGACGATTTGCACCATCACGCGCGCCCGCTGGTCGAGACCGAGGTGATCGGTCGGGCTCATCGTGTAGATGCCGTGCGCGGCCGGCACTTCCTTCAGGTTCTCGAGCGCGTCACGCAGCGCCGCACGGAACTCCGGCGTGCCCGGCTGGGCCGACTTCAGCGCCTCCGGGACGGCCGCCTGCAGCAGCACGCCCGAATCCCAGGCGTGGGCCCCGAAGGTCGACACGCTGCCCTCGCCATGGGCGGACTCGTAGGCCTTGATGTAGGCCATCGCGCTCGCCTTGACCGGATTGTCATCGGGCAGCTGGTCGGCGACCAGTACCGGACCGGCGGGCAGGAAGGTGCCTTCGCAGTCACGCCCGCACACACGCAGGAAGTCGTTGTTCGCGACGCCGTGGGTCTGGTAGATCTTGCCGGCATAGCCGCGCTCCTTGAGCGTCTTCTGCGGCAGCGCGGCAGGCGTGCCGGAGCCGGCGATCAGAATCGCGTCGGGCCGCGCCGACATCAGCTGCAGCACCTGGCCCGTCACCGACGTGTCGGTGCGGTTGTAGCGCTGGCTGCTGACGACGTTCAGACCGCGCACTTCGGCCAGCGTCTTGAACTGCTCCCGCCAGCCTTCGCCGTAGGCGTCGGCGAAGCCGATGAAGCCGACCGTCTTGACGTTGTTGCTGGTCATGTGCTCGATGATCGCGGTGGCCATCTGCTGGTCGTTCTGCGGGGTCTTGAATACCCAGCGCTTCTTGTCGTCGACCGGTTCGACGATGCGGCTGGAGGCCGCCCACGAGATCATCGGCGTCTTGGACTCGGCGGCCACGTCGATCATCGCCAGCGAGTTCGGCGTCACGGTCGAGCCGAGCACGACGTCGACCTTGTCTTCCTGCACGAACTTGCGGATGTTGGTGACCGCGTGCGTGGTGTCGGAGGCGTCGTCGAGGACGATGTAGTTGATCTTCTGCCCCGCGATTTCCTGCGGCATCAGGGCGACGGTGTTGCGCTCGGGGATGCCGAGCGAGGCGGCCGGACCGGTGGCCGACACGGTCACGCCGACCTTGATCTGCGCGTGTACACCAGCTGCAAAGGCGAGGCCGATGGCGGCCATCAAAACATTCTTCAACTTCATGGTGTCTCCTCCTCGTGGATTGTCAATGGCCGGCCCGGGACTGCGACCCGGGACGGTCCACCTGCTGCAAAACCAAACGCACTTTAACCCCAAAGTCTTTCATGCATCATATTCTTTCGACCAGCATCGCGATGCCCTGGCCGACGCCGATGCACATCGTCGCAATGCCATAACGTCCGCCGCTGGCCTCGAGCTGACGCAGCGCGGTCAGCACGATGCGTGCGCCCGATGCGCCGAGCGGGTGCCCGAGCGCGATCGCGCCGCCGTTCGGATTGACGTGCGGCGCATCGTCGGGCAGGCCGAGCTCGCGCAGCACCGCCAGCGCCTGCGCCGCGAACGCCTCGTTGAGCTCGATGACGTCGATCTGGTCGAGCTTCAGGCC
>DAOMOP010000115.1:0-3897 GCA_035444405.1 Rhodocyclaceae bacterium
TGTAGGTCTTGCCCGAGCCGGTCACGCCGAGCAGGGTCTGGTACATCAGGCCGTCTTCAACGCCCTCGACGAGTTTGTCGATCGCCCGCGGCTGGTCGCCGGCCGGCGCGAACGGCTGGTGCAGGCGGAACGGGCTGCCCTCGAAACACACCACGCTTGCGCTGCCCGTTGAACTCGTCATGCTAGAATTTCCTGTTGTTTCGGCCTGCAAAAGGCGCGTATCCGCAGGGCCCGCCTTCACCGCAAACAGTCATTATTTCGCAAATCGCAGCGCAAGGCACGGCGTCCTGCACCGCCATGCGTCGGCCATCCGCTACACACTGGAGTCCACATGTCCGCCTCGATCTTCGCCAACGTCGAAATGGCCCCCCGTGATCCGATTCTGGGCCTGAACGAAGCCTACAACGCCGATGCGCGTGCCGAGAAGGTCAATCTCGGCGTCGGCGTCTACTACGACGACAACGGCAAGATTCCGCTGCTCGGTGCCGTGCGCGCGGCCGAGAAGGCGCGTTTCGAGGCTGCCCTGCCGCGCGGCTACCAGCCCATCGAAGGCCCGGCGGCCTACAACAGCGCAGTGCAGAACCTGCTCTTCGGCAACGACTCCGAGCTCGTCGCCGCCGGCAAGGTCGTCACCGTCCAGGCGCTCGGCGGCACCGGCGCCCTGAAGGTCGGCGCCGACTTCCTGAAGCAGCTCGACCCCGATGCGAGCGTCTACATTTCCGATCCGAGCTGGGAAAACCACCGTGCGCTGTTCCAGAACGCCGGCTTCAAGGTCGAGAGCTACCCGTATTACGATGCGGCCACGCGTGGCGTGAATTTCGACGCGATGAAGTCGGCGTTGCAGGCACTGCCGGCCGGCGCCATCGTCGTGCTGCACGCGTGCTGCCACAACCCGACCGGCGCCGACCTCACCGAATCGCAGTGGGGGGACGTGGTCGAGGCGTGCCGCGCACGCGGCCTCGTGCCCTTCCTCGACATCGCCTACCAGGGCTTCGCCGACGGCATCACGCCGGACGCCGCGGCGGTGCGCATGTTCGAGGCGAGCGGCCTGCAGTTCTTCGTGTCGAGCTCGTTCTCGAAGTCGTTCTCGCTGTATGGCGAGCGGGTCGGTGCGCTGTCGATCGTCACCGAGAGCAAGGACGAGGCCGCGCGCGTGCTGTCGCAGGTCAAGCGCGTCGTGCGCACCAATTACTCGAACCCGCCGACCCACGGCGGCGCGGTCGTCGCGGCGGTGCTGAACTCGGCCGAGCTGCGCCAGATGTGGGAAGACGAGCTGGCCGGCATGCGCGAGCGCATTCGTGCGATGCGCGTCGCACTGGTCGACAAGCTCAAGGATGCCGGCGTCGCCCGGGATTTCTCGTTCGTCATCGCGCAGCGCGGCATGTTCTCGTACACCGGGCTGTCGGCCGCGCAGGTCGAGCAGCTCAAGAGCGACTTCGGCATCTACGCGGTCTCGACCGGGCGCATCTGCCTGGCGGCCCTCAATTCCAGGAACATCGACTACGTCGCCGACGCGATCGCCGCCGTGGTGAAGAGCTGAGCCGTCCATTGGCATATCGGCGTTGACGGGTAGCCGCGCCTCCACTAGAATGCGCGGCTCAATTCCTCGATAGCTCAGTTGGTAGAGCAACGGACTGTTAATCCGCAGGTCGCTGGTTCGAGCCCAGCTCGAGGAGCCAAGATCCCAGGAACATGACGCTCATCGGGCGGCGTGTTCAGGCAAGCAGCTTCATTCCCCGATAGCTCAGTCGGTAGAGCGACGGACTGTTAATCCGCAGGTCCCTGGTTCGAGCCCAGGTCGGGGAGCCAGACGAGGGTCGCATCGGTTGTCCGAAGCGACCCTTTTTCATTGCCGTCGCCCCTCGTTCGGCTACTGCTCGGTGCGCCGGCGCCGCCGTCCGTTGCGCTCCCGGCCCCAGCTGTACTCGCTCTGTGCAGCCGCCATCATGTCCAGTGCGGTGGCCACCTTGTGGTTGATCGTGCCGCGCGGAATCACGCCCTTCGCGTCCGGCGTTCCGGCCCGCAGGCCGGTCAGCACCGTCATCGCTTCATCCACCGTGTCGACCGGATAGATGTGGAAGCGCCCACGCCGCGCCGCCTCGACGACATCCTCGCGCAGCATCAGCTGACGCACGCACGCGCGGGGAATCACCACCCCCTGCTCGCCCGTGAGTCCGCGCACCGAGCACAGGTCGAAGAATCCTTCGACCTTCTCATTGACGCCCCCCACGACCTGCGCCTCGCCGAACTGGTTCACCGATCCGGTCACGGCGACACTCTGGCGGATCGGCACGTCGGCCAGCGCCGACAGCAGCGCGCACAGCTCGGCCAGCGATGCCGAGTCACCCTCGACCTGCACGTAGGACTGCTCGAACACCAGGCTCGCCGACAGCGACAGCGGCTGGTGGCGGGCGTAGCGCGCGGCCAGGAACGCGGTCAGGATCATCACGCCCTTGGAGTGGATCGCGCCACCGAGCTCGGTTTCGCGCTCGATATCGACGATCTCGCCGTCGCCGAGACGCGCCGTCGCCGTGATGCGCACAGGATGACCGAAATACTCCCCGGCGAGCTCGATCACGACCAGCCCGTTGATCTGCCCCGCACGCTCGCCATCGGTCGAGATCAGCATGGTGCCCTCGACCATCGACTCGAGAATGCGCTCGGCGTAGCGGCCGAAACGCCGCACGCGCGCCGCCACCGCCCAGTCGACGTGCTCGCGCGTGACCACCGCGGCCGAAGACGAGCGGGCATGAAAGTCGGCCTCGCGCATCAGGTCGGCGAGCTTGCGGGTGAACAGCGACAGCCGCCCGGCATCCTCGGCCAGGCGCGCACCCTGCTCGACCAGCCGTGCGACCGCGTGACGGTCGAACGGCAGCAGTTCGGCGTTGCGCCCGAGCATGCCGAGCAGATGGGCGTAATAGCGGACGTTGTCGTCGGTGCGCGACATGTGGTCGTCGAAATCGGCAGCCACCTTGAACAGTTCGGCGAAGTCCGGATCATGCTCGTTCAACAGGTAGAAGAGCTCGCGATCGCCGATGACGACGACCTTGAGCTCGCATGACACCGCCTCGGGCTCGAGCATCAGCACCGAGCTCCAGCCCTGTGCCTCGGCCGGCGGCTCGATGCGGATCTCGCGATTGCGCAGCACGCGCTTGAGCCCTTCCCACGCATATGGCTGCGCGAAAATGCGTTCGGCATCGATGACGAGGTAGCCGCCGCGCGCCCGGTGCAGCGCGCCGGCACGGATCAGCTGGAAATTCGTGATCTGGTTGCCCATGTGCACGACGTGCTCGATGCGCCCGATCAGCGAGCCGAAACCCGGATTGTCCTCATACACCACCGGTGCGCCGTGCGTGGCGACGTGGTCGACGAGCAGATTCACCTGGTAGCGATGAAAACGGCTGCTCGCCTCTTCCTCCCTGGCCTCGCGCGCGGCATCCTCGTCGTCGGTGCTCACACTGCCCCAATCCGCGCCGCCGTCGAGCAAGTCCTTTTGCACCGCATCGAGAAAGGCCTGGACCTGCGGCAGATCCTTGTAACGCTCGCGCAGCCCGCGCGAGAGGTGCGTCACGGTCGGTGCCAGCGCCTCGCGCTCGGCGCGACGGATGGCCTCGTAAAGCGCCTTGCGCCAACCGGGAAACTCGTCGAGCAGATCGGCGAGCCGCTCGCTCCATTCGCCGACCTGCGTCTCGATCGATTCGCGCTCGGCCTGCGGCAACGCATCGAAGGCCTCCGGCGACATCGTCTCGCCTTCGCGGGTCGGTGCGAACACGAAGCCCTCGGGCGTGCGCAGCAAGGACACGCCATCGGCGCCGCAGGCCTCGCCGAGCGCGCGCAAGGCCTCCTCTTCGCGCGCCTTGTGCGCATCCTGCAGCGCCTCGATGCGATCGCCGAGGA
>DAOMOP010000115.1:3907-12726 GCA_035444405.1 Rhodocyclaceae bacterium
GGGTTTGGCTCTCCAGCGCGGCCTCGATCGCCGGGCCGATGTCGCGCACGAACGATTGCATGTCGGCACGCAGCATCGCGCCGCGCCCGGACGGCAGCGACAGCAGCCGCGGCCGCTGCGCATCGTCGAAGTTATGGACGTAACAGAGGTCCGACGGCACCTCGCCGCCGACGGCCAGCTCCTTGAGCAGGCGAAACACGATCGCGTGGCGCCCGGTGCCCGACTCGCCGAGCACGAACACGTTGTAGCCCGGCTGGCGCATGGCGAGGGCGAAGCGCAGGGCTTCGTCGGCGCGCGCCTGCTCGATGCGCTCAGGCAGGTCGGCGAGCGTGGCGGTGGTCTCGAAATCGAACATGCCCGGGTCGCAGCGGCTACGCATCCGCTGCGCCGGGAGGGTGTTCAATTCGGTCATGTTGTTGTTCTCCGTGGCGTGTGTGCGCCCGGACGCGTATCGTCGGCCGACCGGGCGCACGGCTTGCGCACCGGGGGTGGTGCGCCGATAATCGTAGCAGGAGCGGCCACACTGCTGCACGCCCGGGTTGCCGGCGCGCCGCATGCGCCGACGAGAACCCGCAACCACGACGGATACGCAACGCACCAGCCCATGAAGGTCATCCCCATTCGCGCCGCTGCCGAATCGCTGCCGGTCGCGGACGTGCCGCCCAGCGAGGGTCCGCTCACCGATCGCCGCGGCCGTCAGGTGCACGACCTGCGCATCTCGGTCACCGACCGCTGCAACTTCCGCTGCATCTACTGCATGCCGCGCGCGGTGTTCGGCAAGGATTACGCCTTTCTGCCACGCAAGGAATTGCTGTCCTTCGAGGAGATCACCCGCGTGGCGCGGCTGTTCGTCGCGCGCGGGGTACGCAAGATCCGCATCACCGGCGGCGAGCCGCTGCTGCGCAAGTACGTCGAGAACCTCATCGCCCTGCTCGCCGAGCTGCCCGGCGTCGAGCTCACGCTCACCACCAACGGCGTGCTGCTGCCGAAGATGGCCCGCACGCTCAAGGCAGCGGGCCTCGACCGCGTCACGGTCAGCCTGGACGCGGTCGACGATGTGACCTTCCGGCTGATGAACGACGCCGACTACCCGGTGGCGGCGGTCCTGAAGGGCATCGACGCCGCCGACGCGGCCGGCCTCGGCCCGATCAAGATCAACATGGTGGTCAAGCGCGGCGTCAACGATCACGGCATCCTCGACATGGCGCGGCATTTCCGCGGCAGCGGCCACATCGTGCGCTTCATCGAGTTCATGGACGTCGGCAGCTCGAACGGCTGGAAGATGGACGAAGTCGTGCCGTCACGCGAGGTCATCGAGCGTATCGGCGCCGAGTTCCCGCTCGAGCAGGTCGACCCGAACTATACCGGCGAGGTCGCCGAGCGCTGGCGCTACCGCGACGGCGCGGGCGAGATCGGCGTGATCTCGTCGGTCACGCAGGCCTTCTGCGCGACCTGCACGCGCATCCGCCTGTCGACCGAGGGCAAGCTGTACACCTGCCTGTTCGCGCAGCACGGACACGACCTGCGCGATCTGCTGCGCGGCGGCGCGAGCGATGCCGCGCTCGACCGTGCGATCGCCGGCGTGTGGACGCGTCGCGAGGACCGCTACTCGGAAATCCGCACCGCCAACACGGCGCGTGCGCACAAGATCGAGATGTCGTATATCGGCGGGTGAGGGAATGTGACGGGTCGCGAGGCGAGAGCGATTCGCCCGCATGACCCGTCGACCCGCATCACCCGTCTCGCAGCACTTGTCACAGATCGCCGATCACCCGTTTCCCACCAGCCCCGCCGGCGCCGGGGCATCGTCCGCGTCGAGCTGCGCCGACTCGATGCGCTGGAAATGCGCGCTGATCTTGCGTGAGCTCACCTGCACGTCCTGAACGTCCTTGCTGGCCTGCTCGATGTGGCGGGCGAGCGCGCTCATGCGCTCGTCGAAGCGCGCAAAATCCTTGGCCAGCTTGCCGAGCGCGTCCTTGATCACGTGGATCTGCTTGCGCGTCTCGACGTCCTTGAGCACCGCACGCGCGGTGTTCAGCACCGCCATCAGCGTGGTCGGCGACACCACCCACACGCGCCGCCCCTGGGCGTAGGCGACCAGCTCCGGATGATAGGCGTGGATCTCGGCGAAGACCGCTTCGGCCGGGACGAACATCACGGCACCATCGGAAGTGCTGCCGACGATGATGTACTTCGATGCGATCGCGTCGATGTGGCGCTTGACGTCGGCCCGGAACGCGTTCTGCGCGACGCGCCGCTCGAGCTCGCCGGCGTCGCCGTCGAGCATGCGGTGATAGTTCTCGAGCGGGAACTTAGAATCGACACACACCATCCCGGTCGGCTCGGGCAGCCGCAACAGGCAATCGACGCGCGCGTTGTTCGGCAGCGTGTGCTGGAACGCGTAGGCATCGGGCGGCAGCATGTTCCGCACCAGCGCTTCGAGCTGGACCTCGCCGAACGCACCGCGTGCGCGCTTGTCGCCGAGCAGCTCCTGCAGGCTCACGACATTGCTCGTGAGCCCGTCGATCTTCTTCTGCGCCTCGTCGATCGTCGCCAGCCGCGCCATCACGCTCGCGAAGGTCTCGTTGGTCTTGCGGAAACCCTCGTCGAGACGCTGATTGACGTGTCCGGTAATCGTCTCGAGGCGCTCGTCGACGGTGTGCGACAGCTCCTGCATGCTGCCCGAGAGCTGCTCGGAGGCGGCCCGCAGTCCGTCCTGCAGCAGTTCCCGATCGGCGCGCGCGTGGGCCGACAACCGGGTCAGCATCTGCTCGAGCACCTCGCCGCGCAGCCGCTCGTGTGCGGCGTTGACGCCGCCGGCAAGCTCGGCGAAGCGCAGGCCGATCTCCTCGCGCTGCGCGGCGAATTGCCCCTGCAGGCCTGAATGAAGGCGGTACAGCGCATCGCGGCTCGCCTTCAGCTCGCGGTCGAGCGTCTCGCGCGTGCGCTCACTGCCTAGTGCGCCCTGCGCGACGATCCGGTCGGTCTGCCGCCCGAGTCCGTCGTGCAGCTCACCGAGCAGGCGCCGGTGCTGCGTCTCCAGCGCGTCGTGGATCTCGTCGGCGAACAGCGCCGGCAAGCTGCGTTCGAGCCGCGCCACGCGCAGCGCCAAGAGCACCAGCGCGAGCACCAGCACCGCGAGCAGCGCGAACACGCCGGCGGCAAGCTCGAAGCCGTACTGCTGCCATTCCTGAAAAATCTGCGTCCAGCCGTCCACCGCTCCCCCTCGAAGCGAACCGTAGATGCCGCAACGGCATACGCGCCCGCCATCAGAGACTGTATGGAATTATACCCACGGTAGTCGCGCGGCGCCGTCCGCGCAAGTCGGAGCGAGAATCCGGTTAGCCGTCGATCGCGCCGGCGGCGACCTTGCGGCCGGCTCCGGCGAGCCGGTCGAGCAGCTCGATCGGCATCGGCCGGTGGAAGAAATAACCCTGCAGCGCGTCACAGGCATGGGCCAGCAGAAAGGCCTTCTGCTCGGCGCTCTCGACACCCTCGGCGACCACCTTGAGCTCGAGCGAGTGCGCCATCGCGATGATGGTCTGCACGATCGTGGCGTCGTTGGGATCGCTGCCGATGTCGCGCACGAAGGACTGGTCGATCTTGAGCACCGACAGCGGCAGCTTCTTCAGGTAGTTCAGCGACGAGTAGCCGGTGCCGAAGTCGTCGAGCGCGAAGCTCACGCCATGCGTACGCAGCTCGATCATGCGGGCGATCGTCTCGTCGATGTTCTCGAGCAGCATGCTCTCGGTGATCTCCAGCCGCAGCCGACAAGGATCCGCACCCGCCTGCTGCAGCGATTCGAGCACCAGGGTGACGAAATCGGGCTGATGGAACTGGCGCGCACTGACGTTGACCGCCATCCGCCACGCTCCGCGCGTCGCACAATCGCGCCAGCGCGCAAGCTGCTCGCAGGCGCAGCGCAGCACCCAGCGCCCCAGCGGCACGATGAGGCCGGACGCCTCGGCCACCGGGATGAACTCGCCCGGCGACACCAGGCCATGCTGCGGGTGCTGCCAGCGCAGCAGCGCCTCGGCGGCGGTGACCGTGCCGGCGGCATCGACGATCGGCTGGTAGGCGAGCACGAACTGTCCCTGTTCGAGCGCCTGGCGCAGCTCGATCTCGAGATGCATGCGGCGCTCGGCCGTGGCCTGCATGGCCGGATCGAAGAAGCGGAAGGTGCCGCGGCCGGCGGCCTTGGCCTGATACATCGCCAGATCGGCCTTCTTCATCAGCGTCTCGACGCTGTCGCCGGCGTCGCGGAACAGCGTCACGCCGATGCTCGGGGTCAGGTGGTGGCGGTGCTCGTCGAGCTGATAAGGCGACGACAGCGCCGCCAGAATCTTCAGCACCGCGCGCTCGGCCTTCACCACCGCCTCGTCCTCCCTGGCATCGAGCTCCTCGAGCAGGACGACGAACTCGTCGCCGCCGAGCCGCGCGACGGTATCGTCCTCGCGCAGGATGTCGCCGAGCCGCAGCGCGACCTCGCGCAGCAGCATGTCGCCATAGTCGTGGCCGAGCGTGTCGTTGAGATTCTTGAAGTTGTCCAGATCGATGAACAGCAGCGCGCTGAAAATATGCGCGCGCTTGCTCGCCGCCTGCACATGGCGCAGCCGCTCGAGCAGCATGCGCCGGTTCGGCAGCCCGGTGAGCTCGTCGAAGTAGGCCAGATGCGCGGCATGCGCCTCGGCCTCCTTGCGCTGCGCAATGTCCATCAGCGTGCCGCACATCAGCGCCGGCTCGCCGTCCGGCAAGCGCTCGATCACGCGGCCGCGTGCGAGCACCCAGAGCCACGAACCGTTCTTGTGCCGCAGGCGGTGCTCGCCTTCGTAGTACGGCGATTCGCCGGCAAAGTGCGCGAGCATCCTGTCATGACACGCGTCGCGGTCGTCGGGATGCATCATCCGCTGCCACGCCTCGGCGGTCAGCGGCGAGAGATCTGCGACCGTGTAGCCGAGCATCTGCGCCCAGCGCGTGTTGATGGCGAGCTCGCCGCCCTGCACGTCCCACTCCCACGTGCCGACGTTCGCCCCCTCGAGGATCCAGAGCTGGCGCTGGCGAGCCGCCTCGGCGGCGAGCTGCGCCTCCTTGGTGTCGGTCTCGTCGATCACGTAGCCGCGCAGTTCGACGAAATCGCCGCCTTCGCCCCACTGCGGCACGGACCATTCGCGAAACCAGCGATATCGCCCGTGGCCGTCGCGCAGCCGGTAACTGAGCTCGAAGCTCGCGCACTGCCCGCCGACGAAGCGCTGCACCTCGCGTTCGATGCGCGCGAGATCGTCGGGGTGGATCAGCTGAGCGTAGCGGAACGACTCGGCAGTCATGTGCTCCGGCTCGTAGCCGAGCTCCTTGTGCACGTTCGCGGAAACGTACTCGACCGGCCAGCCGGCCTCGTTGCGCCAGACGAACACCATCACCGGCCCCGCCGCGAACAGGTCGCGCTCGGCGCGCAGCGCATCCAGCATGCGCCGTTGCTCGGTCACGTCCATCAGCGTGCCATAGGCGCCGCAGCGCTGCCCCTGCGCGTCGACGGCCGGCGCGGCGAAAACCTCCACCCAACGCCAGCCGCCGTCGGCACGCAGATAGCGCACGACCTCGCGGAAACAGTCCTGCCGCCCTTTCATCAGCGGGCGGATCAAGGTGCGCGAACGCTCGCGATCGTCGGGGTGGACGTAGTCGAGCGACCGCGTGCCGAGCGCGGACTCTACCGTCCACGCCGTCAGGGTTTCCCAGGCCGGGTTCAGAAAGGTCAGGATGCCCTTGGCGTCGATGCGGAAGATCACCTCGCGGATGTTGTCGACGACGTCGCGGTAACGGCGCTCGCTCGCGACGAGCGCCGCCTTCGCCGCGCGCTCTTCGGTCACGTCGCGCCGCAGTGCCAGCAGGGACACGGCGCGACCGTCCTCCATGTGGGCGAGCTTGCGCACCTCGAACAGGCGGCGCTCGCCCTCCCTGACGATCTCGTCGTCGTAGACGGCGAGCGTGCCGCTGCGGATCGCCTCTTCGTCACGCTCCCGTGCGTGCGCGAAGATCTCCCGGTAGGCCGGGCGCAACTCGGCCAGCTCGAGGTCGGTCTTGCCTTGCCACGGCGCCGACTCGAGATCGCACAGCCGCAGTCCGGCCTGGTTCACGATCAGCCAGCGCCCGTCGGCGTCCTTGAAGTGGACCGGATCGGGAATCGTCTCGATCAGCGAGGTGAGCTGCGTGTTGAGGGCCTTGGCGCGCGCCTCGTCCTGCTTGCGCTTGTTGGCGATGATCAGGAGCAGCCCGAGCACCGCACCAAGGACCACGATGCCAACGCCGCCGACCGCCGCCTGCGCGAGAAAGCGGCGCTGCCAGCGTGCAAGCACGGGCGTATCGCCTGTCGCCACGGGGACGTTGACGTCGTCCTCGCCGGAAGCCTCCTCCGGTTCGGGCGGCGGGGTCGCTGCCTGCAGGAGCGGGCCGGGCGGCAACGCCGTCTCGGCATGGTCATCGCCGAACAGGATGACCACCGAGCGGTACTGGTAATACGTGAAGGTGAGCCAGCCGAGCAGCAGCAACAGCGTCACGACGACGAGCGCTGCCGCTGCCCTGAAACCGAAGCTGCCATTGTTGCGCGTCACGACCCTTGGCCCGGAACCCGAAAAGACCGGGCATTCTAGCCCGAGCCCGCTCGCCGCCACGGCCAATTTTTACCGGATTACCGGTAGTTGCTGCCTGGAATACCGGTAGGGCACCGCCCTGCGAAGGGGTGCGAGACGTCTCGCCGCTCACGCACTCGCGCGCAGGCTCGCGAGTGGCGGACGGGCGAACAGGCCGCGCGTGCCGAGCCAGCCGCCGGCGACCACGGCGCCGGCACCAAGCACGGCCGCCGACAGCATCGGCAGCGCGCCCGGCATGTAGTCGAGGTCGAACACGTGTCGCGCGAGCAGCCAGCCGATCGCGCTCGCGCCGAAGCCGGCCAGCACGCCGGCGGCCCCACCGAGCACGACGAACTCGGCCAGCAGGGCCTGGCGTACCTGCCGGTTGCGGGCGCCTAGCGTGCGCAGCATCGCGAGCTCGAAATCGCGCTCGTCGTGGGTCGACTGCAGTGCCGCATAGAGGACCACGAGCCCGGCGAGCAGCGCGAAGCCGAACACGAACTGGACCACCAGCACGAGCTTTTCGGTGATCGCCTGCACCTGCGCGATCACCGCGGCCACGTCGATCACCGACAGGTTCGGAAACGCGGTGATCAGCGCCGTCGTGAATGCGTGCTCGTGCGGCGCCTGGTGGAAGGCCGTCACGAGGCTGGCCGGGTCGCGCTCGAGCATGCCCTCGGCGGCGATGAAGAAGAAATTGACCCGCATCGAATCCCATTCGAGCGCGCGCACGCTGGTGATCGGCGCCTCGACGAGGCGGCCCGACACGTTGAAGCGCACGCGGTCGCCGACCTTCAGCCCGAAAGTCTCGGCGAGCCCGGCCTCGACCGAGAACTGCGGCGTACGCGCGTCGCCGTGCCAGCGCCCGTCGGTGATCCGGTTGGTGGCCGGCAGGCGCGAGCCATAGCTGAGGTTGAACTCGCGTTCGGCCAGGCGCCGCGCGCGGTCCTGCGCAAGATCGTCCGGATCGACCGGGCGCTCGTTGATCGCCACCAGACGCCCGCGGATCATCGGCAGAATGTCCGGCCGCTCGAGGCCGTGCGCGACGAAGTGCTCGGCGACGGCCTCGCGCTGATCGGGCTGGATGTTGATCACGAAGCGGTTGGGGGCATCCACCGGCGTCATCTGGCGCCAGCTCTCCAGCAGATCGCCGCGGATCAGCGTCAGCAACAGCAGCGCGGTCATGCCCAGTCCGAGCGCGGTGACCTGGATCACGCTCGCCCCCAGGTGCCGCCGCAGCGACGCGAGGCCATAGCGCCAGCCGCCTCCGCGCAGGCTGCCCTGCCCCTTCAGGCGTGCCAGCACGCGCAGCAGAGCCCAGGCGGCGAGCGCGAACAGCCCGAGCGCGCAGGCGAAGCCCGCCACCGCGATCAGGCCGAGCCGCAAGCCACCGGCAATCCAGACGATGATCGCGCCCAGCGAGGCCGCGCCGACGAACCATGCCGTGCCGCTGGCCGGCTCCACGCTGGCGAGCTCGCGGCGCAGCACGCGCAGCGTCGACACGCGGCCAAGGCGCAGCAGCTGCGGCAGCACGAAGCCGACCAGCAAGGCGAGCCCGACCACCAGACCGTGGCCCAGGGGCGCCGGCGAGGGGGCCGGCAGCCGCACCTGCAGCAAGTCGTCGAGCATCGCGGCGAGGCCGAACTGCACCAGCCACCCGAGTGCCGTCCCGGCCAGCGCGGCGATCAGCCCGAAGATCACGAATTCGCCGACGACGATGCGCAGCACCTGCGCCGGGCGCGCCCCGAGGCAGCGCATCACCGCACAGCCGTCGAGATGGCGCTGCATGAAGCGGCGCGCCGACAGCCCGACCGCGACCGCCGCGAGAATCACCGCGAGCAGCGCCGCCAGCCGCAGGAAGCGCTGGGCCTGATCGAGCGCTCCGCGCACCTCGGGCCGCGCGTTGTCGATCGACTCGACCGCCTGGCCGCGACCGAGGCGCGCGCCGGCCCAGCGTTCGAACGCGTCGACCGCGCGCGCTTCGCCCGCCACGTGCAGCCGCCACGTCGCACGGCTGCCCTCGACGAGCAGGCCGCTCGCCGCGAGGTCGGCCTCGTTGAACATGGCCCGTGGCAGCAGGCTGAAGAAGTTCGCGCCGCGGTCGGACTCGAAGGTCAGCATCGCGCCGACACGCAGCTCGAGCAGCCCGAGGCCGACACGGTCGCCGACCGACACGCCGAGCGATGCGAACAGGCG
>DAOMOP010000116.1:0-12656 GCA_035444405.1 Rhodocyclaceae bacterium
ACCACCGAGACGGTGACGGTGCAGGTGCGTGTGCCGCCCGACGCGGCGGCGCCGGGCTCGCACGATCTGTTTTTTGAAGTGAGCGTCGTCGGCGACACCGGTGTGTCGGTGCGCGAGCAGACGACGTTCATACTGCCGCGCTAGAGGATGACACCAGCCATGAACATGAACGACAGCAAGATGGACATCGGGCCGTGGTACCGGCAGCGCTGGCCGTGGATACTGATTTCGGTGCCGGCCACATCGGTCGTGCTGGGGATCGTCCTGCTGTATTTCGCGATCACGACCGCCGATGGACTGGTGGTGGACGATTACTATCGCCAGGGGCGTGCGATCGGCCAGACCATGGCACGCTCGGCGCATGCAGCCGAGCTCGGCCTGGCAGCCGATCTCGAGTTCCGCGCCGATCACCTCACGGTCCGCTTGTCGGCTGCCGATGGCGTGTCGCTGCCTTCGACCGTGCTGGTCACGATTGCCCATCCGACCCGCAGCGGACGCGATCAAAGCCTCGCGCTGGTCGGCAGCGACGGGGAGTTTTCGGGGGCATTGTCGCCGTTGTCGACAGGCCGATGGCTGGTGCAGCTGGAGGACGAGGCGCGTACCTGGCGGCTGCGCAGGGCAATCTACCTGCCAAGCGAGGCGCAGGTGACGATTCTTCCTTACGGTTCGTGACCGGGGTCGGTACTGGAGGGCGAATGATGATCAGGAAGTGGATTCTGGTCCTGTGGCCGTCGTTTCTCGTCGCCGGAATTGCAGAGATCGTGTTCTTCACGGTCATCAATCCGCGCGAGCTGTACCTCTTCGGCGAGGTCGTCACGTATTCGCCGCTTGCGACGTACTCGATCGGCTTCTTCGGATTCTGGCTCGCCTGTGCCGCTTCGAGCCTGCTGACGCTGTTCCTGCAGCGCGGGCCGCAGGAGATCAATCGCCCGATCCGTCATTGAGCCTGTGCGTCGCCGCGCGCGGCCGACCGCCGAACGTCCGTTCCGGGCGCTCGGCGGTGTACGTCGTCGCGGCCGATGGCGCGCGGCGCCCGCGGTCCGGAGGGCAGGCGGTGCGCGCCGCCGAGCGCTAGCGGTAGATCAGCACTGGAATCTTCGTGTGCGTGAGCACCTTCTGCGTCTCGCTGCCGAGCAGAAGGCCGGCGATGCCGCGCCGACCATGCGAGGCCATGAAGATCAGATCGCACCCGTGCCGGTCGGCCGCATCGATGATCGCCTCGTAGGGGACCTCGTTTACGACCGTGTCGGTGTCGGCGACGACCCCCGCGTCGTCGGCCATCTGTTTGGCTTTGCCGAGGATCTTGCGTGCTTCCTCTTCCGCCGACTTCGCGAACTGCTCCGGCGTGGTCGGATCGATCAGCGCACCCTCGCCGTAGATCGGCATCGGAAAATCGGGTTGCGCATAGAAGAACGTGATGCGTGCGCTGGCGTCCTTTGCGAACGAGACGGCACGCGATACGGTGGCCTCGGATAGTTGCGATCCATCGGTGGGGACGAGCAGGTGCTTGAACATGGCGGCACTCCGTGCACTTGGCTGTGGAATCAATTATAGCCATCATGATGCCTGAATCGTACGCGGCGCGTGTGCACTTGCGCGGCGCCGCGGCAGACGGAGCGGATGACGATGAAGCTGACCTTTCATGGCGCGGCCGGCGAGGTGACCGGCTCGTGTGCGCGGGTCGAGCACGATGCAGGCGTGTTCCTCGTCGATTGCGGGATGTTTCAGGGAGGGCGCGACGCCGCGCGCAAGAATCTGCGCGCGCTCGACTTCGACTTGCGTCATCTCGATTTCGTGCTGCTGACTCACGCGCACCTCGACCACTCCGGTCTGATTCCGCGCCTGGTGGCGCTGGGCTACCGCGGGCCGATTTACGCCACCGAGGCGACCGCCGATCTGCTCGCGGTGATGCTGCTCGATTCGGCCTACATCCAGGAGAAGGAGGCCGAGTGGGCCAACCGCCGCAGCCGCGCGCGCAATGCACGCAGCCTGTCAAACACCGCACCGCTATACACGGTCGAGCAGGCGCGCGAGAGTCTCGGGCGGCTGCGTGCGGTCGCCTACGAGACCGAGGTCCGGCTGCAGTCCGGCGTCGCGTGCCGCTTCAGGGAGGCGGGACACATTCTCGGCTCGGCGCTGCTCGAGATCGATGCGGACAGCGGCGGCCGCCGGCGCCGGCTGGTGTTCACCGGCGATCTCGGCCAGGAGCACCGTCCGGTGTTGCGCGACCCTGCGCACGTGCGCGCTGCCGACTGCCTCGTGGTCGAGTCGACCTACGGCAACCGGTCGCACCGGCCGCTGAAGGAAACCGAAGACGAGCTCGTGGGCGTGCTGCACGACACGCTCGAAAGGCGTGGCGGCAACGTGATCATTCCGGCCTTCGCGGTCGGTCGCACGCAAGAGGTGATCTTCGTGCTGGCGCACCTGGTGCGCAAGGAGCGGGTGAAGCGGCTCGAGATCGTCGTCGATTCGCCGATGGCCTCGGCCGTCACCGAGCTCACCCTGGAGCACGACGAGCTGTGGGACGAGGAGACCCGCGCGCTGCGCGACTGGGTGCTCGCCCACCCCGAGCGCGTGCGGCTGCGCTTCGTGCAGGACGTCGAGGAGTCGATCGCGTTGAACCGGCAGCGCTCGGGCCTGGTCATCATCTCGGCGAGCGGCATGTGCGAGGCGGGCCGCATCAAGCACCACCTGCGGCACAACATCGGCCGCGCCGAGTGCAGCATCGTGATCTGCGGTTTCCAGGCCGGCGGGACGCTCGGCCGACGGCTCGTCGATGGCGCGCGCTCGGTGACGCTGTTCGGCGAGCGCGTCGCGGTGCGGGCACGGATACACACCATCGGCGGCTTGTCGGCCCATGCCGATCGGCCGGCGCTGCTCGAATGGTTGCGGCACTTCGACGCGTCTCCTCGGCGGACCTTCGTCGTGCACGGCGAGTACGAGGCGGCGACGAGCCTTGCGGAGGCGCTGTCCGGCGAACTGGGCTGGCCCGGGGTCGCGGTGCCGGTGCAGGGCGAGGCATACGCGCTCGCCTGACGCAGCGACCGCCAGAGCCACCGCGTTCCGGCCGCGCGAGCGCCGAGGCGCGCAGCGGGTGCTGCTGCCACCACGACAGGACGAACATGCGACGCGAAGAAAGACGGGAACAAGCGAAGGCAAACGCAACGGCGCAGGCGCTCACGCAGGCGATGCACCGCATGCACGATCTGATCGAAGGCAGTGTCGATCCATTTGGCATGGCTGCGCCGCTCGTCCATGCGCAGCTCGCGTGGCTCGCCCATCCGCAGGAATGGGCCGAGCGTGTCCTGCGCTTGTCGGGCGAGCTCGCGTTGTTGCAGCGCCATTCGCTGTTCCGCGCGCTCGGCGTGCCGCACCCCGATCCGGTGCGCCCGAATCCCGATGACGTGCGCTTTGCCGACCCGGTGTGGTCGACCTCGCCGACCTGCGACCTGATCAAGGAGTGGTATCTCGCGATCACCCACAACGTACAGGACATGCTCTACGACACGCCCGGGCTTTCGGCCAAGGAGCGCCGGCGTGCCGCGTTCTGGTGGCGCAAGTGGCTCAATGCGATGTCGCCGACCAACTTCTTCTGGACCAATCCGGTCGCGATTCGCAAGGCGGTGCTGAGCAACGGCGACAGCCTGGTGCGCGGCTATCGCAACATGCTTGCCGATCTCGCCGCCGGCGACATCCGCATGACCGGCCCGCACGATTTCGAAGTCGGCGTGACGCTCGCAGTGACGCCGGGCAAGGTCATCCACCGCAATCGTCTGCTCGAGGTGATCCACTACGCGCCAACACGCCCGCGCGTGCATGCCGAACCGGTCGTGATCGTGACGCCGTGGATCAACAAGTTCTACATTCTCGACCTGACCCCGGCCAAGAGCCTCGTCCGCCACCTGCTCGACCAGGGGCTGGATGTGTTCATCACGAGCTGGAGGAATCCCGACGCGACGATGCGCGACACGCCCTTCGACGACTACCTGAGCGACGGCATCCATGCCATCGTCGAGACCGCACGCGCCTTCACCGGCGCCGCACGCGTGCATGCGCTCGGCTATTGCGTCGGCGGCACTGCGCTGGCCATGTACATGGCGTGGGCGAACCGGCGCTTTGGCGCCGAGGCCGTCCCGGTGGCCGATTTCACGCTGCTGACGACGCTGGTCGACTTCCGCCAGCCCGGTGACATCGAGGTGTTCATCGACGAGGCGAGCGTGCGCTTCCTGACCGCGCACATGGCACGCAAGGGCTATCTCGACGGTGCCGAGATGGCCGCATCGTTTCGCCTGCTGCGCTCGAACAGCCTCATCTGGCATTACGTCGTGCATGGCTGGCTGTACGGCGAATCGCCGCCGGCCTTCGACGTGCTGTACTGGAACATGGACACCACACGCCTGCCGTATGCCATGCATGCATGGTATCTGCGCGAGCTCTACCTCGAGAACCGGCTGGTCATCCGCAACGCGATCGAGGTCGCCGGCGAGCCGCTCGACCTGTCGCTGATCGCGCAGCCGCTCTATGCCGTCGGAGCGCAGGACGATCACATCGTACCGTGGGCGCAGGCCTTCAAGATCGTGAACCACGTGACCGGGCCCAAGCGCTTCGTCCTGTCGAGCTCGGGACACATTCTGGGCATCGTCAATCCGCCGGTCGAGCCGCCGCGGCGACACTACTGGGTCGGCGATGCGCATCGCTCGCAGCGGGCCGAGAGCTGGCGCGAGTCGGCCGAGGAGCGGGCGGGCAGCTGGTGGACCGACTGGATCGCATGGCTGAAGCCGCGCTGCGGCGAGCTCGTGCCGGCGCGCCCGGCAAGCACGCGGCAGTTTCCGGCGCTTGCCGACGCGCCGGGCACCTACGTGCTGGAGCGCTGAGGCCCGCTCCGGGCTGCCCGAAACCGGGCGACCCTCGCACGAGGACGGCGTCGCGTTGCGACGAAAGCGCGGCCCGGCGAGCACGGCGCAGCACACCGCTGCGGCCCGCGAGCGGTCGAGTTGTTGCAGATCAATGGCCCGCGCGCGCATTGCCGCTAAGCTCGCCCCATTGCGTATCGGCCCCGAGGACCGCCTCATGATTGCACATTCCCTTCCGCCGCTGCAGCTGCGCGGCATGACGCTGTTGCCCGTCGTGCAGGGGGGCATGGGCGTGGGGGTGTCGGCGCACCGCCTGGCGGGCAATGTCGCCGCCTGCGGGGCGATGGGCACGATCGCCAGCGTCGATCTGCGCCGCCTGCATCCCGATCTGATGGAGCAGACCGGGCGCAGCCGTGACCGTGCCAGCATCGAGCAGAGCAATCTCGTCGCCCTCGATCGCGAGATCCGCCTGGCCAAGCAGATCGCCGATGGGCGCGGGGCCGTCGCCGTCAACGTGATGCGCGCGGTGACGCAGTACGTGCAGTGCGTCCGGCAGGCTGGCGAGAGCGGTGCCGACGCGGTCGTGATGGGCGCCGGCCTGCCGCTGGATCTGCCTGATCTGGCCGCCGACTTTCCCGATCTGGCGCTGATCCCGATTCTCTCCGATGCCCGCGGCGTGAGCCTGCTGCTCAAGAAGTGGATGCGCAAGAAGCGGCTGCCCGATGCGGTCGTGATCGAGCATCCGCGCTTTGCGGGCGGGCATCTCGGCGCCGCCCGTCAGGAGGAGATCGACGATCCGCGCTTCGATTTCGAGGCGGTCGTCCCCGGCGTGCGGGCGGTGTTCGAGCAGCTTGGCATCGCCTCCGAGAACATTCCGGTCATCGTCGCCGGCGGCATCAGCAGCTTCGAGCAGACGCGCGCGCTGATCGGGCTCGGTGCGTCGGCGGTGCAGCTGGGCACGGCCTTCGCGGTCACCGAGGAGGGCGATGCGCACCCGGTCTTCAAGCAGGTGCTCGCCGAGGCCGAGCCCGAAGACGTCGTGACCTTCATGAGTGTTGCGGGGCTGCCCGCCCGTGCGGTGCGCACGCCGTGGCTGGAGAAATACCTGCGGCGTGAGAGCCGACTGCAGCAGGCGGCGTCCTCTGCGCACAAATGCACGCTGGCGTGGGACTGCCTGGTGTCGTGCGGGCTGCGCGACGGGCTGCAAAAGGCCGGCCAGTTCTGCATCGACAACCAGCTCGCGGCGGCGCTGCGCGGCGACCTTGCCAAGGGGCTGTTTTTCCGCGGCGCCGCGCGCCTGCCGTTCGGCAAGGCGATCCGGCCGGTACGCGAGCTCCTCGACTACCTCGTCACGGGTCGCATGCCCTTCGGTGCGGTCGCGTGAGCCGCTGTGCCCGGAGCGCCTCACGCGGCACGGCCGGGGTCTTGACGCGGGTCAATGCCGGCGTGCGCGCCGATCGCGAGAATGCGCAGCAGTGGCGGAGAATGTCAGCCTTGGTGGCGTGCCAGACGCTTGGCGTCGTGAAGCTTGATGTGCTTGCCCTGCACACTGATCAACCCCGCGTCCGACAGGTCGTGGAAGATGCGCGACAGGGTCTCCGGGGTCAGGTTCAGGCGTGAAGCGATGACCTGCTTGCTGGTCGGCAGCTGGATGTCGAAGCTGCCGTCGTCGTTCGACTTGTCGGCCTGCTGCAGCAGGTAGCCGATGACGCGCTGGGTGCTCGAGCGCAGGGAATAGGTTTCGACGTCCTGCACCATGCCGTGAAGACGGATGGCCATGCCCGCGAGCAGCTTGCGCGCGAACGCGGGTTCCTGGTCGATCAGGTCCGACACCACGCTCTGGCCGATGTGCAGCAGCCGGCTGGCGACCAGGGCTTCGGCGAATACCGGGTACGGGCGGTCCATCAGCATGACGGCCTCGCCGAAGGTCTGCATCGGGCCGATGATCTCGACGACCTTCTCGTTGCCTTGCGCCGATGAGACGGCAAGCTTGATCTGTCCGGACACGACGAAGTAGAACCCGTGCGCAGGATCGCCGCGCTGGAACAGCAGCTCGCCCTTGTCGAGCTTGCGTTCGCGCGTGTAGCGGGCGACGTGTTCGATTTCGTCGTCCGACAGCTCGCTGAAGATCGGCACCTGAGCCAGAAGGGCGGTCATGGCTGAAACGGCGTTGGGCATGGCGGGCTCCGCAAGAAAACTTTGTATTTTAATCTTTTGGGTGCGTGTCGTCGTCGCCGCAGCAGTGACGACGACCGGCCGATGAATCCGGAGATCGACGACAGATGCAGAACGCAGGAGTGAGCGCAGCCGCACAGCCGACCTTGTTCGCGGCGCCGCACCGCCCGATGTTTCTGGCCGGCGGCGTCACGCTGCTCACCGGCTTCATGCTGTGGGCGCTGGAGATGGCTGCACGTGCCGAGCTGCTGCCGGCGCTCGGCTGGCTGCTGCCGGCCGGCTGGATGCATGCCTTGATCGTGCTTGCCGGTGTTTTTCCGTTCTTCATGTTCGGCTTCCTGCTGACCGCGATGCCGCGCTGGCAGGGGATGGCGGACTTGACCGCCGCGCACTGGCTGTGGCCGTGGCGCCTGCTGGCGGGCGGATGGGCGGTGGCCTTCGTCGGGATGTGGGTGCCGGGGGTGCTGGCGCTCGGCCTCGCCTCGGTGCTGGCCGGCTGGGCGATGGTCGCGCGCGTGCTATGGACGGTCGCGCACCAGCCGCGCCCGGAGCGCATGCATGCGCGCATCACCTGCTGGGGTGTGATCGCCGGCTGCGTGGGCGTGGCGTTCTGGCTGCTCGCGGCCCTGACCGGCGAGGCGGTGTGGGCCCGCATTGCGATCAACATGGGGGTGTGGTGGTTCGTGCTGCCGGTGTTCTTTGCTGTCTGCCATCGCATGGTACCGTTCTTTTCGTCCAACATCATTCCGAACTACGTGATGGTCCGTCCGCGCTGGGTGGCCGCGGTCGTGGTCGGGGCGAGTCTCGCGCACGGACTGCTGGCGATGTTCGGCGCCGCGCACCTCGCCTGGATCGTCGATCTGCCGGCCGCGGTCGCCACCATGTGGCTGAGCTGGCGCTGGCGCCTGCTGCCGTCGCTCAAGGTGCCACTGCTGGGCATGCTGCACATGGGCTTCGCGTGGCTGGGTGTCGCGTGGCTGCTGTTCGCGATTCAGGGGCTTGTCGCCACGTTCGGAAGCTTCGTGCTCGGCATGGCCCCGCTCCATGCGCTCGGCATCGGTTTCTTCGGCTCCATCCTGCTCGGCATGGTCTCTCGCGTGACGCTCGGCCATTCCGGTCGTCCGCTGCAGGCCGATGCGCTCACATGGGGTCTGTTTCTCGGACTGCAGCTGGTGGTCGTGCTGCGCATCCTCGCCGATCTGGTGCCATGGGCCTTGTCCGCCTACGTGATGCTGCTTGCGGCCATCGGCTGGCTGGGCATCTTTGTCGCGTGGGGCTTGCGCTATCTGCCGATCTACTGGCGCCCGCGCGTCGATGGGAAGACGGGGTAAGTGATGGATTATTTTCTGATCAAGAAGCTGCACATGCTGTTCGTCGTGCTGAGCATCTCCGGCTTCCTGCTGCGGGGGGTGTGGATGGTGTCGGGCAGCGCGCTGCTCGAGCACCGCATCACGCGCACGCTGCCGCACGTGATCGACAGTCTGCTGCTGCTTACGGCAATCGCGCTCTCGGTGATGATCGCGCAGTACCCGTTCGTCGCCGGGTGGGTCACGGCCAAGGTGCTCGGGCTGGTCGCCTACATCCTGCTCGGCGTGGTCGCGCTGCGCCGCGGTCCGACGATGGCCGTGCGTGTGACGGCATTGCTCGCGGCGGCGCTGACCTACGCGTGGATCGTGTCGGTCGCCGTCACCAAGAGTCCGTCCGGCTTCCTGCCGCTGTGAGGGCCGGCTTCAGCGCAGCGCGACCGGGTGCTGGATGAGCTTGTGCAGCTTGTCGATGTCGACGATGCGCACATGCTTTTGTTGTACCGCGATGATGCCTTCTTCCTGAAACTTCGAAAAGGCGCGCGACACCGTCTCGAGCTTGAGGCCGAGGTAGGAGCCGATCTCGTCGCGCGTCATGCGCAGATGAAACTCGGCCGGCGAGAAGCCGCGCGCAGTCAGCCGCTGCGACAGGTTCAGCAGGAAGGCCGCGAGCCGCTCTTCGGCGCGCATCGAGCCGAGCAGCATCATCACGCCGTGGTCGCGCACGATCTCGCGGCTCATCACCTTGTGGAACTGGTGCTGCAGGCCGAGCACGACGCGCGAGAGCTCCTCGAGCTTGTCGTATGCGATCACGCACACCTCGCTGTCCTCGAGCGCGACCGCATTGCACGAGTGCGTCTCGGTGCTGATGCCATCCAGGCCGAGCATTTCACCGGTCATCTGGAATCCGGTAACCTGCTCGCGGCCGTCCTCGAGGACCACATCGGTCTTGAACCAGCCGATACGGATCGCGTAGATGGCTTCGAACGGGTCGCCGGCCCGGTACAGATGCTGCTGGCGCTTGATCTTGCGCCGCGTGCCGACCAGTTCGTCGAGACGACTGATTTCTGTCTCGCTCATCCCGAACGGCAGGCATAATTCGAGCAGGTTGCACTGAGAGCAAGCCGACTTGATGTCCGCCACGGTGATCGGAACCGTCGCCTTCACTTGCACGATAAACTGACTCCGCTTACGGACGGGAACGAAAAAGCCCTCCGTTGATCCACGTCAACCACGAAATTCACGCTTTCTGCGATCGTTAGCCATGATTGAGCATCCCATGACCATGACCGACCCGACCGACCTGATCTTCGATCCGGAGCTGATTCGACGCTTCGACGTGAACGGGCCGCGTTACACGTCTTACCCTACGGCCGATCGCTTCGTCGAGGCGTTCGATGCGCGGGCTCTGCAGGACTGGTTGGCCAAGCGTGCGATCGGCGGTGTGAGCCGACCGCTGTCATTATACTTCCACATCCCGTTTTGTAACACGATCTGCTACTACTGCGCCTGTAACAAGATCATCACCAAGGATCACGGGCGCTCGGCCAAGTACCTCAAGTACCTCGACAAGGAAATCGGCCTGCAGGCGCAGTACCTCGGTGGCAGTCGCCAGGTCACGCAGCTGCATCTGGGCGGTGGCACGCCGACTTTCCTGTCCCATGATGAAATGCGACAGCTGATGGCGTCGGTGCGTTCGCGCTTCACGCTGGTGCCCAATGGCGAGTACTCGATCGAGGTCGATCCGCGCAAGGTCGATTTCGAGACCGTCAGCCTGCTGGCCGAGCTCGGCTTCAACCGCATGAGCGTCGGTGTTCAGGACTTCAACCCCGAAGTGCAGGCCGCCGTCAACCGCGTGCAAAGCATCGAGGAAACCAAGCTCGTAATGGACGCGGCGCGGGCGAACGGCTTCAAGTCGATCAGCATGGATCTGATCTACGGACTGCCCAAGCAGAACGTGATCAGCTTCAATCGTACCCTCGAAGAGGTGCTCGAGCTCTCGCCCGACCGCATCTCGCTGTACAGCTACGCCCACCTGCCGGGCTTGTTCAAGCCGCAGCGGCGCATCAGCGTCGTCGAGCTGCCCAACGCCGACGGCAAGCTGCAGATCCTGCAGCTCGCGATCCGCCGCCTGACCGAGGCCGGTTACGTGTACATCGGCATGGACCACTTCGCCAAGCCCGGCGACGAGCTCACCGTCGCGCAGCGCCAGGGTCGCCTGCACCGGAACTTCCAGGGCTATTCGACGCAGGCCGAGTGCGATCTCCTCGCCTTCGGGGTGTCGGCGATCGGCAAGATCGGACCGGTCTATTCGCAGAACGTCAAGACGCTCGACGAGTACTACGACGCCCTCGACCGCGATGAGCTGCCCGTGCTGCGCGGGGTCGAGCTGACTGCCGACGACCTGCTGCGGCGCTCGATCATCCAGGCGCTGATGTGTCATTTCGAGCTGTCGATCGAGTCGATCGAGATCGCGCACCTGATCAAATTCCGCGACTACTTCGCCGACGAGCTCGACGACCTGCGCGTGATGGAGAAGGCCGGTCTGGTCAGGATCGAGGACGACTGGATCAGCGTGCTGCCCGCCGGCCGCATGCTGGTACGCGGCATCGCGATGGTGTTCGACCGCTATCTGCGGTCCGATCGCGAGCGCGCGCGCTACTCGAAGGTGATCTGACGCACGCGGCTGCGAGAGCGCAGCCGCTACCGGTGTAAAATGGGCGCCCTTTCGCGACGCCTGAAGTGGTTGCCGGACGACTTCGCCCATGCCCGACACCGGTTATATCGCCGTATTCCTGATCGGCCTGCTCGGCGGCACGCATTGCGTCAGCATGTGCGGCGGCATCGTCGGTGCACTGACGGTGCACATGCCCGGCGAAGCGAAGCGGCAGTGGCCGCTGCATCTTGCCTACAATCTCGGACGCATCGGCACCTACACGGCGCTCGGTGCTGCGCTCGGCGCGGTGGGCACGGCCGGGCTCCTGTTCAACGACGTGCTGCCCGTGCAGCTCGGCCTGTATGTGCTTGCAAACCTGATGTTGGTGGCGCTGGGGCTTTACCTGACCGGCTTCACCCAGCTGCTCGCGCCGGTCGAACGGGCGGGTATGGGCGTATGGAAGCGGGTGCAGCCGCTCACGCGCCGCTTCCTGCCCGCGCGCCGCATCGGTCATGCCCTGCCGCTCGGCCTGCTGTGGGGATTCCTTCCTTGCGGTCTGGTGTACAGCGTACTCACGACGGCGTTGCTGACCGGCTCGGCCGTGCGCGGTGCCGGACTGATGCTCGCATTCGGGCTCGGAACCCTCCCGAACCTGCTGCTCGCGGGCATGGTGTTCAAGCGCTTCCGTGACCTGACCCGCGATACCCGGGTCCGGTTGGCCGCGGGGGCGCTGGTGCTGGGCTTCGGCCTGTTCGGTCTTTATCACGCGCCCTCGCTCGGAGGGCAGTTGTGGAGTGGCGTGGTGTGCGAGGTGTGAAGCGCGGCGAGGCGGTACGGCGAGTCTCGTGCGCGGCGCCGACGCCATGGCTGCTGCGGCGGGTGTGCAATACGGCGATCGCAAGGCGACGCTGCCTGTTCGAGGCGGGCGGCAATGGATTCTAATGTGACGGAGTGTGCGTCGATGGCTGAAGTGACGATCAAGGTGGCAGGCATGAGCTGCAGCGGCTGTGTGCGCAATGTGACCGGTGTGTTGAAAGCCTTGCCGGGCGTGACCGAGGCCGAGGTGTCGCTCGACGAGGCGCATGCCCGCGTGCAGTTCGATCCGGCGACGATCAGCGTCGAGCAGTTGCGCCAGGCCGTGATCGACGCGGGGTTCGATTCGCAGGATTGATCCGCCCAAGCGGGCTCACTCGAGCCGGAAGACGATCGGCACCCTGATCCAGCTGTCGAGCGCTTTGTCACCTTGCCGTGCCGCCTCGAAGCGCCAGTCGCGAACGGTTTGCAGGGCGGCGCGATCGAGGCGTGGGTGACCGCTGCTCTGGGCGACCTCGATGGCTTCGACCGTCCCATCTTGCAGCACCCTGACCCGCAGCACGACTTCGCCCTGCTCGCCGCGTCGCCGCGAGACGGCCGGATAGGGCGGCGCCGGGTTGCGCAGGTAGGCGGCGTCGAAGCGCGCCGGGATCGCCTGCGTTTGGGCGGACACGGCCGAGCTGCTCGAGGCGGTCGAAGCCGCCCGATCGGTCGACATCCCCACCGGCGGTCGGTCTCTGTTCTGATCCGGGATGGGGGCCGGCGGGTCGGAGCTCGCCCCGGTCGTCCCGGCCTCGGGTTCGGGCTTTGGCTCGGGCTTTGGCTCGGGCTTTGGCTCGGGCTTTGGCTCGGGCT
>DAOMOP010000117.1:0-12570 GCA_035444405.1 Rhodocyclaceae bacterium
GTGATGCGCGCTTCGCGCGGCTGATGGAGGCGGCCGACGCGCTCGCCGGCAGCGCCCGGCCGGACGAGGCCGCGGCCACACTGGCGCGCCTGCGCGAGGCGGCGCTGGCGGACGAGGCCGGCAAGGCACTCGATGCCGAGCTCGCACGGGTGCTCGCGGCGGGCCGCCAGCCATCGGCCACGCCACCTTCCGAAGCACGCCGCACGACGGCATGAACGACACACCCGGCCCACTACCCGGACGACCTACGCCATGCACACCTTCGAACTCGAAATCACCGCGATCGACACCCCGACCCCGCTGATCCGCGCCTTCGAGCTGCGCGCCGCCGACGCAAAGCCGCTGCCCGCCTTCGCGCCCGGCGCCCATCTGCAGGTGCATATCCCCGGCCTGCACGATCCGCGCTGCTACTCGCTGATGGCGCTGACCACGGATGCGACCGCCTTCACCGCGCCGGCGCGCTACCGCCTCGGCGTGCGCCGCGAGGACCCGAGCCACGGCGGCTCGCTCTACATGCACAAGCTCGCGATCGGCGACCGCATCACCGTCAGCGGGCCGAAGAACGAGTTCCCGCTGCACGAGGCCGCCCCCGGCGAAGGCCCGGTGGTGCTGATCGCCGGCGGCATCGGCATCACGCCGATCGCGAGCATGGCCGCTGCCTTGAAGCGCGACGGCCGGCCCTTCGTGCTGCACTACAGCGGCCGCAGTCGCGACCAGATCGCCTTCGTCGACGCGCTCGCCGCGCTCGCCGGCGAGGCGCTCGTCGTGCATGCGGACGACGAGCCGGACACCTGTCTCGACCTCGCCGCGCTGCTCGACGGCCTGCGCCCGACCGGCCACCACTATTCGCATCTGTACGTGTGCGGCCCGAAGGGCCTGATCGACGCGACCATCGCGCTCGCGCACGCGCGCGGCTGGCCACGCGAGCGCGTGCATTTCGAGCTCTTCACGAGCGCCGCGCCGGTGGCCGGCGACCAGGCCTTCGAGGTCGAGCTGCGCCAGTCCGGCCGGGTGTTCACGATCCCGCCCGACAAGACCATCCTCGAGGTCCTCGAGGAGGCCGGCTGCGATCCGCTCTACGACTGCAAGCGCGGCGAATGCGGCGTGTGCTCGACGACGGTGCTCGAAGGTGTGCCCGATCACCGCGACTACTTCCTGACCGACGACGAGAAAGCCGAGGGCAAGCTGATCCAGATCTGCATCTCGCGCTCGAAGACCCCTCGGCTGGTCCTCGACCTCTAAGTCCGCACCAGACGGCACCCGCCAACCCCGACAACCCAGCAGGAGGACAACCCATGGCCCGCTACACCGACAACCCCGACGCGGTCCGCGCGCTGGTGCGCGAGCGCGAGGTGCACAAGGACACCTACATCGACCCGGAGCTCTTCGAGCTCGAGATGCGCCACCTGTTCGCAAACACCTGGGTCTATGTCGGTCACGCCAGCCAGGTGCCGAACAAGGGCGACTACACCACCACCACCGTCGGCACCGAGCCGGTGGTGATGGTGCGCCACACCGACGACACCATCCACGTGCTCTACAACCGCTGCCCGCACAAGGGCGTCAAGGTCGCCGGCGAAGTGTGCGGCAACACCGGCAAGTTCTTTCGCTGCCCGTACCACGCGTGGAGCTTCAAGACCGACGGCAGCCTGCTCGCGATCCCGCTCAAGCGCGGCTACGAGAACACCGGGCTCGAGGACTGCGAGGCGAGCCATGGGATGGCCACCGTCGACAACGTGCGCGTGTATCGCGGCTTCGTGTTCTGCCGCCTCAACCCGGAGGGCATCTCGTTCGAGGACTTCTTCGGCGAGGCGCTGTCGACGATCGACAACATGGTCGATCGCTCGCCCGAGGGCCGGCTCGAGGTCGCCGGCGGCGTGCTGCGCTACATGCATCGCTGCAACTGGAAGATGCTCGTCGACAACCAGACCGACACCTGCCATCCGATGGTCGCGCACGAGTCGTCGGCCGGCACCGCGGTGAAGGTATGGAAGAACGCCCCCGAGGGCACGCCGAAGCCGATGGCGGTCGAGCTCTTCGCACCCTTCGTGTCCGGCTACGAGTTCTTCGAGAACATGGGCATCCGCGTGTGGGACAACGGCCACGGCCACACCGGCGTGGCCGACTCGATCCACGCCGCGTACTCGCCGGTGCCCGGCTACCACGAGGCGATGGTCGCCGCCTACGGCGAGGCGCGCACCCGCGAGATCCTTGGCGACACCCGCCACAACACCGTGTATTTCCCGAACATCATGGTCAAGGGACCGATCCAGACCGTGCGCGTGTTCAAGCCGATCGCCGTCGACCGCACGCTGGTCGAGTCGTGGACCTTCCGGCTGGTCGGCGCGCCGGACCTCTTGCTCGAGCGCACGCTGATGTACAACCGCCTGATCAACGCGCCGACCTCGGTGGTCGGCCACGACGACCTCGAGGTGTACGAGCGCGCGCAGGAGGCGCTGCACTCGCGCGGGCGCGACTGGATCAACGTCGCGCGCCTGTACGACCCGGCCGAGCGGGACAAGAAGAACACCACCACCAACGGCACCAACGAATGGCAGATGCGCAACCAGTTCCGCGCCTGGGCCCGCTTCATGACCGCGAGCATGTGAGGAGCACGACGATGACCGCCACCGTGACCGACACCCCCGTGACCGCCCGCATGCTCACCGATTTCGTCTATGCCGAGGCGCGCCTGCTCGACGAGCAGCGCTTCGACGAGTGGCTCACGCTCTTCAGCGACGACGGCCGTTACTGGATGCCGCTCGCGCACGACCAGCAGGACCCGCGGCTGCACACCTCGCTGATGTACGAGGACAAGCTGCTGCTGCAGATCCGCATCGAGCGGCTGGCCGGCCAGCGCACCTTCTCGCAGCAGCCGAAAAGCCGCTGCCACCACCTGCTGCAGGCCCCCAGCGTCGAGTCCTCGGACCCCGAGCGCGGCGAGCACGTCGTGCGCGCGGCCTTCCACTACGTCGAGACGCGCCAGGACGAGCAGACGCTGTTCGCGGGCTGGAGCACCTATCACCTCGTCGAGACCGACGCAGGACTGAGGATCCACTTGAAGCGCGTCGACCTCGTCAATTGCGACGCGGCCTTCGGCAACATCCAGCTCTTCATGTGATCGGGGAGCGCACCTTGACCACCACTGTCCATCAGGCCTTCGCCGGCGCCGTCGCGCGCTGGGTGCGGCACCCCTTCCTGTGCGTCGTGCGCGAGACCGCCGACGCCTACGGCATCGCCGCCGGCGAGATCACCTACGGCGAGGCGGCCGAGCGGATCGAGCGGCTGCGCAAAGCCTACGCCGGCGCCGGCTACGGCCACGGCCACCGCGTCGGCCTGCGGCTCGAGACCCGCCCGTCTTTCTTCCTGCACTGGTTCGCGCTGAACGCGCTGGGCGTCTCGGTCGTGCCGATCAACGCCGACCTGCGTGCGGCCGAGCTCGAATACCTGATCGGCCATTCGGAGATCGTGCTCGCGGTGGCGCTGCCCGAGCGCCATGCCGATCTCGCCGCCGCGGCCGAGCGCGCCGGCCGGCCGCTCGCGCTCGTCGCCGACGGCGCGCCACCGCCGCCCGCCGTGCTGCCCGCCCCACGCACGCACGCCGCACCCGACGCGACGAGCGAATGTGCGCTGCTCTACACCTCCGGCACCACCGGGCGCCCGAAGGGCTGCATGCTGCCGAACCGCTATTTCCTGCACGCCGGGCACTGGTACGCGACGATCGGCGGCCTTGCTGCGCTGCGCGAAGGCGCCGAGCGCATGATCACGCCGCTGCCGCTCGTGCATATGAACGCGATGGCCTATTCGACGATGGCGACGGTGGCGACCGGCGGCTGCCTGATCCCGCTCGACCGTTTCCATCCGCGCTCGTGGTGGGCGAGCGTGCGCGAGTCGCGCGCGAGCGTCGTGCATTACCTCGGCGTGATGCCGGCGATGCTGATGAAGGCCGCACCGGAAGAGGCCGACCGCGCGCACGCGGTGCGCTTCGGCTTCGGCGCCGGCGTCGACTGCAGCCTGCACGCGGCCTTCGAGGCGCGCTTCGGCTTTCCGCTGCTCGAGGCGTGGGCGATGACCGAGACCGGCGCCGGCGCGGTCGTGATCGCGAACCGCGAGCCGCGCCACGTCGGCACGAACTGCTTCGGCCGCCCCGAGGCGGACGTCGAGGTGCGTCTCATCGCCGACGACGGGCGCGCGGCCGACATCGATGCCCCCGGCGAGCTGCTGGTGCGCCACGCCGGCGCGGACCCGCGCTACGGCTTCTTCGCCGGCTACCTGAAGGACGAAGCCGCCACCGATGCGGCGTGGGCCGGCGGGTGGTTCCACACCGGCGACATCGTGCGGCGCGACGCCGACGGGTTTCTGCATTTCGTCGACCGCAAGAAGAACGTGATCCGCCGCAGCGGTGAGAACATCGCCGCGGTCGAGGTCGAGAGCGTGCTGCAGCAGCACCCGCTGGTGAAGGCGGTCGCGGTCGCCGCCGTACCCGATGCGGTGCGCGGCGACGAGGTGATGGCCTGCGTGGTGCCGCAGACCGCGCTCGCGGATGCGGCCGCGCGCGAGCGTGCCGCGGCCGAGCTCGTCGCGTGGTGTTTGTCGCAGCTCGCCTACTACAAGGCGCCCGGCCACGTCGCCTTCGTCGACGCGCTGCCGCTCACCGCGACGAACAAGATCCAGCGCGGCGAGCTGAAGGGCCTCGCCGCCGCGCTCGTCGACGGCGGCGCGGCAATCGACACGCGCGCACTGAAAAAGCGCGATGGAGGGGGACGATGAGTCCGGCGGACCAATCGGAGCCGGCCGCCGGGGACCGCCGCGGCCCCGCCGCGGCCGCCAAAGCGGCCGCAGCGGCGCAGGGCGGCATTCGCGGTGCGGGCGACGCGGCAACGCGCGTCGGCGGCGAAACGCCAGACGCCGTGCACTTGCGAGCGCCCGAGCCCGGTGCGCAGACCGCATCCCCTCGCCGCGCCCGCGGCTACGACGGGGTCGTCGTCACCGCGCCGCTCACGGTGCCCTACGTGCGCTACTCGATCCGCAGCGCGCACTGGTGGCTGGGCCGTGCGCTCGCCGGACTGCTCGATACCGCCGGGTTCGCGAAGGGCGCCGTCGACGGCGTGTGCGTGTCGAGCTTCACGCTCGCGCCCGACACCGCGGTCGGCCTGATGCAACACCTCGGCATGAGCCCGCGCTGGCTCGACCATATCCCGATGGGCGGCGCGAGCGGGGTCGTCGCGCTGCGCCGCGCCGCGCGCGCGGTGCAGGCGGGCGACGCGGAGGTCGTCGCGTGCATCGCCGGCGACACCAACCACGTCGATTCCTTCCGCACCACGCTGAGCCAGTTCTCGCGCTTCGCGCAGGATGCGGTCTATCCATACGGCGCCGGCGGTCCGAACGCGAGCTTCGCGCTGCTGACCGACCACTACATGCGCCAGTACGGCGCCACCCGCGAAGACTTTGGCAAGCTGTGCGTCGCGCAGCGCGCCAACGCGCTGAAGAATCCGCACGCGCTGATGAGAAAGCCGCTCACGCTCGATCAGTATCTCGCCGCGCGCCCGATCGCGGACCCGATCCACCTCTTCGACTGCGTGATGCCGTGCGCCGGCGCGGAAGGCTTTCTCGTCATGACGGAGGCGCGTGCCCGCGCGCTCGGGCTGCCCTTCGTGCGCGTTCGCGCGACGATCGAGCGCCACAACGCGTTTCCCGACGATGCGATCCAGTACCGCGGCGGCTGGGCGATGGACCGCGACGCGCTGTATGCGCAGGCCGGCCTCGCGCCGGCCGACGTCGACGTGCTCGAGACCTACGACGACTACCCGGTCATCAACATGCTGCAGTTCGAGGACCTGGGCTTTTGCGAGAAGGGCGAGGCGCCGGAATTCGTGCGCCGCCAGAGCTTCACGACCGACGGCAGTTTTCCGTTCAACACCAGCGGCGGGCAGCTGTCGGTCGGCCAGGCGGGTGCCGCGGGTGGCTATCTCGGCCTCGTGCAGCTCGTGCGCCAGCTCACCGGCACCGCCGGCGCGACCCAGGTCGAGGGCGCGCGCATCGGGCTCGCATCGGGCTTCGGCATGATCAACTACGACCGCGGCCTGTGTTCGGGCGCGGCGCTGCTCGAACGGGGACTGTCATGACCGAACCGCTCGCCCGTCCGAAGAAGAAGAACCCGGTCGCGCGCACGCGCCGCGCGACGCTGCCGCCGGCCGCGCGCAGCCGCACCGCGCTGGGCCTCGTGCGCGCCGCCGCCGAAGGCCGCTTCGAACTGCAGGTGTGCGCGGACTGCGGCGCGGTGCAATACCCGCCGCGCGAGGTGTGCGGGCAGTGCCTGTCCGCGCGGCTCGCGTGGCAGCCGGTCGCCGACGGCGGCACGCTGGTCGCGACCACCGTGCTGCGCCACAGCAACGACCTCTACTTCCGCGAGCGCCTGCCGTGGCGCATCGGCACGGTGAAGATGGACGCCGGCCCGTCGGTGCTCGCGCACGTGCACGAGGACTGCGCGGCCGACGGTCGCGTGCGTCTCGCCCTCGCGCTCGACCGCAGCGGCAACGCGGTCCTGCACGCCCTGCCCGAACGGAGCACCCCGAACATGCAAGACAGCCCCCAGATGCGCGAACTCGGCTGCGACCCCAAATACCGCCGCGTCCTCGTCAGCGACGGCAAGTCCGCGCTCGGCCTCGCCGTCGCACAGGCGATGCTCGCGGCCGGCGCGAGCCTCGTGTTCGTCGGCGACCCGACGCCGTGGCAGACCAGCGCGGCCTTCGACCGCCTCGTCGCGTCCGACGCGCGCGTGCAGCGCATCGAGCTCGACGTCACCGACACCGATTCGGTCGATCGCGCCGCCGCCGAGATCGGCGGCAAGGTCGATATCGTCGTCAATACCGCCGGCCATCTGCGCGACGGCGGCATCCTCGGCGCGACGGACGTGATCCTCGCGCGCAACGCCTACGACGTGAACGTGCTCGGCCTGATGCGCCTCGCGCAGGCCTTCGGCCCGGCAATGTGCTTTCGCGCCGCCGACGGCACGAACAGCGCCGTCGCGTGGGTGAACGCGCTGTCGGTGTACGCGCTCGCGCCGCTGCCGGCGCGCGGTGCTTGGTCGGCCTCGCAGGCGGCCGCACTGTCGGCCGCGCAGACGCTGCGCGCCGAGATGCAGCATGCGGGCGTGCGCGTCGTCAATGTGTTCAGCGGCCCGATCGACGAGGAGTGGGAGCAGCTCACGCCGCCACCCAAGCTCGCCCCGGCCGCGGTCGCGAAGGCGATCGTCGCCGCGCTCGTCGACGGGCGCGAGGACGTCCATGTCGGCGACATCGCCGAGGACATCCGCGAGCGCCTGCGCGACAACGCCAAGGCGCTCGAGCGCGAGCTCGCGCGCTGACGGCGCCGCCTCCGCTACACCGCGAGGCCGACACCGCCATTCGCGCCGCCGAACACCCGCCTCGCGCCGACCGGAATGCATTGCCCGCGCCCACATCGCCAGCTCTGACCCGCCCCGACCCGGAGGACTTCCCAGTGACCCAATCCGCCAGCCCGAACCTCCTCGCCGAGTTCATGACGGCGCTGCTCGACGGCCGCCTCGCCGTCGTCGACCTCACCGAGACGCTGACGCCCGAGTTTCCCACCATCGTGCTGCCGCCCGAGTTCAACCAGGCGTGGCCGTTCCGCCTCGAGGAAATCTCGCGCTATGACGAGCGCGGCCCGGCGTGGTACTGGAACAACTTCTCGTGCTCCGAGCACACCGGCACGCACTTCGACGCGCCGATCCACTGGGTGAGCGGCAAGGATCTGCCGAACAACGCCGTCGACTCGATCCCGCCGGAGAACTTCGTCGCGCACGCCTGCGTGATCGACGTGTCGGCCGAGTGCGCCGACGACGCCGACTATCTGCTGACGATAGCGCGCGTCGAGGCGTGGGAGGCCGAGCACGGCCGCATCCCCGAGCGCTCGTGGGTGCTGATGCGCACCGACTGGTCGAAGCGCCAGAAACCCAAGGCCTACCTGAACATGACCGAGGACGGCGCGCACTCGCCCGGCCCCGACGCCGAGGTCGTGCCGTGGCTGATCGGCGAGCGCAACGTGCATGGCTTCGGCACCGAGTCGGTCGGCACCGACGCCGGCCAGGCGCAGCACCTGAACCCGCCCTACCCATGCCACTACTACATGCACGGCAACAACCGCTACGGCCTGCAGTGCCTGACCAACCTCGACCGCCTGCCGCCCACCGGCAGCGTGATCCTCGCCGCGCCGCTGAAGATCCGCAACGGCTCGGGCAGCCCGCTGCGCGTGCTGGCGCTGACCCCGTCGGCGCGAGCCTGATGAGCGAGTCGACGAAATCCCGCGCCCACGACGAAACGTCACGACGAGGATCCCGAGCATGAGTGACACCGCAGCCCCCATCCAGCCCGTCGCGGTCGTGACCGGCGGCAGCGCCGGCATCGGCGCCGACATCTGCCGCCGCATGCTCGCCGACGGCTACGAGGTCGTCTCGCTGTCGCGCCGCCCCCCGGACTGGCAGCACCCGCGCCTCACCGCGGTGCAGGTCGATCTCTTCGACGCCGCGGCGACCGAGGCCGCCGCGCGCGACATCGCCGCGCGCTTCGCGGTCACCCACGTCGTGCACAACGCCGGCGTGATCTGGCCGAAGCTGCTGCCCGAGGTCACGCTCGCCGACCTGCAGGGGCTCACGCAGATCCACCTCGGCGCCGCGCTCACGCTCGTGCAGGCAGTGCTGCCAACGATGGAGGCACGCGGCTTCGGACGCATCGTGCTGATGTCCTCGCGCGGCGCGCTCGGCCTGCCCACCCGCAGCGCGTACTCGGCGACCAAGGCCGGCATGATCGGCATGGCGCGCACCTGGGCGCTCGAGCTCGCGCCCAGGGGCATCACCGTCAATGTCGTCGCACCGGGCCCGATCCGCACCGACATGTTCCACGACGTCATCGAGGCCGGCAGCGAGCGCGAACAGGCGCTCGCGGCGAGCATCCCGGTGCGCCGCATCGGCCGCCCCGACGACGTCACGCGCGCGGTGATGTTCTTCGCCGACCCCGACAACGGCTTCGTGACCGGCCAGACGCTGTACGTGTGCGGCGGCGCGAGCGTCGGGACGATCACGATTTGAAGATCCCCCGAGCAGCACGGATTCATCCCCGCCCTGCCCGTGCAGGGCGGGATCCCGGCGAGCCTGCCGATCGACGAGCGGGCAGCCTTGCACGCAGCAGCCCCCACCCCAACGGAGGTCCCTCATGAAACCCAGCACCCGCATCAAGACCCTCGCCGCCCTCCTCGCCGTCGCAATCGGCGCGGCACTCACGAGCACTGCCGCCCTCGCCCAGGTCAAGGTCGGCGTCGTGTCGTCGACGACCGGCCCGGTCGCGCTGGTCGGCATCCCGCAGAAGAACACCGTGCCGCTGCTGCCGGCCCGCGTCGGCGGACTCGACATCGAGTACATCCCGCTCGACGACGCGAGCGACCCGACCGCGTCGGTCACGGCGGTCAAGAAGCTGATCGCCGAGCACAAGGTCGACGCGATCATCGGCCCATCGGGCTCGGCCAACGCGATGGCGGTGATCCAGTTCGTCGCCGAGGCCGGCGTGCCGCTGCTCGCGCCGGTCGGCACGGCGGCCGTCGTGATGCCGATGGACGCGCAGAAGAAATGGGTGTTCAAGACCACCCAGAACGACGAGATCATCGCCTCGGCGCTGTTCGAGCACATGGCCGCGACCGGCGTGAAGACGCTCGGCTTCATCGGCACCGGCGACCCCTACGGCGAGAACTGGCAGCGCGTGGCCGGGGCCTTCGCCGAGCGGCACGGCATCCGCATCGTCGCGAGCGAGCATTTCCTGCGCTCGGACAACTCGGTGATCGGCCAGAGCCTCAAGCTCATCGGCGCACGCCCCGACGCGGTGCTCGTCGCCGCGCCGGGCGGCCCGTCGGTGCTGCCGCAGCTCACGCTGCGCGAGCGCGGCTACGCCGGCACGATCTACCAGACGCACGGCGCCGCGCTGCCGGACTTCCTGCGCCTGGGTGGCGATCGTGTCGAGGGCACGATCCTTGCCGCGAGCCTGATGCTGGTGCTGCCGGAGATTTCCGACGACAACCCGGCCAAGGCGGTCGCGGCGAAATACATTGCCGACTACGAGGCGCTCTACGGCAGCAAACCTGCCACCTTCGGCGCCAATGTCTATGATGCGGGGCTGCTGCTGGAGCAGGCCATCCCGGCCGCCGCGCAAGCCGGCAAGCCGGGCACGACGGCCTTCCGCGCTGCCTTGCGCGACGCGCTCGAGCGCACCACCGAGCTGGTCGGCACGCAGGGCGTCTACACCATGACGCCTGAGGACCATAGCGGCTTCGATGAGCGCGGCCGCGAGCTGATCACAGTGAAGGACGGCGGCTGGGCGCTTGTCGAGCGGCCGCATTGACCGCTGGGGGTGGGGAGGGGCGCCGACGCCACGCGCGTCGGCACCCAAGCCCCCTTCGACCGCCTCTGTCAAGAGGACCGCAGGAGCTTCGCAGCGGACACCGCCAATGTGGACCCGGTCGAAACCATCGACATAAATCAGCGCATCGGCATCACTTCAAGTTCCGGCGCTAAGGCCGCAACCCGAAAGGAGAAATTGCCTTACCCACAAAACCTGTGGATAAACCTGGGGACAAGGTGTCAGCACCGACTGCAAAGCCACGTCACAAAAGCCTTTGCGCCACCCTGCTGCAAGGATGGGCAAAATCCTAGCATATTGATTTATCTATAGTTTTGACAAATCTGCATTTTCGGGCCGCGAACACCGTGGCGATCGCCACGACCGGGCGCAAGCCAGCAATTTTGTGAGTAAGTCAAGTCTTGACAGGCCCTCTTCGCTTCGTGCGGGAATAATCCCTGTTCCAGCTCAAAAGCATAAATCGGCCGACGAATCTCCGCGCATCGGCCGCCGATCAGCCGAATGACACATCCGCTGCCCGAATCGCACACATCCCTCCGATCTGTCGAGGCATGCCGCGCCCCTTGCACGTCCTCGGCGCCGCTTTCCCTGTCGCGACGCTATCGGCGGCAGTCACGACGGTCGCGTACCGCCCCGTCGCCTCCCGCAACAGGCCATCTTCCAGCACGGACGCATAGTCCGGTTGTCTGGACCGGGTCGACACGGCGTGCCGCGACGAGTCGGTGAAGCACGGTCTCAACATCTGGCGCTAACCCCGCACATACAAAGAAGAAAACGCCTTACTCACAACTTCTGTGGATAAGTTTGGGGACAAGGTGTCAGCACTGCCTGCAAAGCCGCGTCGGAAAAGCGTTTGCATCGGCTTGCCGCATCAATGAGCAAAACTGCAACCAACTGAATTTCCGACACTTTCTGAATATCGACCGGCTCTCCCCGCGGCATGTGGCCGGGCGAGCCGTAACGCGGGACCGACCATCAATTTTGTGAGTAAGTCAAGTCTTGACAGCGCGTTTCGAGCTCTTTCCGAACCGCTGTCGGACGCAGTTCATGGTCATGAGCTCCACTCGACCCCACGAGCGGTTTCTTGACACGCTCATGTCGCGTCGAGGTGGCCGACGAACCGGCCAAGAGCGATCTTCGCCTTCGAACGCGCTGTGCAGGAAACGCATGGACATGGCCCGGCTGCCCCCCAGAAATGGGGGGGCGGCGCCGATGGCCTCCGACTATAGTGGTGCACGTCGTCGGGCCCAATGTTCGGCGAGCACAACCGCACGTATGCCTCGACAACTCCTGACCGGATGAGCGTCACGAACCCCACCTCCGCTGCAGCGGGCAGGCGCAAGGGCGTGCACGCACGCACGCACGCACGCAGCCATTCCCAGCTCGATTTGTTTCAACTTTAAATAGTTTATATTTTTATCGTTCAGCTCTTGACTTTTATGCGCGAGTGAAAAAAACTTCTGCCCCAACGCAAGGTGACGGCCACCGGGTTGCACCTGAACGGGCCGCCAGAGCCCGCCGCGCCGTTGCAGAACCTTCTACGGTAGAGGAGACAACATGGAACGCAGCGCCCACGTCGACCGCTTCGTCATCGACAACCTGCCACCGGCCGACGAGTGGCCGGAGCTGATCTTCGAGCGGCCGGAACTGCAGTTCCCGCCCCACCTGAACGCGACCGCCACACTGCTCGACCGCGCCGTCGCCGAGGGCCACGGCGAGCGCGTCGCGGTGATCGGCAAGGACGTGCGCTGGACCTACCGCGAGCTGCAGCGCCGCGTCGATGGGCTCGCGCGCGTGCTCGTCGAGGACATGGGCGTCGTGCCCGGCAACCGCGTGCTTGATGCGGACGAGCGCGAGGCGCGGCTGCGCACCATGACCGGCGCTTCGAAGCGTGATGCGATGGAAGAGGTGGCGACGGCGATCCGGCGCACCTTCTTCTATGCCGGCTTTGCCGACAAGCATGACGGCGCGGTGCACTCGACCAAGTCGCGTCACGTGACGCTGGCGATGAACGAGCCGTTCGGCGAGATGGGCGTGCTGTGCCCCGACGAGGCGCCGCTTGCAGGCTTCGTCTCGCTGGTCATGCCGGCGCTCGCCACAGGCAACCGCGTCAGGCTTAAGGAGATGCAGGTTGGCACGGCAAGTT
>DAOMOP010000118.1:0-12568 GCA_035444405.1 Rhodocyclaceae bacterium
CCCGTTGACCGCTTGGGTACCCCTCCAAGCGAGAAGCGCCGCACTATAGAGCCTCTTCGCGGCGCTGTCAAACACTTTCTTGCCGTGGTCATCGCTGCGCGATCAGCGAAGCAGCTGCCCGAGCGGCAGCTCGGTGGTGCTCTTGACCGACTGCAGCACGAACGATGACTTGACGTTGGCGACGCCGTCGAGCTTGAGCAGGCGCGACATCAGGAAGCGCGAGAAGTGCTCGAGATCCTCGGCGGCAACGTGCAGCAGATAGTCCATCTCGCCCGTCAGCGCGATGCACGACAGCACCTCGGGTGCGGCCTGCATCGCGTCGTGAAAAGCGTTGACGCAGTTGTCGCGGCGTTTGTCGAGGGTGACGCTGACGTAGGCCTGAAGACCGAGGCCGACACGGTGCGGATCGACCAGCGCGACATAAGCCCGAATGTAGCCGGCCTCCTCGAGCTGGCGCACGCGGCGCAGGCACGGCGACGCCGAGAGGGCGACGCGCTGGGCAAGCTCGACGTTGGAGAGCCGGCCGTCACGCTGCAGCAGTTCGAGCAATCGCACGTCAGTGCGATCCGGAGAATATGTCATCGAATGGCCTTCTCGACGCAATTGTGTTGCGCTTCCCGGTCGAATCATGGACCACATCGGCGCAGACTGCCAAGCCCCGGCATGGGCAGGCATGGCCGACAGCGAAGGCGACCGCGTAACCGACTCGCCGGCGCGCCGTGCGCCGCGGCGCCTCCCCGCAGCGTGCTCGTCGAGGCGGATGTAGTGTAGGCTTGGCGACCAGCTTACCGACCCGCAGGAGACAGACCATGAACGCGCCCCCGGCGGCCGCCCGCAAGCCCCTGCCGCAAGCCCTCGTCGAGACGCTGGCGGCGCGCTTTGGCAAACGGTTCTCGACGACCGAGGCCGTGCGTGCGCACCATGGCCACGACGAATCCCACTTTCCGGATGCGCCGCCCGATGCGGTGGTCTGGGCCCACACCACCGGGGACGTCGTCGCGGTCGTGCAGGCCTGCCGCGCGCATGGCGTGCCGATCATCCCGTTCGGCGTCGGCAGCTCGCTCGAAGGACACATCCTCGCCTTTTCCGGCGGCGTGAGCATCGACTTCTCCGAGATGAACCGGGTGCTCGCCGTGCACGGCGAGGACATGGACGCGGTGGTGCAGCCCGGCGTCACGCGCAAGCAGCTCAACGCCGAACTGCACGGCAGCGGGCTGTTCTTTCCGATCGACCCGGGCGCCGACGCGAGCCTCGGCGGCATGGCGGCCACCCGCGCATCGGGCACGAACGCCGTGCGCTACGGCACGATGCGCGACAACGTGCTCGCACTCGAGGTCGTGCTCGCCGACGGCCGCGTGATCCGTACCGGCACGCGCGCGCGCAAGTCCTCGGCCGGCTACGATCTCACACGGCTGATGATAGGCTCGGAGGGCACGCTCGGCCTGATCACCGAGCTGACGGTCCGTCTGCACCCGCTGCCCGAAGCCGTCTCGGCCGCCGTATGCGCCTTTCCCGACGTCGACAGCGCAGTACGCACCGTCATCGAGACCATCCAGCTGGGCGTGCCGGTGGCGCGCATCGAGCTCGTCGACCGGCTGAGCGTGCAGGCGATCAACCGCTACAGCAAGACGACGCTGCGCGAGGCACCGACGCTGTTCTTCGAGTTTCATGGCTCGCCGACCGGCGTCGAGGAACAGGCGCGCAGCGTCGAGCAGCTCGCGCTGGACAATGGCGGCGAGGGCTTCGAATGGGCGACGCGGCCGGAAGAGCGCAGTCGCTTGTGGCAGGCGCGCCACGACACCTACTTCGCCGGCCTGAACCTGCGCCCCGGCAGCCGGGGCCTTACCACCGACGTGTGCGTGCCGATCTCGCGCCTGGCCGACTGCATCGCCGGCGCCTGCGCGGACATCGCCGCCAGCGGGCTCGTCGCGCCGCTCGTCGGCCACGTCGGGGACGGCAATTTCCACACTCTGATTCTCGTCGATCCGGCCCACCCCGATGAAGTCGAACGCGCCGAGGCGCTGAACCGGCGCATCGTCGAGCGGGCGCTGGCGATGGGTGGCACCTGCACCGGAGAGCACGGCATCGGCGTCGGCAAGCAGGCGTTCCTCGTCGCCGAGCACGGCGCCGACGCGATAGAGGTGATGCGCGCGCTCAAGCACGCACTCGATCCGGACAATCTGCTCAATCCCGGCAAGGTGGTGCCGCCACGGTGATGCATACTCGCACGCAGGCATGGCCGGGCGCGGCCCAGCGACGCTGAGCAACGCTGCCGCCTACCGACGATGCGCATCCCCCCGGCCCTCAAGGCGGTGCTCGCCCAGCTCGGCGGCTGGCTGCTGGCGATCGCGCTCTCGCGCCATGGGCTGCCCGCGACGGGCGTATGGCCCCTCATCGTGACACAGGCGCTCGCCGCCGTCGGCATTGCCGCCGCGCTGCGCAGCGATCGCTGGTGGCTCGCCATTCATCTCGCCTTTGCGCCGATGCTGGTGCTGGCCGGGCGGCTGGATGTCGCCCCGCAGTGGTATCTGGCCGCATTCGGCTTGCTGGTGATCGTCTTCTGGACGAGCTTTCGCACCCAGGTGCCGCTGTTTCTGTCCGGCCATGCGGCCGTGTCGGCGACGCACGCGCTGCTGCCCTCGGACCGCGCCGCCTGCATGCTCGACCTGGGCAGCGGCGTCGGATCGCTGCTGCTGCCGCTCGCGCGCCGCCGGCCCGAGTGCCGATTCACCGGCATCGAGTCGGCGCCGGGTCCGTTTCTGGTCAGTCGCGTGCGCGCAGCGCGTCAGCCAAACCTCGCGTTCGAGCGCGGCGACTTCTTCGCCCGCTCGTGGGCGGGCTACGACCTGGTCTACGCATTTCTGTCACCGGTCCCGATGCCTGCGGTGTGGGACAAGGCGCAGCGCGAGATGCGCGCCGGCAGCATGCTCGTCAGCAACAGCTTTCCGATCCCCGGCGTCGCGGCCGAGCGCATCATCGCGCTCGACGACGGATCGGGCGCCTCGCTCTACGTCTATCGGCCTGCTGCCGCCCGCAAAGCGCGCAAATAATGGGACAAAGCGCGCCCTTTTCAGGCTAAAGGCCCTCGTCGGACGTGCCGATAATGCCAGCATCCCAACAAGAATGCGCACAATACCGAGGACAGGGCATGGCTGAGATCATTTGCGTGATCGGAAACAAGGGCGGCACCGGCAAGACCACGCTTTCGCACATGCTGTGCCAGGGGCTCGGCCTGCTCGGACATCGCTCGGCGTGCGTGCTCACCGACACTGCGCGCGAGCCGCTCAGACCCGAGGGGCGCCGCTACATCACCGCCGATGCACGCACCAGCGAATCGTTGACCAAGGTCGTCGACAAGCTGCGTACGCTCGACAACTGGATCGGGGTCATCGACGGCGGCGGCAACCGCACCGAGATGGATCGCAGGCTATATGCGCTGTCGGACATCGTGCTGTTGCCGTTTCGCGAATCGCACGAGGACATCCGCACCGTCGTGCGTGACCTCGACATGTTCCCGCGCGCCTATGCGGTGCCGTCGCAGTGGCCGTCCAATGCGTGGCAGCGCGAGGCGGCCGACCGCAGCGTATTCGAGCTGATGCGCCCGTATCGCCACCGCATCCTGAATCCGGTCAACGCCTTGTCGGCGAGCAAGCTGTTGCTGCAGCGCAATGTCCCCGAGCAGCTGCCCACGCCGCTGGCCAACGCGTGCCGGGCGGTGGCACGCCAGGTCCTGGAAGTGCTGGAGATCGAGCACGGCGACGCCGAAGACGTTCCGGGCGAGATGGCCCGCATCGGTGTCGCGGCGCGCCTGTCCGCGGACGAAATGCCGATTCGTACCGGCCTCGTCAGCCGCACGACGTCCTGAGCTCAGCGTCCGCTCAAAGCAGCGGCATCCCACTGCGCGAGATCACCAGCAGCGCCTGAGCCCGATTGCGCACGTTCAGCGCGCGCAGAATGGCCGACATGTGCACCTTGACCGTTCCCTCGGACAGGCCGAGAAGATCTGCGATCTCGCGATTCGTCTTGCCCTGCGCCAGAAGCTCGAGCACGCGCGCCTGGGCGTTCGTGAGGCCGAATCGCTCGCTCGGCGGCCCCGAGCGCGCAGCGCCGGTGCCGACGCCGGAAGGCACATAGACTCCACCGTCGAGCACGGTCCGTACCGCCCGGCGCAGTTCGTCACCGGAGCTCGACTTCGGAACGAAGCCCGAGGCGCCCGCCTTCAACGCGCGCTGCACCGACACCGGGTCGTCGAGACCGGATACGACCATCGCGGGCACGTCCGGAAAGCGCTTGGCCATCACGCCGAGCAGGGAGAAGCCGTTAAGGCCGGGGAGCATCAGGTCGACGACTGCCAGATCCCAGTCGGTGCTCGCCGCGAGCTGCGCCAGCGCCTCCTCGGACCCTCTGGCCTCGACGCATTCCACGCCCGTCTCGAGCCGCGCGAGCGTCTGCGCCATCGCCTCGCACACCAGCGCATGGTCTTCGACAATCAGGATTCTCGTCACCGCGCACCTCACGAGTCAGGATATGTAAGCGAATGTTGCAAGCATAGCATGGCGCCGCGACCGCCCCGCCATTCCTCGACGCTGGCACCAGCCCAATTGTCCGCCAGATCAATTGCTTGCTGCGGCAATGACATGAGGTTCGGCACGAATGCCTCACGTGCCGCGGCCGCAGCGTCGGCGTGCAGCACACGACGCCCCCCGCAACGCTGGCAGCGTCCTTGCCATGGAACTATCATATATCGACAAGTCATAGCAGGCACGAGCGGAGCGAGCGACCGGCCACGATGGCGGATGGCCAGGGCCTGCGCCGCAACGGCACGCGCGCGTTTCCGGCCCGTCACCGCGTCGCCGGAGCAGGCACCCACGGGTCGCGCACGGACCATTCACCGCCGCAAAGGAAAACATCGGGGATGCTTGAATCGACCAGTTGCCGGGCAACGGCCCGTCTCGCGTGGCGCACCACGTCCCGGGCGCATCGCGTGAGCGCATGAGGCCTACCCGTCGCCGCGCGACACTGGTCCTCCTGCTCTGCTGTCTGCTGCTGGGACTTCCGCTTCGGGTCATCGCGGCGGCGGTGCTGGTCGTCACGGGCGAACGCGGCGGTGCCTACGATGAAGCCATCGAGGCGCTGCGCGAGCGCGTCACATCGCGCGCCAACCGCCCGACAATCGCCGACATCGACTGGGACGACTACCGCGATGCGCCGCTCGAAGACACGCGCATCGTCGTCACCGTCGGCTCGCAGGCCGCACAAGTGGTCGCGCAGCGCAATGCGGCGGTACCGGTACTGAACATCCTGCTGCCGCGCGCCGCCTTCGAAGCCGGGCGTCACCGCAATGGTCGAGCCGATCACTCGGCGATCTTCCTCGACCAGCCGCCCACCCGCCAGATTGCGGCGATCGCCGAGGCGCTGCCGCAGTGGAAGCGCGTCGCGCTGATTTCGGGCCCCCAGACCGCTTCGCTCGCCGCCGAGCTCGCCGGCACCGCACGCGCGGCCGGATTCGACGTGTCACAAGCCGAGATCGACTCCGAACGCGAGCTCTATGCCGCCATGCGCCAGACCCTTCCGGAACCGGCGATCCTGCTCGCCGTGCCCGACCGGCAGATCTTCAACAGCCACACGATCCAGAACATCTTGCTGACCTCGTACCGCAAGCACTCGCCCTTGTTCGGTTTCTCGCCCGCCTACGTGCGCGCCGGCGCGCTGCTGGGTCTTTATTCGACGCCGGCACAGATCGCCGCACAGGCGGCCGAGGCAGTGCTGGCCGTGCTGGACGGCGGGCCGCTTCCACCCGCCGGACATCCGGAGCAGTTCACGATCGGCATCAACGCGACCGTCGCGCGCTCGCTCGGCATCGAGCTCGACCGCGCCGAGGCGATCGCCGCACGCATCCGCCAGAGGGAGGAGGCACAGTGAGGCTCGATTGGGGGGTCCGCTCGCGCGTGCTGGTGGTCGCGCTGCTGCCGATGCTGGTGCTGGCGGTCCTGCTGACCGTCTTCTACACCACGGCACGGCTGTCCGACATCGAAGAGGCCGACGGCGCACGCGGCCGCGCCTTCGCACGGCAGCTCGTAGCAGCGAGCGAATACGCCGTGTTCTCGGGAAACCACGAGGCTCTTCAGCAGCTCACGGCGGCGATCCTGACCGAGGACGGGGTGATCGGTGTGAGCATCCTCGGCCGCAGCGGCGAGACCCTCGCAAGCAGCGGCGCGCTCGACGCACGCATCGCGCTGCCCGACGGCACCCTCGACACGGGTCATGCGATGATCCGCGGCACGACGCAGCGCATCATCGAACCGATCCGCGCCACGCGTGTGAATATCGAGGACGACCTGACCCGTGCAGCGCTGCGCTTCGGCACGACCGCCGACGGCGGCGCCAGTACGCTCGGCAACGTCGTGCTCGACCTGTCGCGCCGGCACCTCGCGGCACGGCGCAACGAGCTGCTGCTCACCGGCGCGGCGACGGTTCTGCTCGTGCTCGTCGCGACGCTCGTCCTGGCGGTGATCATGAGCCGTGGCGTCAGCGGCCCGATCCGCGAAGTGGCGCGTACCGTCGAGCGCATCGGCCAGGGCCGCTTCAGCGAGCGCGTCCCCATCGTCGGCGGCGGCAGCCTGCGCTCGCTCGCCGAAGGGGTCAATGACATGGCGGCCGAGCTCGCGAGCATGCACGCGGACATGCACCGCCGCATCGAGGCCGCGACTGCGGAGCTGCGCGAGCGCAAGGACGAAGCCGAGCGTGCGAACCTCGCCAAATCGCGCTTCCTGGCCGCGGCCAGTCACGACCTGCGTCAGCCCATGCATGCGCTCGGACTGTTCATCTCCGAGCTCTCGCTGCGCGACCTCGACGCCCCCTCGGCACGCCTGCTCGAACAGATTTCGGCATCGGCCCGCGCCATGGAGGATCTGCTCGACAGCTTGCTCGACATCTCGCGCCTGGACGCCGGCGTGCTCGAGCCGGCGCACCGCCCCTTCGCACTGCAGCCCGTGCTCGAGCGTGTGGTCGCCGCACAGCGCACCGCCACGCAGACGCACGGGGTCTCGCTGGCGCTGCGCCCCACCGCCGCCTGGGCGCTCAGTGACCAGGTGCTGTTCGAACGCATCGTCGCCAATCTGGTCAGCAATGCGGTGCGCTACAGTCCCGGCGGACGGGTCCTGGTGGCGTGCCGACGCCGCGCTGCGCGCATTCGGCTGGAGGTCCGCGACAGCGGCATCGGCATCCCGCAGGCGGCCCAGTCGGTAATCTTTCAGGAGTTCGTGCAGCTGGCCAATCCCGAGCGCGCACGCGGCAAGGGCCTCGGCCTCGGCCTCGCAATCGTGCGCAGGCTCACCGACCTGCTCGGTCATCCGCTGTCGCTGCGCTCCGCCCCGGGCCGCGGCTCGGTGTTCGCGATCGAAGTGCCCGCGAGCACGCCGGCGGCCGCGCATGACGCGCTCGAACAGTCGCGTCTGCCCGGGGATCTGGCCGGCCTCAGGGTCGCGGTGCTCGACGACGATCCGCTGGCACTTGCCGCGATGAAGGGGCTTCTGCGCTCATGGGGCTGCGACGTCAGTGCCGCACTCGAGCTGCAGACCCTGCTCAGATTGCTGGCGGGCCACCCGCGACCACCGCAGATCATGATCAGCGACTTCAGCCTGAGCGGATCGGAAACCGGCATCGGCAGCATTCGCGCGGTGCGCGAAGCATACGGAAAGGACTTGCCGGCCGCGCTGATCACCGGAAACACCGGTGCGGATGCGCTGGGCCTCGCGCAGCGAGCCGGCGTGCCGGTGCTGCACAAGCCGGTGCGGCCGGCCCGCCTGCGCGCATTGCTGACCCGCGTCGCGAGCGATCTGAGCTGAGCGGCGGCCGTGAGCTGCGGCGCACCGATCGCCGTTACCAGATCTCGGCGCAGCGCACCGGCATGGGTTAACATCGAAGGCAAACAACCGCCCACCGCAGGAGACGAGCATGTCCAAGGACCAATCAGCGCAGGACCCCCTCGAGTTCGTGCGAGGCATGTGGAACAGCATGGGATTTTCCCTTCCCGGCATGGTCGCACCGACGCTCGACACCGATGAGCTCGACAAGCGCATCGGCGATCTGAAGACCGTCGAGAACTGGCTCAAGATCAATCTGAACATGTTGCAGATGACGATTCAGGGCCTCGAGGTGCAGCGGGCCGCACTGGCAGCCGTCAAGGCGATGAGCCAGCACGCCGCCACCGCGGCGGATAGCGCCGAAGGCGCCCCGGATGAGAATCCCTTCGCGGCCGCAATGTGGCCGTGGAACCTCATGCAGGCGCAGCCGGCCCCGGAGGCTCCGGACCGGGCTGCCGCCGACAAGCCTCGCACGGCCAGCGGCGACGCCCCTCGGGCGACGGCCAAGCCGCGCCCTCGCGCGCCGCGCGGCAAGAGTCCGGGCGCGAAGAAGTAGACTGCGGCGAGGCCGATTGCAGCGCGTCGGCGGCCAGCGGACCTTGGCCGTCCCGGCTCCCGAGCCGTCCGGGCATACCTGCGCCGGGGCGCTGCCACGCCGGGCCAGTGCGCCCGAACCCGACCACCGTCGCCCGGCTACAACAGGTAGAGCCAGAACGCGAGCGAGGGCACGGCCAGAAGTGTCGTGGCCGAGATCAGCCAGGCCACGCCCGCGCCGTCGCCCCCCATGCGCATCGCCAGAATGTACGCGGAGCTCGCCGAGGGCAGCGCCGCGAACAGCACCAGCGTATCGAAGGCGATGCCGGTCAGGCCGAGCTGGCGGCCGAGTACCCAGGCCGTGGCCGGCAACAGCAGCAGCCTGACGGTGACCAGCCAGGCCGACCCGCTCAGGCGTCCCTCGACACGTCCCCAGCGCAGCGCCGCTCCGACCGCAAGCAACCCGAGCGCCACCGCCGCGTCGCCCAGGCGCAGCAGGAACGCCCGCGCGGCATCGGCGACCTCGAATCCGGCAACGTTGTAGGCGAAGCCGGCCAGCGTCGCGACGACCAGCGGATTGCGGGCGAGCTCGCGGCCGATGCCGAGCTGACCATGGCGCGCGAGCATGCCGACCGCGAGGATGTTCGCGAACGGCACCATGGCGCCACACAGCCCCCCCATCATCGCCACCCCGGCCGCCCCGTGGAGCTTGCCGGCGATGGCAATGCCGATGTAGGTGTTGAAACGGTAGGCGCACTGCAGTCGCGAGGCGAAACCGATCGCGGAAAGCCCCATCAGCGGGCGCCCCAGCCACCCGTACGCAAAACCGGCCGCCATGACGCCGAGGCCGGCGACGACCAGCGGCAGCGCGACACCGAGCTCGATCGTCGCGCCGGCCAGTGCATTGAACAACAGGGCCGGAAACAGGATGAAATAGACCAGCTTCTCGACACCGGTCCAGAAGGCTTCGTCCGTGACGAGCGCGCGGCGCAGCAGCGCCCCGAGCAGGATCAGCGAGAAGTCGGGCAGCAGGATCGACAGGCTTTGCATCGGCGAAGCATACCGCGCGACGCGAAGCGGCCGCGATCCGCATCACTACGGATGGCCGCGCGCCATCACCGCACCGCCTCGCCCCATTTGCCGGTCCGCGCGCCGGCTGGGGCCCGCAGCCGCCGAATCACACCCGCATTCGGCGGGGCCTTGTTGCGGCCGCGCCAGTGCGGTTTCGCACGGCGAGGCCACACCGGAGACGTCGGGTCGTTTACACGACGCCGCGCTCGCGAAGCCCCTCGATCTCCTCGCTGCTCAGACCCAGCTTGCCCAACAGCGCGTCGCAGTCCGCCCCCGCGGCCGGAGCCGGCGTGAAGCGCGGCGCATGGCCGGCGAGGCGCACCGGTGGCGCGAACTGGCGCAGGCCGCCCGCCTCGACGACCATGCCGCGCGCACGCACGTGCGCATCGGCGAGGCTTTCCTCCAGCCGCAGCACCGGCGTCACGCAGCAATCGACGCCGTCGAACACCGCTGTCCACTCGGCCTGGGTGCGACTGCGAAAAACCGCCTCGAGCTCGGCGCGGGCGCGCGCGCCGTCGGCGCCGCTGGCAAGATGCAGCGGCTTGAGATCCTGGCGTCCGAGCGTGTCGCACAGCAGCAGCCAGAACTTCTGCTCGAGCGCGCCGACCGCCATATGGCGGTCGTCCGCGGTGCGGTAGACGCCGTAGCATGGCACACCGCCCGACAGCAGATCCTCGCCGCGCGGCCGCACCTGCCCATTGGCCAGCACCTCGGCGAGCGGGAAGATCGCGTGCGCGAGCGCCGCGTCGGCCATCGCAACGTCGACATGGCGCCCCTGCCCGCTCGCACGCGCATCGATCACCGCGACCAGCAGGCCCAGCAGCGCCGAAAGCGTGCCACCGAGCAGATCGCCGATCTGCAGGTTCGGGATGGCCGGCGCGCCGCCCGCCGTGCCGATCTGATCGAGCACGCCGGCGTAGCCGATGTAGTTGATGTCGTGGCCGGCACGCTGTGCGTACGGCCCATCCTGCCCGTAGCCGGTGATGCTGCACAGGACGATGCGCGGATTGACGCCGGCAAGCGACGCATGATCGAGGCCGAGCCGGGCATCAGCTGCGCCAGCCCGATCGCCCCCTTGCTCGAGCGCGCCGCCGGGTGGAAGCCCGACTCGGTGCGCACCAGCCGCAGGAACAGCTCGCGCCCCTCGGCCTGTTTCAGATCCAGCCGCAGGCTTTTCTTGTTGCGGTTGACGAGCTTGTAGAAGAAACTCGCCTCCCCATCCATCGCCCCCATCGTGCGCGCGTAGTCGCCGGCGCCGGTGTCCTCGATCTTGATCACCTCGGCGCCGTAGTCGGCCAGATGCTGGGTTGCCAGCGGCCCCGGCAGCAGCCGCGTGAGGTCGAGCACGCGCAGTCCGTCGAGCGGCGCGCGGCGACCGTCCGGGCTCGACTCACCGATCGGATTCACCGCCGCCTTCCTCACTCGTAACGCCGCACGTCGTCGATCAGCTTGCCGTCGTTGGCAAGGCTTCCCGGTGCGCAAAAGCTCACTTCTGCCCGCAGCTTGGTGAGCTCGCGAACGCTCGCGGCGACGGCTGCCGCCAGCGCCTCGCCGGCCTGTGCCGCCTCGCAGTGCAGCGTCATGCGGTCGGTCATGTCGGGGTTGTCGACGACCAGACGCGCCCGCCCCAGCTCGGGATGACGCTTGAGCACGGCGGCGATCTGGCCGGGGTGCACAAACATGCCCTTGACCTTGGTGGTCTGGTCCGCCCGCCCCATCCAGCCCTTGATGCGCATGTTGCTGCGACCACAGGGCGAGGTGCCGGCCAGCACGGCGGAGAGGTCGCCGGTGCCGAAGCGGATCAGCGGATAGTCCGGATTGAAGCTCGTCACGACGACTTCACCGACTTCGCCCGGTGCGACCGGATCACCGGTGCCGGGGCGCACGATCTCGACGATGACGTCCTCGTCGACGACCAGGCCTTCGCGCGCACCTGTCTCGTAGGCGATCAGCCCGATGTCCGCGGTCGCGTAGGCCTGGAACGCGTCGATGCCACGCGCGGCGAAGGCGTCGCGCACACTCGGCGGAAACGCTTCACCGGACACGAAGGCCTTGGTGAAGCTCGGGCGCACGCCGAGCTCGTCGGCTTTTTCGAGGATGATGCGCAGGAACGACGGCGTGCCGGTATAGGCATTCGGCTGCAGGTCGGCGAGCGCGGCGACCTGCTGTTCGGTCTGGCCGACGCCGGCCGGGAACACCGTGCAGCCGAGCGCATGGGCGGCCGTCTCCATCATCGAGCCGGCCGGTGTGAAGTGATACGAGAAGGTGTTGTGCACCAGGTCGCCCTCGCGAAAGCCGGCCGCAAACAGCGCGCGCGCGAGGCGATAGTAGTCGGTGCGCGCGCCCTCGGGCTCGTAGAGCGGACCGGGGGAGGCGAACACGCGCCGACACGCCGGACCCCAGCCGGTCGCCGCGAAGCCGCCGAACGGTCGTGCGGCCTTTTGCATCTCGAGCAGTTCGGACTTGCGCGTCACCGGCAGGCGCGCCAGCGCCGCGCGACTGCGCACGGCCTCGGCATCGATGCCTTCGAACAGACGCGCAAACGCCGGCGCATGGGCCTTCGCGTGCGCGATCTGCGCGGGCAGCCGTGCCATCAGCTCTTGCTCGCGCAGCGCGGGATCGCGGGTTTCTCTGTCGTCGTAGAACTTCATGTCTGCATCCTTGCGGGGATCCTGGAGCTGCCGTGTGCGCGCCACTCGCGCAAGCGCCGGCCGCGAACACGGCAGCGGCGCCGTCGGGCGCATCGGCGGGCGCGTGCGGTGTCAGGACAGCCAGCGCTTGCGCCGGCGGTAGTGCTTGACGTCGCGGAAGCTCTTGCGCCCCTCGCCCGACAGGCCGAGATAGAACTCCTTGACGTCCTCGTTGGTGGCGAGGTAGTGCGCATCGCCTTCCATCACGATGCGGCCGTTCTCGAGGATGTAGCCGAAATCCGAGTAGCGCAGCGCGACCATCGTGTTCTGCTCGGCCAGCAGGAAGCTCACCTGCTCCTTGCTGTTCAGGTCCCGCACGATCTCGAAGATCTCTTCGACGATCTGTGGCGCGAGGCCCATCGACGGTTCGTCGAGCAGGATCATCTCCGGCTTGGCCATCAGCGCGCG
>DAOMOP010000119.1:0-12463 GCA_035444405.1 Rhodocyclaceae bacterium
GAACGCGATCCGGGAGTACGAGGCGTATTTCACCCGCGCCGAGCCGTGGCGTCGGCGTGCGCGGGAGACGCTGCTGCGCAACCGCGGCATCTCGATGTCGGTCAGGATCACGTCGGGGACCTCCTCGAGCAGCTGCTCGAGCGCGTCGCTGCCGTCCTTCGCGGTCACGACGCGATAGCCCTCGCGTTCGAGCAGGCGTCCGGTGATCTTGCGTACGGTCAGCGAATCGTCGACCACCATCACCGTCGGCGGGCGGTCGGACGCATCGAACAGGTATTCGAGCGCGGTCTGGTCCGCCTCGGGCGTGGTCGCGCCGGATGGCCGGCGGCTCGCGAGGGCGACCGGGTTCAGGATCAGCACGATCTGGCCGTCGCCGAGCACCGTCGCGCCCGAGATGCCGATGATGCGGGTGAGCTGCGGGCCGGCGTGCTTGACGACGATTTCCTGGTTGCCCTTCAGGGCGTCGACGTGCAGCGCCAGCGTCTGCGTGCCCGCGCGCAGCAGCAGCAGCCAGTTGAAGCGCTGCAGCTCCGGGCGGCCGGCGTGCTCGCCGAGCAGTTCGGGCAGATAGTGGTACGGATAGTGCGCGCCCTGCCAGTCGGTGCCGCCCGCAGCGCGGATCGCCTCGAGCGCGTCGCCCTTGAGCTCGAGCACCTGCGCGATCATGCTCGACGGCACGGCATGCGTGCGCGAGCCCGCCTGCACCAGCAGCGCCTGCGTGACGGCCAGCGTCAGCGGCAGGTGGATGCGGAATTCGGTGCCCCGACCGCGCTCCGAGTGCACGTCGATGCGCCCGCCGACCGCAGCCGTCTCGGACTTGACCACGTCCATGCCGACGCCGCGCCCGGACAGCGTCGACAAGCTGGTCGCGGTGCTGAAGCCCGGCACGAAGATCAGCTGGGTCAGGCGCCGCTCGTCGGCCGTCTCGTCGTCGCCGAGCAGGCCGTGGCTGCGCGCCCTGGCGGCGATCGCTTGGTGGTCGAGGCCGCCGCCATCGTCGGCGAGGCTGATCGCGATCTCGTTGCCTTCCTGGGCGAGCGACACGGTGATCTGGCCGATCGCGTCCTTGCCGGCGGCACGGCGCGCCTCGGCGGGCTCGATGCCGTGCGCGACGGCGTTGCGCAGCAGGTGCTCGAGCGGCGCCGTGATGTGCTCGAGCACGCTGCGGTCGATCTCGGTGCGCCCGCCGCGCAGGTCGAGGTTCACGCGCTTGCCAAGCTCCTTGGCGCTCTGGCGCACGACGCGATGCAGGCGATCGGCGAGGCTGTCGAACGGCACCATGCGCACCTGCATCAGCGACTGCTGCAGGTCGCGCGACAGCCGTGCCTGGCCGGCCAGCGCGAGCTCGGCACCGTCGAGGTTGCGCAGCAGGTTCTGCTGCACGGTCGTGACGTCGCCGACGCTCTCGGCGAGCATGCGCGTGAGCTCCTGCAGCCGTGTGTAGCGGTCCATCTCGAGCGGATCGAAATCGGCGTGCTGCGACTCGGCCTGCGCGATGCGCGACTGCATCTGCAGCTCGGCCTGGAGCTCGACCTCGCGCAGCTGGTTGCGCAGGCGGATCACGTTCTCGGTCAGGTCGAGGAGCGAGCGGCGAACCGTGCGCAGCTCGCCCTCGATGCGGGTGCGGGCGATACCGATCTCGCCGGCGGTATTGACGAAGTGGTCGACCGTCTCGGCACGCACGCGCAGCGTCGCGACGCCGCCCGGGTCGGCGCTCGCCGCGACGGCGTCGGCCTGCTGTTCGTGGCCGGCGATCGCCTGCGCTGGCGGTGTCCCGTCCTCGGGCTGCTGTCTGCGCAGTGCCTCGATGTGGCGTTCGACGTCGTCGAGGCCGGCGATCAGCTCATCGAGCAGGGACGGCGATGTCGCGCCCGCATGCAGCGCCGATTCGAGCCGCGACTCGAGCTGGTGTACGAGCTCGCCGAGCTGCATCGCGCCGGTCATGCGCGCGCTGCCCTTGAGCGTGTGGAGCAGTCGGGCGGTCGCGTGCGCGTGGCGCAGGACGTCGCCATCGGTCCGCCAGTCGCGCAGCGCCGCGTGCAGCGCACGCAACAGCTCGTGGCCCTCGTCGAGGAACAGTGGCAGGAGCTGTCGATCGATATCGTCATGCACCGGGGCCGACGCCTGCACGACGGCCGCGGCGGCGTCGGATGTGGTGGCGATCGCCGGCGCCTCGGCGGCGGGCGACGAAAGTGCCGGCCGCGCGGGCGGCGCAGCGCCGGCCTGGCCGATGTGGGCGAGCTGTTCCTCGAGCTCGGGCACGGCCATCGGCAGCTTGCCGTGGGCGACCTCGCCGAGCATCGCATCCATCGTCACGATGCTGTGGCACAGCAGCTCGCCCTGATCGGCGCTCGGCGCCACACCGGCACGCCCGACGCGTTCGAGCGCATGCTCGAGCGCGCGCGCAAGCCCTTGCAGGGCCAGCACGCCCGCCGTGCCGGAGATGCCCGCCAGGGTATGCGCGGTGCGTACCGCCGTCTGCGCCGGCACGAACATCGGGTTGCGCTGCAGATGGCCGAGTTCCTCGCGCAGGTCGCCGATGTGCTCGCGCGCCTCGTTCAGGAACAGCTCGAGCAGGGCGCGCGAGATGTCGCGGTCACCGAGCCGTATCGGCATCGTCGCGTCATCGCCGGCGACCGCCTCGTCGGCTGCAGATTCGTCGACCGCCCACGGCTCGGCCGCCGCGTGGTCTTCGCGGCTGCGCCCGTCGGCGCGAGCCGCGACCAGGTCCGCGGAGACATCGTGCGGCGCCGATGCGAGATCGTCGGGTGCGTCGTCGGCAAGCTCGATGTCCTCGAGCGTGATCTCGTCGGGCAGCACGTCGAGCTCGTCGAGCATCTCGGTGACCGTGCGGCGTCCGATCAGGCTTTCCAGGAACGTGTCGAGCGCCTCGCCGGAGATCTCCACGTCGTCGGCGCGAATCTCTTCCGGCGCCGATTCGGCCGGCGCCTCTGCCTGCGTGTCGGGCGCGCAGGCGGTTGCGGTCGTGTCGGCGGGCGCGACCGATGCCTTGGCCGGAGAGCGCTGCCCGGCCGCGGCGCCCGTGTCCGCCGTGTCGGACTCGCGCAGCGCCTCGGCGGCGGCGACGAGCGCCGCGACGTCGCGTCCGTGATCGCCCCCGTCCTCGATCTGCCGCACCCACGCGTCGAACTCGCGGTGCGCGGTCTCGAGCAGGGCCTGCAGCGTCGGTGACGGCGTCCAGTCGAGCTGCAGCCAGCGGTTGAGCGTCTGCTCGACGCTCCATGCCGCCTCCCCCAGCTCTGTCAGTCCGACCATGCGCCCGCTGCCCTTCAGGGTGTGAAAGCCGCGGCGGATCGCGGTCAGTGACGAGGAATCGTCGCGGCTGGCGAGCAGTCGCGGCAGCTCGGCGGCGATGGTGCCGAGAACCTCGTGCGCTTCCTCGATGAAGATCGCCAGAAGCTCCTCGTCGGCCGCGGTGTCCCCGGTCGCGATGTCGCTTGTGGATCGGGCTGGCGGCAGGGCAGCGGGAGCGATCGACGCGGCCGGTGGTGCGGCCGTCTCGTCGCCGGCGTCCTGCAACCGAGCTTCGTCAGGCGTGCCGGCCTGCGACGGCGGTCGATCCGCGGCTTGGGGTGAATTTGCCCGCTCGGCGTGAGTCGGTTCCGGCGTCACGAAGGCGAGCAGATCGAAGCCGTCGTGGAGCGCGTCCGACGCCGTGGCGGGTGTCGGCGCGTCTGGCGACGGGCCGCTGTTCGCCGCGGCCACCGGCGTGGTGTCGCGCAGCGACGGTTGCTCATCGACGCTGCCGTCGGACTGGGAGGCCGGCTCCGCAGCGGGCCCGGCCTGTGCGTCGCCGTCGCCGGCGATGGCAAGGAAATGCCCGATGTCGGCCGGGCCGTGCTGCAGTGCTTCGATGTAGAAGCCCAGTGCCGACAGCCGCCGCGCGAGCGCTTCGAACTCGGCCGGGCCGGACGAGTCGCCGGCGGCGAGGCTTGCGACGGTTTGCGCGGCGCGACGAACGAGCGCGATGGCCGATGCGTCGCCGACCAGTGCGAGCGCGCCTTCGATCTGCTTCAGGGGTGCGGCGAGTCCGGCCAGCGGGGCACGCTTGGCCTGGTTGCGGAAGAAGTCGTCCAGCGCCTGCTCGATCTGTGCGAGATTGGCGAGCATCTCGCGCGCGACCTGCATGCGTGCCGTGTTCTCGTGCGCCCGTCGGGCCGCCTCGACCGCCGGCGACGGCGCGGGGGGCGGCACCGTCTCGCCGCGCTGCAGCGAGTCGAGCCGTGCCAGCGTGTGCGCGACCTGCTCGGCGAAGTGGCCTTCGGGAGCGCGGCGCTCGAGCGCGACATCGGCGAGCAGCAGGGCGGTGGCGACCTCGATCGCGAGCGGCGGCTCGAGCTGCAGCGGATCCTTGCGCAGCCAGCGCACAAAGCCTGCGAGGCCGTCGAGCAGCCGCTCGAGCGCCGGGCGGGCGAGCGCGGCCGAACGATCGCGAAGCGCCGACAGGTGCGCCTCGAAGCGCGGCAGTGCCACCGCTTGGCCGGCACAGAATGCGTCCCACTGCTCCTTGGCCGCGGCGAGCTCGCCGCCGAGCGCGTCGAGCAGTGGTGCCAGCGGCAGCTCGGAGACCGCGGCGCCCGGTTCGGGCAGCAGGCTCGCAAGCTGCCAGTTGTCATGGACTGCACGCTGGCGTTCGGTGCGCGCGGGCGCCCGGGCGATCCAGTACAGCAGCTCGCGCATCAGCCGTTCGGGCACCGTGTGGCCGTTCTCGCAGAGCTGTTTGAGCTCCTTGTCGAGCATCGCGCACACCTGCCGAAGCTGAGGGTCGGCGGGCAGATCGCCGTGTGCGAGGGTATCGAAGAAGGCCTGCGCGGCCCACCACAGCGCCGCCGGCTCCGGGTGCGCCTGCAGGGCTTCGAGTCCGTCGGCCGCTTCGCGCATCGTTGCCGGGCCGGCGGCGTCGGCCGGCTGGCGCAGCCATTGCAGAAGTCCGCGCTGGAACTGCGCGCGCAGTGCGCGCAGCCGCTGCTGCCAGGCCTCGCCGGTCGGCGGTGCACCCGCAGCGGTGCGACGTGGCGGACGGCGTGCGAGGTCCGGGTAGAACAATTCGGCCGGCGACGGGGCGGCGCCGCCGCCCGCGGCAGCGAGCTCGCCGTACAGCTTGAACAGGCGCAGCGGCTGGTCGGGTGTCCCCCCGACGAGCTCCTCGAGATAGTTCGCAATCGCCGCCAGCGTGCGGTTGGCGATGTCGAGAATGCCGTCGTCCGGCCGGCGTTCGTCAGCGGCCAGGTCGCCGAGCAGCTGGTCGAGCGAGGTCGCAATGCGGCTCAGCCCGTCCAGACCGACGATGGACAGCGCGCCGCAGGCCTGATGCACGTGGGTCTGCGCGAAACGCAGCTGCGACACGGCATCCTCGGCGCCGGCGGCGCCGGAGAGCGATTCGGCCGCCCTCGCGAGCGCCTGGTCGATCTCGCCCCTGACCCAGTTGAGCGGGCCGAGATCCGGTATGGCGGTGCGCGCCATGGACGCCTTTTCCTGCATGACAGCCGTCACACCTTGAAGCCGGAGACCGAGCCCTTCAGCTCGACGGCGAGATCGGCGAGCTGGCCGATCGACACCGCGGTCTGCTGGGTGCCACGCCGTGTCTGCTCGGTGATCGCGAGGATGTCCTTCATCGTCTCGGCGACGCGACTGGCGGTGGCCGCCTGCTGCTGCGTGTCGGCGGAGATCTGCTCGATCAGCTGCGCCGTCTCGGCCGACACCGTACCGATTTCGGCGAGTGCCTGGCCGGCGGCGTCGGAGAGCTGCGCGCCGTCGACGACGTCGCGCGTGGCGGTCTCCATCGCCGCGACGGCGTCCTTGGTGTCGGTCTGGATGGTCTTGACGATCGCCGCGATCTGCTTGGTCGCTTCGGCCGAGCGTTCGGCGAGACGCTGCACTTCCTCGGCGACGACGGTGAAGCCGCGGCCCGCTTCGCCCGCCGAGGCGGCCTGGATCGCCGCGTTGAGCGCGAGCACATTGGTCTGCTCGGTGATGTCGGAGATCAGCTCGACGATCTCGCCGATCTCCTGTGAGGATTCGCCCAGGCGCTTGATGCGCTTGGAGGTCTCCTGGATTTGCTCGCGGATGCCGTGCATGCCCTTGATGGTGTTTTCGACCGCGTCGGTCCCCTGGCGGGCGGCATCGCGCGAGTGTCTGGCGACGCGCGCCGATTGCAGGGCGCGGGCCGAAGACTCGGTCATCAAGGCGGCCATGCGCTGGACGGTCGCGCCGGCTTCCTCGATCTCGCGCGTCTGGCGCTCACTGGCGGTGAGCAGCTCGCTGGACGTCCGCTGCGCCGACTCGGTCGCGGCGGTCACCCGGCCGGCCGCGTCGTTGATGCGGCGCACCAGCACGGACAGCTCTTCGACCGTGTAGTTGACCGAATCGGCGATCGCGCCGGTGATGTCCTCGGTGACGGTCGCGCGCGTGGTGAGATCGCCGTCGGCAAGATCGCCCATCTCGTTCATCAGCCGCAGGATGGCCTGCTGCGCCTGGTTGCGCTCGTGCTCGGCGGCCTCGCGCTGGCGCTCGAGCTCGGCGCGCCGGCGGGCGAGATCCTCGCTGTAGGTGCGCGCGATCAGCCGCAGCACGAGCAGGCTCAGCAGGGCCGTGCCGGCCGCGGCGAGCAGCGTCGTGTCGGCCGACTGCAGCCCCTCGTAGACCAGTACGCCGCCGGTCACCAGCACCAGCAGCACGAAGATCGCGACGAGCGTCCGTACGCGCTTCGACACGGCCTGCGGGTCGGGTGCCGCGGCGGACGGGGTGCTCGCGCGCGGCGGTGCGTCCGACTCGAGAATCGTCGCATCGGCGGCCCGTTCGACCACCGAGTGCTTCTTGTCGGCGAGGGAAAGTCCGGAAAGCTTGAATGTCATGTTGCGTGCTCCGCCGCAGTATGCGTTGTTCCGAGTCCGTCGCGGGCGGCCGTCAAGGCTCGCTGCTGCCGGCTTCGAGAAAATTCCGATGGTTGATCAGCGCGGCTACGTCCAGATGCAGCCAGACCCGCTGCTGCACGTCGCGGAAACGGCCCGCAACCCAGGGGCGCTGGTCGGGCGGCCCGTCGTCGGCATCGAATTCGTCGGGACTGCGCAATCCGGTCGTGCGCGAGAACAGCAGCGCGCTGTTCGTGCCGTGACGCGCGTGCAGCAGCAGCAGCCGCGCGAACCCCGCCGGCGTGACCGGGCTGCCGTTGTGGAAGACGGAAAAATCGACCACGCCGTAGAGCGTGCCGCGCACGTTGGCGATGCCGCGGAACCAGCCGCGCGTCAGCGGCACCGGCGCCAGTGCCGGCACCGGAAGGATCTCCCCGGTGTCGGTCAGGTCGACCAGCCAGTGCTCGTGGACCGCTTCGACGGCGAGCAGCGTACGGCGGTCCGTGTCGTGCGCCTCGGCAAGACGCCGGACGAGATTCTCCTGGAACTCGCGCAGGCTGACGCGTCGGGACATCGCTTCAGCCCAGCGCCGCGATGCGCGCGAGCAGCGCGCGGTGATCGATCGGTTTGACCAGGTAGTCGAACGCGCCCTGGCGCATGCCCCAGATGCGGTCGGTCTCCTGACCCTTGCTCGTGCACATGATGATCGGGATGGCGCGGGTGGATTCGTGGCGCGAGATCGTGCGTGTCGCCTGGTAGCCGTTCATGCCCGGCATCACGACGTCCATCAGGATCAGGTCGGGCTGCTCGCTGCGGCTCTTGGTGATGGCGTCCTCGCCGTTCTCGGCGGTGACCACGCGATAGCCGTGACTGGTCAGCACCTCGGTCATCGCGAAGCGCTCGGTCGGAGAGTCGTCAACCACGAGAATCGTCTTGATCGGCATTGCACAGAGGCTCCGGTGCGCGTTCAGTCGGTATTAGCGGCGTGATGGGCGACGGCCTTTAGCAGGCTGTCCTTGGTGAAGGGTTTGGTCAGGTATTCGTCCGAGCCGGCCATGCGTCCGCGGGCGCGGTCGAACAGGCCGTCCCTGGACGACAGCATGATGACCGGAGTCGATGCCAGGCGCGCGTTCTTCTTGATCAGCGCGCAGGTCTGATAGCCGTCCAGGCGTGGCATCATGATGTCAACGAAGATCACGTCGGGTTCGTGGTCGGTGATCTTGGACAGGGCATCGAAACCGTCTTCGGCCAGCACCACCTCGCAGCCGGCCTGGCGCAGGAAGATCTCGGCGCTGCGGCGAATCGTGTTGCTGTCGTCGATGACCATCACCTTGAGTCCGGTCAGGTCCATCGTGTCAGTCCTCGGGGTGTCGCGCGCGGGGCGCCATCAGATCTCGACCATTTCGAAGTCTTCCTTGCGCGCACCGCAGTCCGGACAGGCCCAGTTCGGCGGAATGTCGCCCCAGCGCGTGCCCGCGGCGATGCCTTCGTCGGGCAGCCCGGCGGCCTCGTCGTAGATGAAACCGCAGATCAGGCACATGTAGGTCTTGTATTCCGGATTTGCCATGCGGCGGCGTACTCCGAGCTCTTTTGGCGGTAGAATCCGCCGCATCTTACCGCATTTTCGGCGCCGGGCCAGACCACCGTCCTGACGCCGGACCGCATCCATCATGCCTGCCGCCGCGCCCGCCGTTCCTCCTTCCGTCCTGTGTTTTGCGACCGCCGATGCCACCGCCGGCGGCGGGGTGCAATCGGATGTGCTGACGCTCGCGAGCATGGGCTGCCATCCGCTCGCCGTCGTGTGTGCGGTGGCGGTGCGCGACACGCGTGGCGTCGAGGAGCTCGCGCCGCTCGACGCCGACACCGTCATCGCGCAGGCGCGCGCGGTGCTCGAGGACATTCCGGTGCGCGCATTCAAGCTCGGCATGGCGGGCAGCGCCGAGAATCTCGCGGCGATCGCCGAGGTGCTGTCGGACTACCCGGAGGTGCCGCTGGTGGTCGAGCCGGCGCTGTTCCATCTGCACGGCGACGACGAGGCCGCCGAGGATTTCATGTCGGCGCTCGCCGAGCTGATCCTGCCGCAGGCCGCGGTGCTGGTGGCAAGCCGTCGCGACGTCGCGCGGCTGGCGGTCTGGGGAGACGAGGACGAGCCCGTGTCCGACGACGACGGCATCGCGAGCGTGCTCGGACTGGGCGCCGATTACGTGCTGGTGACCGGGGGCGGCGAGCCCGGCCCGCAGGTCGTCAACGTGTTGTACGGCTCGCGCGGCGTCGTGCGCAGCGACGCCTGGGAGCGCCTTGCCGGGCACTATCTGGGGGCGCGTGCGACCTTGTCGACGGCGCTCGCCGGGGCCCTCGCGCACGGCATGGAAGTGCCCGAGGCGGTGCGCGAGGCGCAGGAATTCACATGGCAGGCGCTGACCGGCGCGTACCGCCCCGGCATGGGCCTGGCGCTGCCCGATCGCCTGTTCTGGGCGCGCGAGGACGCAGACGATGCTCACTGACGGGCTGTATCTGGTCACCCCCGACTGCGCGGATACCGCGTGTCTGCTGGCGCTGCTCGACGACGCGCTGGGCGGGCGCCCGGCGCTGGTGCAATACCGCAGCAAGCTCGGCGATCGCGATTTGCGCCGTGAACAGGCCTTGCGTGCGGCGGCCTTGTGCCGCGCGCACGGGGTGCCGTTCATCGTCAATGACAGCCTCGCGCTGGCGCTCGAGGTCGGCGCCGATGGCGTGCACATCGGCCGCGACGATGGCGACGTCGCCGCCGCACGCGCGGCCCTCGGCCCGCAGCGGCTGCTCGGCGTGTCGTGCTACGACGAGTGGGCGCGTGCCGAGGCGGCCGTGGCGGGCGGTGCCGACTACGTCGCGTTCGGCGCGATGTTCGCGTCGCCGACCAAGCCGCAGGCGGTGCGTGCTCCGCTCGCGCTGCTGCGCCGTGCGCGCGACGAGCTCGGCGTGCCGGTGGCCGCGATCGGCGGCATCACGCTCGACAATGCGGCACCGGTGGTCGACGCCGGTGCGAGCCTGCTCGCGGTGATCAGCGACGTCTTCGACGCGCCGCAGCCCGGTGCGCGCGCGGCGGCATACCGGCGGCTCTTCGCGTCGTGAGCGCGCCCGCGCCCGGGTGCAACACGACGGCGGCGCATCAATTGATTCCAACTATTAACGACAGGATCTCTGCAACCGACATGAACAGCAAGAACGAAGCCCTTTTCGATCGCGCCCAGAAAACCATCCCCGGCGGCGTCAATTCGCCGGTGCGGGCGTTCCGCTCGGTCGGCGGCACGCCGCGCTTCATCGAGCGCGCCGAAGGCGCGCGCGTGTGGGACGCCGACGGCCAGTGCTACATCGACTACGTGGGCTCGTGGGGACCGGCGATCGCCGGCCATGCCCATCCGGCCATCGTCGAGGCGGTGCGCGAGGCGGCGCTGCGCGGGCTGTCCTTCGGCGCCCCGACCGAGGCCGAGATCGAGATGGCCGAGACGATCTGCGCGCTGCTGCCGTCGGTCGAGATGCTGCGGCTGGTGAGCTCCGGCACCGAGGCGACGATGAGCGCGATCCGGCTCGCGCGCGGCTTTACCGGGCGCGATGCGATCGTCAAGTTCGAGGGCTGCTACCACGGCCACGCCGACAGCCTGCTGGTCAAGGCCGGCTCGGGCCTGCTGACCTTCGGCAACCCGTCCTCGGGCGGCGTGCCGGCCGATTTCGCCAAGCACACCATCGTGCTCGGCTACAACGACCTGCAGCAGGTCGAGGATGCGTTCAAGGCGCGCGGCGACGAGATCGCCGCAGTCATCGTCGAGCCGGTGGCGGGCAACATGAATCTCGTCAAGCCGGCCCCGGGTTTCCTCGAGGGGCTGCGCCGCTTGTGCACCGCGCACGGCGCGGTGCTGATCTTCGACGAGGTGATGACCGGCTTTCGTGTCGGCCCGCAGGGCGTGCAAGGCCTGTACGGCATCACGCCGGACCTGACCACGCTCGGCAAGGTGATCGGCGGCGGCATGCCGGTCGGCGCCTTCGGCGGGCGGCGCGACATCATGCACGCCATCGCGCCGCTCGGCGCCGTCTATCAGGCCGCCACGCTGTCGGGCAGCCCGGTCGCGGTCGCCGCCGGGCTCGCGTCGCTGCGCCTGCTCGGCGAGCCCGGCTTCTACGACACGCTCGGCGCGCGCGCGACGCAGCTGGTCGACGGCCTGACGGCCGCCGCGCGCGCGGCCGGCGTGCGCTTCTGCGCCGATGCGGTCGGCGGGATGTTCGGCCTGTACTTTGGCGACGCAGTGCCGGCCTCGTTCGCCGGCGTCAACGCCTGCGACCGCGACGCGTTCAATCGCTTCTTCCACGCGATGCTGGCGGCCGGCCACTACTTCGCACCGTCGGCCTTCGAGGCCGGCTTCGTGTCGGCCGCCCATACCGAGGCCGACGTCGATGCGACGATCGCGGCGGCGCGCGAGGTGTTCGCGGCGATGGCGAAGGGCTGACGCGAAAGACAGTCGTTGCCGGGCACACCGGGCGCGGCCCGGTGGTTTGGCGCAGCCGCGCCTGCCTACAGCAGGAAGACCGTCGCCAGTCCGAGGAAGATGAAGAAGCCGCCCGAATCGGTCAGCGCGGTGATCATCACCGAGCTGCCGAGGGCCGGATCGCGGCCGAGGCGCGTGCGGATCATCGGAATCAGCACGCCGGCGGTCGCGGCCAGCAGCAGATTGAGCGTCATCGCCGCCGTCATCACCGCGCCGAGCGCCCAGCTGCCGTACAGCCACCACGCCAGCACGCCGAGAAAGCCGCCCCAGAACAGGCCGTTGATCAGTGCGACGCCGACCTCCTTGCGGATCAGGCGTCGCGTCGCGCTGTGCTCGATCTGGCCGGTCGCGATCGCGCGCACGATCATCGTGGTGGTCTGGTTGCCGGAGTTGCCGCCGATGCCGGCGACGATGGGCATCAGCGCGGCGAGCGCGACGAGCTTCTCGATCGAGTCCTCGAAGGCGCCGATCACGCGCGAGGCGATGATCGCGGTGACCATGTTGATCGCCAGCCACGCCCAGCGGTTCTTCACCGAGCTCCACACCGATGCGAAGATGTCTTCCTCCTCGCGCAGACCGGCGTTGCTGAGGATCTCGTGCTCGGATTCCTCGCGGATGTAGTCGACGACGTCGGCCACGGTCAGCCGCCCGATCACGCGCCGTTCCTTGTCGATCACGGGCGCCGACACGAGATCGTAGCGCTCGAAGGCCTGTGCCGCATCGTCGGCGTCGTCCTCCGGTTCGAAGCTGATCACCGTCTCGGCACGCATCACGTCGCCGACGAGCATCTCGGGGTCGTTGGTGAGCAGCTGCTCGAGAGTCAGGATGCCGCGCAGATGCTCTTCGCGGTCGACCACGAACAGTTTGTCGGTGTGGTCCGGCAACTCGTCGAAGCGGCGCAGGTAGCGCAGCACGACCTCGAGGGTGACGTCCTCGCGCACCGTCACCATGTCGAAGTCCATCAGCGCGCCGACGGTGTCCTCCGCATACGACATCGCCGCGCGCAGCTGCTCGCGCCCCTCGCTGTCGAGCGACTGGAAGACGTCCTGGATGACCTCGGGCGGCAGGTCG
>DAOMOP010000120.1:0-12272 GCA_035444405.1 Rhodocyclaceae bacterium
CGCCTCAGGCGCGGTGGTCGGCACGGTGGTCGGCGTGCAGAAGTACATCTACGACGTCTTCGGCCCGGCCGTCACGCTCGCGCTGCGGCTGCGCTCGCACGCCGAGCCGATGACGCTGTGTGCGGCCGCGGCGCTGGTCGGCGAGCTCGACGAGCGCTTCGTCGCCACGTCGATCGGCCCGCGCGATGTCGGCGGCGGGCGCGAGCAGGAGCTGTTCCGCGTCGGCGAGGCCGGCGAGAGCGCGCGCATCAAGGCGCCGTGAGCGCCACAACCGGCCGTGCGGCACCGGCGCCGACGTGCCGGACGCCTTTCGACCGACCCATTGCGGACCGCGACACGTGACGATTGCGAGCGAATACGGTGACGCGAGCCGGCACCTCGGCGAACAGCTCCGCGACGCGATCGAGGCCTTGTCCGACGGCTTCGCGCTGTTCGACGAGGACAACCGCCTGGTGCTGTGCAACGCGCGCTATCGTGCGCTGAACCCGGCGATCGCGGCGCTGATCGTGCCCGACGTGCGCTGGGAGCTGCTGGTGCACGAAGCGGCGGCCCACGGCGCGCTGTCCGATGACGACCGCGACGCGCTGTACCGCATGGAGAGCCATCTCGCCGACGAGCACGCCGCGGTGCAGGCGCTCGAGATCGAGCAGCCCAACGGCGACGTGCACAGCCTGTCGATGCGCCCGACGCCGCGCGGCGGCTTCGTGCTGATCCACGCCGACGTCACCGCGCGGCGCACCTACGAGCAGACCACGCGCGAGGCCGATCTGTTGCTGCGCAAGGTGCTCGAGGCCTGCCCGGCCAACGTCGTGATGTCGCGCATCGGCGACGGCCAGGTGATCTACCGCTCGCCGGCGGCGACCGAGCTGCTCGGCACCGCGCGCAACTCGCACGAGCACTTCGCCAGCCGCGAGGCGCGCGCCGACTTCATCACCGCGCTGCTGCCCAACGGGCGCGTTGACGACATGCCGACGACCTGCCTGCGCCCGGACGGCACGCCGTTCTCGTGCACGATCTCGGCGCGCGTGATCGAGTACCGCGGCGAGGACGTGGTGGTGTCGAGCACGGTCGACCGCAGCGGCGAGATCGCGATGCAGGAAGAGCTCGCCGCGCAGCGCGAGACGATCTTCCAGAACGAGAAGCTGTCCGCGCTCGGCGAGCTCCTCGCCGGCGTCGCGCACGAGCTCAACAACCCGCTGTCGGTGGTCGTCGGCCACGCGCTGATGCTGCGCGACGAGGCGACCGACCCGGCGCTGCTGCGCCGCATCGACAAGATCGGCCAGGCCGCCGAGCGCTGCGCGAAGATCGTCAAGACCTTTCTCGCGCTGGCGCGCCAGCAGCCCTCGCAGCTGCGCCCGACCGATCTCAACGCCGCGGCTGGTGCCGCGGTCGAGCTCGCCCGCCTCGCGCCCGATGCAAAAGGCATTGCGATCACGACCGCGCTGGCCGAAGCCCTGCCGGCGGTCGTGGCCGATGCGGACCAGATCACGCAGGTGCTGATCAACCTGATCACGAACGCCCAGCAGGCGATCCGCGCCAGCGGCCGCGGCGACACCATCCACATCGCCTCGCGCCTCGATGCCGCCTCGCGCAGCGTCGAGATCCGCATCGGCGACAACGGGCCGGGCATTCCCGAAGCGATCCGCAGCCGCATCTTCGATCCGTTCTTCACCACCAAGGCGGTCGGCCAGGGCACCGGCATCGGGCTGGCGTTCTGCCATCGCATCGCGGTGTCGCACAACGGCCGGATCCGGCTCGAATCGGGCCAGCCCGGCCGCACCAGCTTCGTGCTGCGCCTGCCCGCCGCGGACGGCGCGGCGAGCCCGGCGCCACCGCGCGAAGACGCACGCCCGCCGATGCGGCGCGCATCGCTGCTGGTGGTCGAGGACGAGGCCGACGTCGCCGAGCTGATCCGCGAGATCCTCGCGCGCGACGACATCGACGTCACCCACGCGACCAGCGGCGCGCACGCGCTCGAGCTGCTCGCGTCGCACCACTATGGCCTGATCCTGAGCGACCTCAACATGCCCGGCATCGACGGGCGGCAGCTCTACGAGCGCATCGCGAGCGAGCATCCGCAGCTCGTGCCGCGCATCGGCTTCGTCACCGGCGACACGATGAGCCCGACCGCGCGGGCGTTTCTCGACACCGCCGGGCGGCCCTATCTCGAAAAGCCGATCGCGCCGTCCGAGCTGCGCGCGCTGGTGCGCCGCCTGCTCGCTGCCGGCGAGACGGGATCGCGAGCGGGCTGAAGCAGCGACACCATTGCCTATACTGAAGCGTCGCACGAGTCCGGGCTCGAGGAGTGCGGGCTCGTGTGCGCAAGCATGGCTCAAGGTGGCACACCGGACAGGAGGTACGCGATGAAGAACAGCCCGGCCCTGATCACCGCCGCACTGGTGGCGGCACTGGTCCTGCACGCGAGCGCGGCGACGGCCGCGGACGGCTCGGTGACGATCACGAACCCCGCCGACGGCGCAACCCTCGACGCGATGGACGAGAACATGCTCACCTACGAGGTCGTGCCGGGCCCGCGCGGCGACCACGTGCATGTCTACATCGACGACACCGAGGTCGGCATCCTGCGCCAGCTCACCGGCAGCTACGCGCTGCCGGCGCTCGACGCCGGCGAGCGCGAGATCTGCATCCGCGTCGTCAATCGCGCCCACACGCCGGTCGGCGTCGACGGCTGCGTCAAGATCATGGTCCAGTAACCCCGTCCATGCTGGCCGAGAACCTGAGCTACGCGCTGGTTCAGGTCGTGCACAACTTCGGCGCAGCCGCCGTGGTCGGGGTGCCGGTGCTGGCGCTGGCGCTGGCAGGCGCATCGTCGGCCGAGCATCTTCGGCGACGACTGCTGTGGCTCATCTTGCTCGCCTGGAGCGCCCAGGCGCTGAGCGGCGCCGGCTTCGGCGCGGTGAGCCGCTACTTCTAAGGCCAGTTCCCCGACATCTCCGCGGTCGCGACGGCGGCGCTCGCCGTCAAGGTCGCCTGCGCCGTGCTCGGCTTCGCGCTCGCCGCCATGGCGCTGCGACCGGCGGGCGCCGGCGCGGCGGCATCGCCGCGGACCTGGCAGGCGCTCGCGACACTGGGCGCGCTCGCGTTGACGGCGGCGGCGTTCCTGCGCTGGTTTTCATAGCGGCGCGCAACGCGCTTGCGCACGGCGCCCAAGGCCCTTGCATTGCGCGGGTCGTGCGACCGGCTGGCCTGTCGGGATCCCCTCGCTGCGATTGACCGGTCAGACCTGGCGGCATATGCTTCCGCATAGGTCATGTTGGAGCCAGCCCATGCAATCGGAACGTCATGTCCGCCTGTTCAGAAACGGCCGCAACCAGGCCATCCGGATCCCGCGCGAGCTCGAGCTCGATGCCGACGAAGCCATCATCCACAAGGAGGGCGAGCGCCTGATCATCGAACCGGTGCGCCGCAAGGGACTGCGCGCGCTGCTTGCGACGCTCGAACCGCTCGACGAGGACTTTCCCGACGTCGATGCCGGCTTGCTGCCGAACGACGACATCGAGCTGTGAGGTCGGCGATGAGCGAATCGGCGCTGCGCTTTCTGCTCGACACGAACATCGTGTCCGACCTCGTCCGCAATCCGCAAGGTCGCATTGCCGAGTGCATCGCCGAATACGGAGAGGCGACCGTGTGCACGAGTATCGTCGTCGCCAGCGAATTGCGTTTCGGCGCTCGCAAGCGGGGTTCGCCCCGACTGCAAACGCAGCTCGACGCAATCCTGTCCGCCCTCGAAGTGCTGCCACTCGAGCCGCCGGCCGACCGTCATTATGCGGACATCCGTGCGCAACTCGAACGCACCGGCCGACCCATCGGCCCGAACGACCTGCTGATCGCCGCGCACGCACGTGCGCTCGGGCTGACGGTCGTCACCGCAAACAGCGACGAATTCGGGCGTGTACCGGAATTGTCCGTAGCGAACTGGCTCGCGTAACGCTCGCGCAGCGGTGTGCGCCGCCGGCGTCTCGCGTGACTCAAGCGGGCGTGCGCGGCTGCGGCAGCACGAAGTTCAGCAGCACCGCGGCGAGCCCGCTCAAGCTCACGCCCTGCAGCGTGAAGCCGCCGACGTTGAGCGCCAGCCCGCCGACGCCGAACACCAGCACCGACGAGACGATCACGAGGTTGCGCGGCTGGTCCATGTCGACGCGTGCATGGATCAGCGTCTTCAGGCCGACGCTCGCGACCGAGCCGAACAGCAGCATCATGATGCCGCCCATCACCGGCACCGGGATGGTCTGCAGGAAGGCGTTGAACTTGCCGAAGAAGGCCATCACGATCGCGAGCAGCGCGGCCCACGTCATCACCGCGGGGCTGTAGTTCTTCGTCAGCGTCACCGCGCCGGTCACTTCCGAGTAGGTCGTGATCGGCGGCCCGCCGACCAGGCCGGCAAACAGGACCCCCAGCCCGTCGCCGGCAAAGGTGCGGTGCAGGCCGGGGCTTTCGGTGTAATCCTTGCCGGTCACGCCGCCGATCGCGACGACGTCGCCGACGTGCTCGATGACCGGCGCCAGCGCGACCGGCAGCATGAACAGGATCGCCGCGAACTCGAAGCTCGGCGCGACGAAGTGCGGCATCACGAACCACGGTGCGGTGCGGATCGCGGCGAAATCGACGAGCCCGAACACCACCGCGGCGACATAGCCGGCGACGACTCCGGCGAGAATCGGCACGAGCCTGAGGAAGCCGCGCGCGAGCACCGCGACGACCACCGTGGTGCCGAAGGACACCGCCGCCACCGTCAGCGCGACGGCCGGCGGCACGCGCTCGAGCGCGCCGTCGCCGCTGCGCCCCATCGCCATGTTCACGGCCACCGACGCGAGCGACAGGCCGATCACCATGATGATCGGCCCGATCACCACCGGCGGCATGAAGCGATGCACGATGTCCGCGCCATGGCGCCACACCAGCGCCGAGAACCCGAAATACACCAGCGACACGCACGCCAGCGCGCCCATCGTCGCCGCCGGCCCCCACATCTGCATGCTGAAGATGATCGGCGCGATGAACGCGAAGCTCGAGCCGAGGAAGATCGGCACCTCGCGGCGCGTGACGAACTGGAACAGCAATGTGCCGACGCCGGCGCCGAGCAGCGCCATGCTCGGGTTGAGTCCGGTCAGCAGCGGCACCAGCACCAGCGCGCCGAACGCGACGAAGAGAATCTGCCCGCCGGCCACCGCCTGGCGCCACGCGGGCCCGTTCGTTTCGGTGGGAAAGTCACGCATCGTCATGCTCCGGCCTGCCCCGCGGCGGGGCGGCACGTTGTTGTTGTGCAGAGGTGATGCAGGCCCGGCGGCGGCCGCTGCCCGCGCGCGTTCAGTTGTGCTTGGTGCCGAAGATCTTGTCGCCGGCGTCGCCGAGGCCCGGAATGATGTAGCCGACCTCGTCGAGATGGCTGTCGATGCTCGCGGTGTAGATGTCGACGTCGGGATGGCGCACGTTCATCAGCGCGATGCCCTCGGGCGCGGCCACCAGCACCAGCGCGCGGATCGCGCGGCAGCCCTTGCGGCGCAGCATGTCGACGGTGGCGGCCAGCGAGCCGCCGGTCGCGAGCATCGGATCGACGATCAGCGCCATGCGCTCGCCGAGGTGACCGACGAACTTCTCGAAGTACGGTGCCGGCTGCAGCGTGTGCTCGTCGCGCGCGATGCCGACGACGCTGACCTTGGCGCTCGGAATCATGTCGAGCACGCCGTCGAGCATGCCCAGCCCGGCGCGCAGGATCGGCACGATGGTAACCTTCTTGCCCTTGATGCGCTCGACTTCGACCGGCCCCGCCCAGCCTTCGATCGTCACCTTCTCGAGCGGGAAATCCTTGCACGCCTCGTAGGCGAGCAGGCGCGCAAGCTCGGCGGTGAGCTCGCGGAACTTCTTGGTGCTGATGTCGGCCTCGCGCATCAGGCCGATCTTGTGCCTGACCAGCGGATGGGAGATCTCGTAGATCGACATGGGCGCATCCCGGCAATGACGTCGCGCAAGTTTACCGCGGTGGCGGCAGCGGCCGACCGCCTCCGGTAGAATATTTGCTTACAACCAGCAACCACGCAATGGAGTGCGCGGCATGTCGATCGACCTCGAAGAAATCGTCCGGGCGCGCGAAGAGGCCGACTGCCTCGCCGATGCGGCCATCGTCGAGGCCGCGCTCGACCGCATGGCCGACGAGATCACCGCCGCGCTGCACGACACCAACCCGCTCGTGTACGCGGTGATGAACGGCGCGCTGATCCTCGCCGGACGCATCCTGCCGCGCCTGCCCTTCCCGCTCGAGGTCGCCTATCTGCACGCGACCCGCTACGGCCACGCGCTGCACGGCAGGCTGCTCGACTGGCGCGTGCGTCCGACCCAGGACCTGCGCGGGCGCACCGTGCTGGTGCTCGACGACATCCTCGACGAGGGCCACACGCTGCATGCGATCATCGAGCACCTGAAGGGCGAGGGCGCGGCCAAGGTGTATTCGGCGGTGCTGACGCACAAGCTGCACGACCGCAAGGCCTATCCGGGCATGCGCGCGGACTTCACCGGACTCGACGTCGCCGACCGCTTCCTGTTCGGCTGCGGCATGGACTACAAGGGCTACTGGCGCAACGCGCCGGGAATCTACGCTTTGAAAGGGACGTGATCGATGCTCATCACCTTCAAGTCGGCCGCCGCGGCCGACGTGATCATGTTCGGCGAGCCGGCCAAGGAGCTGCTGCGCATCCTCGGCAAGGATCCGAAGGAGCCCAAGGGCATCGTCACGGTCGAGCAGCTGCCGGGGGCGATCGCGCGGCTGCGCACCGCGATCGACGAGGACAAGCTGCGCCAGGCGGCGCGCGAGCCGGAGCAGGACGAGCGCGACGCCGAGGAGGGCAAGGTCGGCATGGCCGCGCCGGTCAACCTGTCGCAGCGCGCCTGGCCGCTGCTCGAGATGCTCGAGTACTCGCTGAAGGAGGGCGTACCGGTCGTCTGGGGCGTCTGAGCGCCCCGCCCGACCGGCCGAAGGGCACGCTCGCTTTCGGGCTGGGGCTGCACGGCCGGCCCGGCTCCTCACCGCACCGCCGCGGCCGGCCGCGGCAACGCCGGGCCCCTTTACTCCGCGTCGGGCTGGTTCTCCGGCGCAGCGAGACGGAACGCCGCGAGCGCCTCGCAGGCCTCGACGACGCGCGCGGTGCGTGCGAGGCCGTCGATGCGGCACGCGAAGCGGCGCGCATTGTAGACCTGCGGCACCAGGCACACGTCGGCGAGCGTCGGGCTGTCGCCGACGCAAAAGCGCCCGGCCTGCGGCTGCGCGGCGAGCGTCGCCTCGACCGCCGCGAGTCCGGTCTCGACCCAGTGGCGGTACCACGCGTTCTTCTGTTCGTCGCTCGCACCGAGCTCGCGCTTCAGATACTGCAGCACGCGCAGGTTGTTGATCGGGTGGATGTCGCACGCGATCGCCTGCGCGAGCGCACGGATGCGCGCGCGCGCGAGCGCGTCGCCGGGCAGCAGCGGCGGCTCGGGATGGGTCTCGTCGAGGTATTCGACGATCGCGAGCGACTGCGTGAGCACCGCGCCGCCGTCCTCGAGCGCCGGCACGAGACCGGCCGGGTTGAGCGCGCGGTAGTCGGCGCCGTGCTGCTCGCCGCCGCCGCGCACCAGATGCACCGGCATCGCGTCATACGCGAGCCCCTTCAGGTTCAGCGCGATGCGCACGCGGTACGCGGCCGAGCTGCGAAAGTAGGTATACAGCCTCATGCTGCTGGCCTCCCTGATGTCGCATCGGCCGGCACCGGTCCCTGCACGCGGCGGGGCTTCGCACCGGCTCCGTTGCGGTCGAACGTTGCCTGGCCCATGCGGCATGCCTCCCGCTTCAGCGCGCGAGCGGCGCGACGGTGTTCTCGATCGTGCCGAAGATGCTGCGCCCGTCGGCGTCGAACATCTCGATGCGCACGGTGTCGCCGGCGCGCATGAACGGGGTGGCCGGCTGGCCCTGCTCGATCGTCTCGTACATGCGCACCTCGGCGAGGCAGCAGTAGCCGACCCCGCCGTTGGCGATCGACGAGCCGAACAACCCGCCCTGCTTGTTCGACACGGTGCCCGAGCCGACGATGCTGCCCGCCTCGACCTCGCGTGTCTTGGTGATGTGCGCGACGAGCTGCGGAAAGTCGAACGTCATGTCGACGCCGGCGTTCGGGCGGCCGAACGGCGCGCCGTTGAGCGTCACGACGAGCGGCAGATGCAGCTTGCCGTCGCGCCACGCCGGCCCCAGCTCGTCGGGCGTCACCGCGACCGGACTGAACGCACTGGCGGGCTTGGACTGGAAGAAGCCGAAACCCTTGGCGAGCTCGTTCGGGATCAGGTTGCGCAGGCTGACGTCATTGACCAGCATGACGAGGCGGATCGCGCGCGCGGCCTCGTCCGGACCCGCGCCGAGCGGCAGGTCGCCGGTCACGACCGCGACCTCGGCCTCGAAGTCGATGCCCCAGCTCTCGTCGGCGACGACGCGCTCGCGCGGACCGATGAAGCTGTCCGAGCCGCCCTGGTACATCAGCGGATCGGAGTAGAACGAGGCCGGCAGCTCGGCACCGCGCGCCTTGCGCACGAGCTCGACGTGGTTGATGTAGGCCGAGCCGTCGGCCCACTGGTAGGCGCGCGGCAGCGGCGAGTGGCAGGCGCGCTCGTCGAACGGCTCGCCGTCCACGCTGCCGCTGTTCAAGGCCTCGTAGACCTGGCGCAGCTGCGCCTCGCACGCGTCCCAGTCGTCGAGCGCGGCCTGCAGCGTGCGCGCGATTGCCGGCACCGCACGGCAGCGCGCAAGATCGCGGCTGACGACGACGAGCGTGCCGTCGCGCCCGCCCTGCTTCAGCGTCGCGAGCTTCATTGCGTGTCCTCCGCGCTCGCCATGCTGCCGTCGTGCATCCAGGCGGCGTGGCGCGGCGCACGCTTGGTTCTCGACCACTCCTCGATCATGTCCCACTTGACCTCGTCGAGGCGGCGCATCATCTCCGGCGTGCCGGTGTTGCAGGCGAGCTCGAGGCGGTGGCCGCTGGGGTCGTAGAAGTAGATCGACTTGAAGATGGTGTGATCGGTCGGGCCGACGACGTCGATGCCGGCTGCCTCGAGCCTGGCCTTGGTCGCGAGCAGCTCGTCCATCGAGCCGACTTCGAAGGCGATGTGCTGCGTCCATGCGGGCGTGTTCGGGTCGCGCCCCATCTCGGGACGTGTGGGCAGCTCGAAGAACGCCAGCACGTTGCCCTGACCGGCGTCGAGGAAGATGTGCATGTACGGGTCGGGCTCCTTCGTCGACGGCACCTCGTTCTCGGCGATCGCCAGCACGAGGTCCATGCCCAGATGCTTGCCGTACCACTCGACGGTTTCCTTGGCGTCCTTGCAGCGGTAGGCGACGTGGTGGATTTTCTTGATCAGCATGGTGTGGTCTCCTGAGTCGTGTTCGTCGGTTCAGACGCCTTCACGGGCGATCTTCAACGCTTCGCGCAGCACGCCGATGTCGCCGATGTGATTGGCAAGCAAGAGAATCAGGCGCGCGTTGACCATCGCGCTCTGCTCGTCGGTGAGGTCGCGGTGCGTGTCGATCAAGAGCTCGTAGAAGTCGTCGCCGGGGCTGAAGGCGCGGAAGTAGCGCTTGCCGGGCTCGTGCAGATTCGGTTGGGTGTTCAGGGCCATGGTTCGCTCCTTCAGGCGTTGCAGGTGGCGCGCGCGACCGCAGCGCGCACGCGCTCGGCATCGAGGCGGCGCCAGCGCGCGGCGACGTGCTGGTCCGGCCGCGCGAGGTAGGCGGTGCCGGGGGCGAGGTCGTAGCGCTCGCGGATGCGCCCCTTCGCGTCGATCACGGTGGCGAGGCCGGCCGGCGCGCGGCCGCGCTCGGCGACGACGATCGCCTCGACCGGCAGCGCGCCGTCGGCGAGCCCGGTCAGCGCCCGCACGGTCGCCGCGTCGAGCGCGCCCGCATCGGGTGCGTAGTAGAGCAGCTGGAAACGCTCGCCGAGCACCTGCAGCAGCCACTGCTGGCCGCCGGCGGCCTCGACCGGCGCGTCGTCCATCGGTGCGCCGGGCACCATCACGCCGGCGAAGCTGTCGCTGTCGGGCGTATTCAGGCGCGACGCGGTCAGAAAGCTCGGCACCGACAGGCGGCCCGAATTGACCAGCGCGCGCGCGAACGGATAGTGCTCGGCGAGGCCGAGCACGGCGTTGCGGAAGGTCTTGCTGACCGTGCTCTTGGGCGTGATGAAATCGGTCGAGCGCGTCGAGTTCATCAGGTTCTCGTCGGCCGCGCAGACGCGCTCCTCGGAATAGGTGTCGAGCAGGCGTGCCGGCGCCTTGCCGTCCATGACCAGCTTGAGCTTCCACACCAGGTTGTCGGTGTCCTGTATCCCGGAATTGGCTCCACGCGCACCGAATGGCGAAACCTGGTGCGCGGCGTCGCCCACGAACAGCACGCGGCCATGGCGGAAATCCTTCATCCGGCGGCACTGGAAGGTATACACGCTCACCCATTCCAGCTCGAACTCGCGATCGTCGCCGAGCATCGCCTTGATGCGCGGGATCACGTTCTCGGGCTTTTTCTCGTGCTCGGGGTCGGCCTGCCAGCCGAGCTGGAAGTCGATGCGGAACACGTTGTCGGCCTGGCGGTGCAGCAGCACCGACTGGTTGCGGTGAAACGGCGGGTCGAACCAGAACCAGCGCTCGGTCGGGAAGTCGGCCTTCATCACGACGTCGGCGATCAGGAAGCGGTCCATGAAGACCTTGCCCTCGATGTCGAGCCCGAGCATCGTGCGGATCGGACTGCGCGCGCCGTCGGCGACGACCAGCCAGTCGGTGGTCAGCGTATACGCACCGTCGGGCGTCTCGACGCGCAGCGTCACGCGGTCGTCGGCGGGGGTCACCGCGATCACGTTGTTCTTCCAGCGCAGGTCGATGTTGCCGACCGCCTCGGCGCGCCGGACGAGGTATTCCTCGAGGTAATACTGCTGCAGGTTGATCATGCCCGGGCGGTGGTGGTCGGGCTCGGGGCACAGGTTGAAGTTGAACACTTCCTTGTCGCGGAAGAAGGTGCGGCCGACGTTCCACGACACGCCCTTGGCGACCATCTCGTCGCCGCAGCCGAGCCGGTCGAGGATCTCGAGCGCACGCTTGGCGTAGCACACGCCGCGCGAGCCGATCGACACGGTGTCGTCGTTGTCGAGCAGCAGCACCGGCTGCCCCTTGATGGCGAGATCGATCGCGGTGGTCAGGCCCACCGGCCCTGCGCCGACCACGACGACCGGGTAATGCCGGTCGCGCCCTTCGGCGAGCTCGGGCGGGCGCCGGTAGGCGAACTTGGGATATTTGTACGTGCTCAGCACGGCTGCTCCTCCATCACACTCGTCGTTTCACGGATGCGCCTTCTGCGAGGCGTCTGTCGGTCTTGCGGGTCCCGGCGCGACGGCCGGGACCGGTCTTTCGGCTCTCTGCCGCGGCGCGCGCGCCGCCTGCTGCGGGCGGCGCCGGCGACGCGCGGGATCGGGGCGTCGTGCGCCGCTCAGTCCTGCAGCGCGTCCCACATCTGGCGGTCGCGCTCGGCGGTCCAGATGCGCGGGTCGCGGATGCCGCTCGCCTCGTCGTGGGCGCGCGTCACGTCGAACGGCAGGCAGTGCTCGTAGATGAAGACGTGGCCGAACTTCGGATCGAGCTTCTTGCGCACGTGCGTCATCGTCGCCTTCAGGTCCTTGCCCTCGGCGACCGCCTCCTGCGCGCTGCGGTACAGCGTCGACACGAAGTCGCGCGTGTAGTCGAGGCCGGCCTTGACGCGCTCGGGTGTGGTCAGCGCCGGGCCGCGGCCGGGCACGAGCTTCTCGGCGCCGAGCGCGGCGAGCCGGTCGAGGGTGGCCGGCCAGTCCGCGAGATACGCGTCGCCGGTGTAGCAGGCCGCGTCCGCCTCGACCAGATCGCCCGAGAAGAGAATCTTCTGCTGCGGCAGCCACACGACGGTGTCGCCCTTGGTGTGGCCACGGCCGAGCTGCAGGATCTTGACCTCGAGCTTGCCCAGCCATACGGTCATCTCGCCCTTGAAGGTCATCGTCGGCCAGGTCAGGCCCGGCACGCTCTCGACCGCGTCGAAGAGGCGCGGAAAGCGGCCGATCTCCGAGTCCATGTCCTGCTGGCCGCGCTCGACGATCAACTCATAGGTGTCGTGGCTGGCGATGATCTGCTCGAGCCCCTCGCTCTTGTAGCCGGACGCGCCGAGCACGCGCACCGCGTGGTAGTGCGTCAGCACCACGTACTTGATCGGCTTGTCGGTGATC
>DAOMOP010000121.1:0-12256 GCA_035444405.1 Rhodocyclaceae bacterium
GGGGCCGCTGCTGGTCTTCCTGCACGGCACCGCGTCGAGCTGCGAGGGCAGCTTCGGCAAGCTGTGGGCGCCCGGCAGCGGCGCCGGCCCGGCGCTGCGCGCACAGCTGCGGCAGCGCCACGGCCCGCGCACGTTCGCGTTCGAGCACCGCACGCTGACCGAGAGCCCGATCGCCAACGCGGTCGAGCTGGTGCGCAGCCTGCCGGCCGGCGCCGTGCTGCATCTGGTCAGCCACAGCCGCGGCGGGCTCGTCGGCGAGCTGCTGTGCCTGGGCGAGCGCTTCACCGAGGATGGGGATCCACTCTCCGACGACACGATCGCGACGCTGTTCGCCGCCGACCGCATCATCGCCGAGCAGCTCGGGCTGTCGCCGCTCGCCGCCGACGCGGCGCGCGAGCGCGACGCGGCCTACGCGGCCGACCGCGCGCGGCTGGTCGAGCTGCGCGGGCTGCTCGCCGAAAAGCGCTTGCGCGTGCAGCGCTTCGTGCGCGTCGCCTGCCCGGCACGCGGCACCACGCTGGCATCGGGCCGGCTCGACCGCTGGCTGTCGATGCTCGATTTTCTGGCCACCAAGATCGCCGGGGCGGGATTGTTCTCGGGCGGCGTCGACCTGCTGCTGGCGCTGATCAAGGAGCGCACCGATCCGCGCACGCTGCCCGGCCTCGAGGCGATGATGCCGGGCTCGGCGCTGACGCGCCTGCTGCACCATCCGTCGCTCGCCACGCGCGCCGACCTCAGCGTGATCGCCGGCGACATCGAGGGTGATTCGCTGTGGCAGCGGCTCAAGCTCGTCGCGGCCGACTGGTTCTTCGCCGCCGAGCACGACCTCGTCGTCAACACCGGCTCGATGACCGGTGGCATCCGCCGCGCGGCCGGTGGCGCCCGCTTTGTGCGCGACCAGGGGGCGGAGGTCAATCACTTCAACTACTTCGCGAACCCGCGCAGCGTGCGCTGGCTGGCCGCCGGGCTCGCGCGCGAGGATGGCGCCGACGGCGGTTTCCTGCCGATCGCCGCTGCGCCCGACGAGGTCCCGCGCTGGCGCGCCGCGGTCGCCCGCAGCCGCGCCGACACCGCGCCGAGGCCGCTCGCGGTGGTGCTGCCCGGCACGCTGGGCAGCCAGCTCAGCGCGCACGGGCGGCCCGTGTGGCTGAGCTACCGCGCGCTGCTGCTCGGCGGCCTGCGGCGCCTCGCGATCGATCGCGACGGCGTCGAGGCGACCGATCTCGTCGGCACCTTCTACGGCCCGCTGCTCGAGTTTCTCGCGCGCAGCCACCGCATCGAGGTCTTCGCCTACGACTGGCGCAGATCGGTCTGCCACGCCGCCGCAATCCTCGCCGAGCGCCTGGAGGCCTTGCTGCCCGAGCTCGAGCGCCAGCGCCAGCCGGTGCATCTCGTCGCGCATTCGATGGGCGGGCTGGTGGTGCGTGCGATGATCGCCGACGGCGGGTGCGGCGCGGCGGTGTGGCGCCGCATCACGCAGATCCCGAACAGCCGCTTGATGATGCTCGGCACGCCCAACCGCGGCTCGTACGAGGCGCTGCGCTGGCTGACCGGCTTCAACCCGACGCAGGCCAAGCTCGCGCTGCTCGACCTGGCGCAGGACACCGGCCAGATCATCGACCTCGTACGACGGTACCCGGGCCTGCTCGAGCTGCTGCCGTTCGCTCCCGAGGATCCCGATTTCGCCGAGCGCACCCGGTGGCAGGCGATCCGCGAGCAGACCGCGGCCAGTTGGCCGATCGCCGACGCCGACGACCTGCGCGCCGCGCGCCAGACCTGGAAGCGGTTGCTCGAAGCGCCGGTCGATCCGGCCCACATGGTTTATGTGGCCGGCAGCCAGCCGGCCACCGTCATCGACTTTGCGCTCGTCGACGTGGACAGCCCGTCTCTCGCCGGCCGCAAGCGGCTTGCCTTCATCGCGACGCGCGAAGGCGACGGCACGGTGAGCTGGGCCTCCGGCGCGCTGCCGGGCGTGCGCACCTGGTATGTCGCCGACACCGCCCACGACCAGCTGTGCGCACGCCGCGAAGCCTTGCCGGCCTACCTCGACCTGCTGATGAACGGCGACACGACGCTGCTCGCGCGCGACAAGCCACTGCGTGCGCGTGAGGCCGGCGCCGAGCGCTTCGTGCTGACGCCGGCGCCGCCGACCGACGGCATTCCGGACGAGGCCGAGCTGCTCACCGCCGGTTTCGGCAGCGCGACCCCGCCGGCTCCGCTCGCCGACGCGCGCCCGCCGCTGCCGACCATCGAAGTCGGCCTGCGCCACGGCGATCTCGCCTACGCACGTCACACCGTGCTGGTCGGCCACTACCTCGGCGACACCATCGTCAGCGCCGAGGCGGCGCTCGACCAGCGGCTGCACCACGCGTTGACGCGCCGGCTGCAGCTCGGCCTGTACCCGGGGGCCCTCGGCACGCATGCGGTGTTCTTCAACGAGCGCCCGCGCGACCGGCCACTCGGCGCGGTCGTGGTCGGCCTCGGTCAGGTCGGCCAGCTGTCACCGGGTCTGCTCGAAGCCGGCGTGCGCGCGGCCGTGCTCGACTACGCGCTGCAGATCGCCCAGTGGCCCGACGCACGCTTCGGCGGCGAGCATCCGCGCTCGGCCGCGCTGTCGTGCCTGCTCGTCGGCACCGGGGCCGGCGGCATCCCGGTGCGCGACGCGCTCGAGGCGATGCTGCGTGCGGCGGTGGCCGCGAACCAGCGCCTGCAGCAGGCCGCCCTCGACGACCGCGTGCTGATCGATCGCATCGAGTTCATCGAGCTGTTCGAGGACGTGGCGCTGTCGGCCGCCGCCGCGCTCGAGCAGGTGCTCGCGAGCGGCGAGCTCGCGGAATCCGTGCGCTGGCCCACGCCGGTGGTCGGCAGCGGCGAAGGCGGCCGTCGTCGTGCGCGCTTCGACGAGCCGCCCGAATGGTGGCATCGCCTCGCGATCAGCGAGCAGCCGCAGCCCGAGGGCCTGCGCTTCAACTTCACGACCGACCGCGCACGCGCCGAACAGACGCTCGCCACCGGCCAGCTCGCGCTCGCCGAATCCTTCATCCGCGAAGCCTCGCGCTCGCCGCGCGCGAACCGGGAGGCCGCGCACACGCTGTTCGAGATGCTGCTGCCGCTGCGGCTCAAGGAAATGGGGCCGCGCCAGGCCAACCTGGTCCTGATCGTCGACGAGCGTTCGGCACGCTATCCGTGGGAGCTGCTCGAAGACCGCTGGAGCCAGGACGGACGCCCGCCCGCAGTGGCTGCCGGCCTGATCCGTCAGCTCGCCACGCCGAGCTTTCGCGCGCGGCCGGCCCATTCGGCCTCGGCGGCGGCCTACGTGGTCGGCAATCCCGATCTCGCCGGCTGGAGCCGCTTCGCGGACCTGCCCGGCGCACGCGAAGAAGCACAGCGCGTCGCCACCCTGCTCGGCGGCGGCGGCTTTCGCGTCACCGAATGCATCGACGCACGCACCGATGCGATCATGCAGGGCCTGCACCGCGATGCCTACCGCATCCTGCACGTGGCCGGCCACGGCGAGCACGACTGCGAACTGCCCGCACGACCGTCACCCCGCGGCGAAGCGGACGCCACGCCGCCGCTGCCGTCGGTGCGGCGCGTCTCGGGCATGGTCATCGGCCGCGACGCCTTTCTGACCGCCGGCGACGTCGAGCAGATGCGCTGGGTGCCGGAGCTGGTGTTCCTGAACTGCTGCCATCTCGCTCGCACCGGCGACCAGACGCGCTCGGACCGCGGCGCCCTCGCGGCGAATCTCGCCGTCCAGTTCATCCGCATGGGCGTGCGCGCAGTGGTGGCGGCCGGCTGGGCGGTCGACGATGCGGCGGCAACCGCCTTTGCCGAGGCCTTCTACGCGCGCATGCTGGCCGGCGAGCCGTTCGGCGAGGCGGTGCGCGCCGCGCGCGAGGACGTGTGGCTGCGCTTCCCGGACTGCAACACCTGGGGGGCCTACCAGTGCTACGGCGACCAGAGCTTTCGCCTGCGCGCCGGTGGCACACGGCACGCGCCGGCCGCCACGACGCTGCACGGCCCGGCCGAGTTCGTCACCGAGCTCGACAACCTCGCCCGTATGATGCAGATGGAAAGCCGGCACGCCGGCACCGAGCCCGACACCGGGCGCTTCGCCACGCGGGTCGACGCGCTGATCGCGCGCATCCCCGAGGCCTGCCGCGAGAGCTGGCTCGCGCGCGGCGACGCGTGTGCCGCGCTCGGCCTGGCGTGGGGCGAGGCGCGGCAATGGGCCCGGGCGATCGAGTGGCTGGAGCGCGCGCTGGCCGCCGCGCACGGCAGTTGTCCGCTTCAGGTCGTCGAACAGTGCGCAAACTACCAGGTCCGCCTCGCCTGCGACGAGTGGCTCGCGCTGCGCCCCGAGCTCGAAAGCGCCGCCGCCGCATGCGATGCGGCGCACGAGGCCGTGCGGCGGGCGCGGCCCAAGGCCGCGAGGGCGTCACTGGCCGCAAGGCTGCACGCCTGCGAGCAGGCGGTCGCGGCGCTGCACGCGAGGCGCGGCGAGCTCGTCGAACGGATCGAGGGCGCGATTCACGACCTCGAGCTGCTGTCGCGGCGCGCCGTCACGGCCGAGCGGCTGAACCTGCTGGGCAGCGCCTGCAAGCGTCTCGCGATGGTTCGGGCCGAAGCGGCGCAGCAGACCGAGGCGCTCGTGCGCATGGCCGAGCATTACGGGCGTGCGTGGGAGCTGACGGGCCGTCGCAGCGCCTACGCCTTCACGAATCGGGCGACTGCAGCGCTGATCGCGGCATGGCGTGGCCACAGCCCGGAAGGCGACTGGCGCAGTCACCTCGACCGCGATCTGGCCGCCGTCACCGAGGCGGCGGCGGCATTGGCGGCCCGCGAGCCGAGCTTCTGGAACGGCGTGACGCTCGCCGACTGCCAGCTCGTGCGCCTGCTCGCCCTCGAGCCGGCCGCACCCGGCGGCGCACGCCCGGACCGCGACGCGCTGGGGTCCGAGATCGTCGAGCTCTACTGGAGCGCGCTGCGCCGCGGGGCGAGTCCGCGCGAGCGCTCGTCGGTGCTCGAACACCTGCAGTTCGTGATCGAACTCCTGCCCGCCACGCCCGAGACCTTGCACGCCGCCGTGGTCCGCGTCCACGAGGCGCTGCGCCCCTGATCCGCGCGTTCCGCCGGTCCGGACACACGCGCTCGGATGCGGCCCGCCGCGGGGCGACGGCCTCGCGACGCCGGCGACCCCGCGGCGGGCGGTCGCTCAGCGCAGCACCGGTCCGGGGGTGCCGCAGCTGAAGTACAGCGGCGCGGACGCCGGCCCGCTGCGCCGCGCGGCATCTCGTCCGCGCACGCTCCAGCGGTAGACGTAGTCGGGCTGCATGTGGCCGCCGGCATCGATGCGCGTCGCCGTGGTGGTCGGTCGCGCGACGGTACGCCACGCCTCGGGCGCTCGGCGGTGCCGCGCATCGAGCGTGACGAGGTAGTCACGGGCGCCAGCCACCGGCGACCAGCTCAGCCACAGCGGCGCACAGGCGCGCAGGTGCTGCGCACGCTCGAAAGCCGGCGAGCCGGGCACCGTGCCGGACGGGGCTGCGAGGCGTGCGGGCCGATCGTCACGGTCGTCGCGGTCGTCATCGCGACTGCCGGCCGACAGGATCGCCGCCACCACACCGGCCAGCACCGCACCGGCCGCAAGCCGCTCGCCGGTCCTCGGCGATGGCCGGACCAGACGGTCCATCTGCTCCACCCAGTGCCGCGTCTGCGCGAGCTCGTCCGGTGTCGCCGTCATTGCGAACGGCCGTGTCGACGGCGACATCGCCGTCATCTGGCCGGCGCCGAGCCGCAGCGCCGGCCAGGCGGCGGTCGGCGAAGACACCTGGACGGCACCTTCGAAGACGGTGATCACGGTCTCCCCGCTCGGCAGCGCGCGCACCGCGTATTCGGTGCCTTCGGCACCGGCCTTGACGAAGGTGGTCTGGATCGCGAAGGCGCCGCGGATGCGCGCGAACGCCTCGCCGATGAGCTCGGACAGCGAGCCGAGCCGTGCGTGCGAGTCGGGACGCAGGTACGCCATCGAACCCGACGCGAAGCGAATCGCCGCGAACGCGTCCGGGCCGGTCACGACGACATCGCCTTCGCGCAGTGGCATGCGCGCGCTCGTGTCGATCAGCACGCCGTCGCGATAAATGCGCACGGCCCCGAGCTCGTGCACGGCAGCAACCCGCTCGCCGTCGAGCACCACGCCCTCCAGCGTGATCGTCGCGCAACCGCCGAGCGACAGCGCCGCCAGCAGCGACACGAGCCACCGCATCGAGCACCGGCCTGCAGTCTTCGACATCGGGTCGATCGTCGTCATGCTGCACCGCGCCCGAGCAGGCGCGCCATCGCCGACCACGCCCCCATGAACGCGGCAAGCCCGTACGGTGCGGCGACGAGCAGCTCCTCGCTGCGATAAACGACGGAGACACCGATGGCATAGGCGAGCAGGCACGCGACGATCAGCAGCGCGCGCCGATAGTGCGGCCACGCCGACGCCGAACGCCTCGCAAAGGCTCCGCCAAGCCCCATCGCCACCATGTGCATGAACTCGGCCGTCGCCGACAGCGGACGCACCGCCACCCCCCGAACGAGCGCATCGAGCTGCACCGCGATGAGCTCGACACCCCAGTGCATGGTCGCCTGCGCGCCGGCCGCCACGCTCACCATGTCGCGCCCGGCGAGCCGAGGGCCGACCACGACGATGCGCTCGTCGAAGGTCGCGGCGGCCTCGGACTCGGACATGGCGAGCGCCGCTTCGTACGTCACCACTGGAAAGCCGCCCTCCGCCTGCGAGAACGCGGCGATCGCATGCGGATCGAGCAGCTGCACGGCAACCCGGTCACCAACGCGGATCGCGGCGCAACCGGGCTGCTCGACGCGCACCGTCTCGGTGTGCGAGAAACCGAGCACGCGCGTGCGATCGTCACCGGCTGCCTGCACGCGCACCTCGCGCCGCCTCACATCGAGTGCGTCGATGCCCGGCCCGCTGCCGACCCGAGCAGCCAGCGCGAACGACGGCAGCACTCGGCCGTCGGCGCCCGCGACCGCCAACGGCATCGACCGCGCGTATCCGAGACGGTGCCCCGCGCACGCCACCCCCCAGCGAGCGACGGCGGCAAGGCGCGGCAGCAGCCTCGGCGTGCGCCGATCGGCCTCGAGCGCCTGCACGCCGAACACCACCGCCATGTCGCCGGCGGCGCCGATCGCCGCCTCGAGCGTCGCGTCGGCCTGCGCGTCGGCCGGCTGTTCGACAAACAGGTCGAAGGCGGCCGTACGCGCACCGGCGCGCGCCAGTCGCTCGATCAGGCGTGCGTGCTCGCGCCGCCAGCTGGCATCGAACGGGCGGCCGATGCTTCGTTCGCTCGCCTCGTCGATCGACACCAGCACGACGCGACCGCTCCACGGCACGGGCGCGCCGAAACCGCCGAGCAGCATGGTCGCGGAGGCAAGCCGCGTATCCAGGCCGACGAAATCGAACAGCGCCACCCATGCCGCGAAGAACATCGCCAGGCCCACGCCAGCGCCGATGTAGCGCGCCCGCCGGCCGCTGCGCAGGCGCTCGAGCGCATCGTATAGATCATCGTGCACGGAGCGCGCGCGGATCGCCGCGACCAGCGCATCGACCTGCTGCGGCAGGAGGGCGGCGTTGTCGCCAAAAACGAGGCAGTTCAGCGTGCGCAGCGGCGCGAGCTCGTCGGGAAGCCCCTCGCCCGGCACGCCGGCCCCACCGACCAGCACCGGAATCACCCTGAGGCCGTCCGGGGCTGCACGCGCGAGCGCCCGCGCCAGCTCGTGGCGCACGTAGTCGTCGCTCGCCAGGCGCCGCTGCAACAGCTCTGTCCAGCGCGGGCCGATCACGGCGACGACGACGTCGGCGCTGTCCAGGTGCGCATCGATCACACGCATGAAGTCCTCGCCGTAGTCGATATCGTCGACGTCCATGAAGACACGCTCGGCACCGAAGCGCGCGGCCAGCTCGTTGTGCAGCAGCCGTGCGTGGATCAGGCTGTCGTCGCGGCGATAGCTGATGAAGACCCTGGGCAGAGCCTTTCGGCGCGCCATCACGGCGCGCAGGCGACCGCTCCAGACCCGTGACGCGTTCAAGCCCCCTCCTTTGCCGCAATGCGGGATCGGAAGCCCCCTCCGTTCCGGCTCCCGCGCCCACGGCACTCGTTCAACCGACCGCCGGTACAGGCAGGAATGCCATTCGGACGATGCCGACAGCAATATCGGACGCCGTCATCGCGACTTGCGCGTTCATTGCAGCATAGGAGGCCGCCCGCGTGCTGTCCAACGCGCGATGCCGGCAAGTCGGCGACGTGTCGCCCCGGTGCGAGCGGAACGGGGGAGATGTTCATAGGGAAGCGGCACACGCGCAAGACGCCCTCGGCCGTCCTGTGCTCCCCGGCGCGTGGCGACAGCGGAGCGCCCCGCTCCGCCTGGATCTCGCCCGGCGCGGTCAACGAGCATGTCGAAAGTCCGAGGCGCACGCGGCATTCGATGCCGCGTTGGCTGAAGCCCCTGGAACGTGCCGAACACCTTGATAGTCTTGATCAGATTGGAGAATTGCCGCCCATAGCCACAAACGAGAGTCCGGGCGGGATGTCAGAAACTGATGTCTGCTTCTTACAGAGGAGGCATCCATGAACACGCTGCCCGAAGCCATCCTGATCCAAGCCCGATCCCTGCCCGAGGGAGGTTTGCTGTCGCCCAAGGAGTTTCTGCACATGGGCACACGGGCCGCGGTCGATCAGGCGTTCTCAAGGCTGACCAAAGAGGGCAAGCTGCTGCGGGTCGCGCGTGGCGCGTATGTCGCACCGGTCTCCAGCCGCTTCGGCACGCGCGCGCCCACACCGGAGAAAGTCATCGAAGCGCTGGCAGCCCAAAGCGGAGAAGTGTTCGCCCCCCACGGCGCCATCGCGGCGAATACCCTGGGCCTGACCCAGCAAGTGCCTGTTCGTGAGGTCTACCTGACCTCCGGGCGAACCCGAAAGCTCAAGCTCGGCCGCTCCGAGATCGTGGTGAAGCACGTGCCTCGCTGGATGCTCGCTTTGGGCACCGGTCCAGCCGGGGCGGCGGTGCGTGCCCTGGCATGGCTGGGGCCGACCCATGCCAGCAGGTCACTGGCGACGCTGCACCGCTCACTTCCGCCGGCAGAGTGGCAGATCCTTGCGTCCTCCCGGGCGGCGCTGCCATCGTGGATGGCGCGAGCGATTGGTGAGGAAGTGGCGCGTGGCTGAGGCCTTCCCGCGGCTCAGCCAAGACGACCAGCGCGAGGTTCTGGAGATCGTCCGCGAGAAGACGCAGCGGCCAACGCTTCTCCTTGAAGAGGACGTGTGGGTGGTCTGGACGCTTGGCGCCCTCTTCGACTCGGCGCTCGCCGCCAACCTCACATTCAAGGGTGGAACTTCGCTGTCCAAGGCGTACCAAGTCATCGATCGCTCCGAGGACCTCGACCTCACCTGCGACATCCGCAAGCTCATTCCGGACCTGACGGGCGGCGACAGCTCTCTGCCGTCGAGCCGCAGCCAGGCCAGCAAGTGGACCCGCGCCGTACGGGAGCGCTTGCCCGCGTGGATCGCCACGAACGTACGCCCCGTCCTCCAAGCCGCGCTCGCACGAGACCAGTTGCAGGCACAACTGGAAGTGGGTGGCGAGGAAAACGACAAACTGCTGCTGCACTACCCTGCGCTCAAGTCCGGCAGCAGCTGCGTGCGAACGGTCGTGACGCTGGAATTCGGCGGCCGCGCTACCGGTGAGCCGCATCAGGCGCTGCCCGTTGCCTGCGACATGGAGGGGCATGTCGAGGGTGTTTCGTTCCCGACCGCCCGTCCCGTAGTCATGAGCGTGGCGCGCACCTTCTGGGAAAAGGCAACCGCTGCCCATGTCTATTGCGCCCAGGGGCGGATACGCAGTGAGCGGTACGCGCGTCATTGGCACGACCTGGCGGCCATCGTGCGCAGCCGATACGGCGATGAGGTCATCACCGACCGCGCGGTGGCGGCGGCAATCGCGGACTACAAGGCGTACTTCTTTCTCGAGAAGGATGCCGATGGCCACGTCATCGACTACAAATCGGCCGCGGCCGGCAGTCTGGGCATTGTTCCTGAAGGCGCGGCGCGCGATGCATTGCAGGAAGACTATGCGGCCATGATCGGTGACGGCATGATGCTCGGCGAGTCTCTCGCCTTCGATCAACTCATGCAGGTCTGTAGCAACATTCAAGAGCGGGTGAATCAGGCGGCCAAGCCATGACACCACACAACCAAGGGGGAGCCCATGTGCCTGTTGTGCCTGCGCATCGAAAACTCCCGTGGCGTCCGAAATTTGTAGATGTCGTTCGGACATGGCGACCAAGTGCAGCGACTCTGGCGGCACGTTGTATCCAGCCCGCTACCCGTGTATGCGGCACCCATCCTGACGGTAGATCGACGGCTTCTGCGACCTTCCCTTCCACTCGATTGTCAACCAGAACACATAAATCGTTACGCATTAACAACTTACATATTCCAAGGCCTCTTGATACCACCAGTGATACCGTCAGACAATCGTGCCTTTGGAGCGATTACCACCCGTTTCCCATATCGACCCATGCCGTCCCACGAAAGGTACTGTCCCGCAGGACCGCAGAGCGGATCGACGATCAGCAGGGATTTCATGGGCATCACCCGGACCAGGCGCACCCATCTTCACCCGGCAGGTCGTTCAATAACGGTGATCGAACGGCACCAACGACCGCACTTTTTGGACATTCCGCTGATACCGTCAACATCCGTCCGGCTGGGAGCGGAAGTGGAGACAAATGCATCGCTCGCCAGCATCATCAAGTCAGCCCGCAATGGTTTCGGCAATCAGAACCTCGGCCGGAATGCCCAGGCCTTGGTGCAATCTACGGATCATGCCCAGTGTCAAGGGGCGCTTGTGGTTCAGGACTTCGTAGACGCGGTTGCTCCGGCCAATGAACGGCTCCAGATCCTTCACCGACAGGCCGCTTTGCTCCATCCGAAACTTGATCGCTTCGACCGGATCCGGCGCGCCAATGGGGAAGTGCCTGGCTTCATAGGCTTGCACCAGGGTGGTCAGAATATCCAGGCGGTCTCCCTCCGGGCTGCCTGGATCGGGGTCGAACGCCATCAAGGCGGAAATGTCCTTCAGCGTAGCCTTGTAATCGGCTTCGGTATGAATAGGGCGGATGTCCATGTGGTCCTCCATGGTCACTCAGACCATTTCAACGGTTTCTGCGTCCACTTCGTCGTATTCCTTGTGGGTACCGACGAATTTCACGTAGACGACCTGCAGCCTGTAGGCGATGGCCACAATCAACCGGTAGTCGTTGCCTTTGATGTTGAAAACGACGCGCCGGTTCTTGAGAATGCTGGCGCTACCGTACTGCGCCTTGATGTCTGATGGCTGAGTCCAGGACGCTTTAGTCGCTTCCTCAAACCAAGCCTTCAGAGGCTGCTCGGCGTCCGGATGAAGTTTCCAGAAGTCTCGAAGTGTGGAGACGGCTATCACTCGCATCAGCGACACTTTAGTCCCAATTTGGGACTGACGCAAGTAGCTCCCGGGTGCTGGTCCAGCAGCGTGAACGCATATACTCGACAACCGCTCGCATTGTTGCCACCATCGGGCGAAGAATCCGTCAAAGTCCAATCCATGCAATCGACGATGCCGCCGTCAGCGCGCTGTGGGACGACACACTCGCCGGCGCGATGCTCGCCGAACGGCTGGCGATCGACGAAGAAGGGCTCGCCGACGTGCTGCTCGACGACCTGCGGCATTGCTGAAGCTGACGCACGCACCCGGCTCTGGTGCGCAGCCTATTCCCACTCGATCGTCGCCGGCGGCTTGCCGGATATGTCGTAGACGACGCGATTGATGCCACGTACTTCATTGATGATGCGGTTGCTGACCTTGCCGAGCAGGCTGTGCGGGAGCTCCGCCCAGTGCGCGGTCATGAAGTCCTGGGTCTGCACCGCACGCAGCGCGACGACGTACTCGTAGGTGCGTCCGTCGCCCATCACGCCGACACTTCGCACCGGCAGGAACACCGCGAAGGCCTGGCTGGTCTTGTCGTACCAGTCGGCGGCGCGCAGCTCGTCGATGAAGATCGCGTCGGCCTGGCGCAGCATGTCGGCGTAGTCGCGGCGCACCTCGCCGAGGATGCGCACGCCGAGCCCCGGGCCCGGGAACGGGTGGCGGTAGACCATGTCGTGCGGCAGGCCGAGCGCGACGCCGAGCTCGCGCACCTCGTCCTTGA
>DAOMOP010000122.1:0-1636 GCA_035444405.1 Rhodocyclaceae bacterium
CGGTGCGCCGAACAGCCCGAGCTCGGTCGCGCGTGCGGTCTGGCTGCGCAACGCCTCCTTGTTGTCGGGCGTCACCGCCGCGGCAAGCAGCGCGTCGGCCGGCAGGCCCAGCTTCGTGAGGATGTCGCCGATCACCGCCGGCTCGGCGATCTCGCGGTCTTCGGCGAAGTTGGCCGTGATCGCCGCGCGCGAGAACGGCCCGATCCAGCCGTCGCGCTCGCCGAGCAGCGCGACACGCGCGGCCAGCACGCCGCTGCGCGGAAAGCGGCTCGGCATGCGGAATGGCAGCCCGTACTTGGCCGACAGGCGCGCGAGATCGCGCCACATGTAGCGCCCCTTGGGCGGATAGATGTTGAACGGCGAATCGTTCCAGCGCAGCGCGAGGAACACCGGGCCGAGCAGGAACGGCCGCCACACCACTTCGACGCCCGCCTGCTCGGCCAGCGCCTCGATGCGCATCACCGCGAGGTAGGAATACGAACTGGCGAATTCGTACCAGAATTCGAGTTTCGGTCGCGACATGATCGTGTACTCCGCCGGTAGCCGGCTGCTCGGTTCGGGGCACACAGCTTAGCCCAAAGCGCGACGTCGATCGACCCGGATCGCGGCAGGGGCTTGCGCCCCCCCGGCCCCCGCCCCTCAGCGCTCGCGCGGTGCCGGCCGGTTGGCAACCCAGATGCCGGCGCCGACCAGCGCCAGCGCGGCGAACAGCGCCGGCGTCAGCGGCTCGTCGAGCAGCACGACGCCGGCCACCACGCCCATGACCGGGGTCAGGAACGAGAACGACGACAGCCGCGTGGCCGGATAGTGGCGCACCAGCCAGAACCAGGTCAGGTAGCTGGTCGAGGCGATCACGACGATCTGGAACGCGAGGCTCGCCCACACCACCGCGCTCGCTGCGAACACGCGCGGCTCGCCGAACGCGAGCGAGAGCAGCGGCAGCACCACGGCCGAGACACCGAGCTGGTAGAGCAGCACCTTTTCGGGCGTCGCGCGCACGAGCGGCGTGGCCTTGACGGTCAGCGTCGTCGCACCCCAGAACAGCGCCGCCAGCAGCATCATCGCGTCGCCGGCGATGGACAGGCGTGCCGGCGCGAACAGGTTCTCGCCGAACAGCACGACGATGCCGGCGAACGCGAGCGCCATGCCCAACCACTGCGCGCGGCGCATGCGCTCGTCGGGCAGCAGCCATACCGCGCCGAGCGCGACGAAGAACGGCGCCGTGTACAGGAAGATCACCGCCCGCGAGGCGTCGATCAGTTCGAGGGCGCGAAAGAGCAGCGCGAACTCGGCCGCGAACAGCAGGCCCGCGAGCAGCCCCGGCCACCACGTCGCGTCGGCATCCCACAACCTGACGCCGCGCGCACGCGCCCAGGCGAGCACCAGCAAGGCCGCTCCGAGCGAGCGCAGGCCGGACTGCCACAGCGGCGAGATGCCCGCGTTGGCGAGCTTGACCGCAACCCCCTGCACCCCCCAGACGGTGCACAGCACGACCATCAACACCATCGCCAGGCGATCGAGCTCGGAACGGTTCGGCGGCACGGGGCGCTTGGTCTCCTGCTCGCGGTCAATGAACGGTGGCACGCGCCGCGCCTGCCACGGCGAGCACGTTGTCGAGCGACATCGACACGTCGGC
>DAOMOP010000122.1:1646-12136 GCA_035444405.1 Rhodocyclaceae bacterium
CAGGCCCGGCGCCGCTCACTCGACCACCTTGATCGGGCCGATGCCGGACGGGAACTGCAGGCGCGCGCGCAGCTCGCGCGTGACCTCGATGCGGCCGTCCGCTGCCACCCGCAGCGCATGGTCGACGCCGTAGCGGCGCGTATACGTGCGCCAGTCGTCACCGGCGATGAAGGGCGCCTTGCTGGTGGCGTCCGACCACGTCCCGGCATCCTCGCGCGCCGGTACCAGCACCGTCAGCGACTGCGTGCCGCGGGCCGGATAGCCGGTGCGCGGATCGAGCAGATGCGAATAGCGCTCGCCGTCGAGCTCGAAATAGCGCTGGTAGTCGCCCGAGGTGCCGATCGCCTCGCCGTCGTACAGCGGCAGCGTCGCAAGCGGGCGCGCTTCGCGCGGATGCTGGATGCCGAGCCGCCACGGCGTGCCGCCCTTGGAGCCGAGCGCCAGGACGTTGCCGCCGATGTTGATCAGCGCATCGTCGATGCCCTTCGCGCGCAGAATCGCGGCCGCGCGATCGAGCGCGTAGCCTTTCGCGTAGCCGCCCAGGTCGATCTGCACGGCGCGGTTGCGGCTCTCGACACGGTTGCCGTCGATGATGAGATCGGCCATGCGCGGGCGCGCCGCGATGAGCGCCTGCAGCGCCTGCGGGTCGGGCTCGACCGGCACGAACTCGTCGGCGTGAAAGCCCCACAGCGCGATCAGCGCGCCGAGCGCCGGATCGAAGAGGCCGTCGCCGAGCGCGGCGACGCGCTGCGCGTCGCGCAGCAGCGCCGCGAGCTCGTCCGACACGACGGCCGGCTCGCCGCGCGCGATCGCCTCGTTGAGTGCGGTCAGCTCGGACGGCTGCCACGCGTGGTAGGCCTGGTGCAGGCGATCGAACTCGCGCAGCACGGCGGCCATCGCATCGGCCGCCTGCGCCTGCGAGCGGCCGTAGACGGTGAGGTCCACGCGCGTGCCGAAGACGTAGGCTTCCTGGTGGAAGGTCTGCGGGCGCGCGCACGCGGCGAGCGCGGCGACGACGACGAACGCAACGAGCCACGGGGCGAGCCGCCCCGTCAGCCAGGCTTTCGGGATCATGCGCAGGCCTGCTCGAGCCGGTCGACGAACAGCGCAGCCACCGAGAAGCTGGTCTGCGCGCCGATCTCGACGAAGCAGGTCGGGCTGGTGACGTTGATCTCGGTGAGGTGCCCACCGATCACGTCCAGACCGACCACCATCAGGCCGCGCCGCCACAGGATCGGCGCGAGATGCTCGGCGATCTCGCGCTCGCGCGCGGTCAGCGGCATCGCCACCGCGCGGCCGCCGGCGGCGAGGTTGCCGCGCGTCTCGCCGGCCTTGGGGATGCGTGCGAGCGCGTAGGGCACGACCTCGCCGCCGATGATCAGCACGCGCTTGTCGCCGGCGGCGATGTCGGGCAGGTAGCGCTGCGCCATGATGGTGCGGCTGCCCTCGTGGGCGAGCGTCTCGACGATGACGTTGCGGTTGGGGTCGTCCGCGCGCACGCGGAAGATCTGGCTGCCGCCCATGCCGTCGAGCGGCTTCAGCACGACCTCGCCGAGCTCGTCGATGAAGGCGTGGATGTCGGCCGGCGCGCGCGCGACCAGCGTCGTCGCGGTGAATTGCGCGAATTCGGTGATCGCGAGCTTCTCGGAGTGGTCGCGGATCGCGCGCGGGTCGTTGAAGACGCGCGCACCGCCGTGCACGGCGCGCTCGAGCAGCCAGGTCGCGGTGACGTACTCGAAGTCGAACGGCGGATCCTGGCGCATCACCACGGCGTCGAAGGCGGCGAGCGGCGCGAGCACCTCCTCGTCGGTCTCGTACCACGCACGGTCGTCGTCGCGCGGACGGATCGCCAGCGCGCGCGCCGACACGACGCCGTCGCGCCACGCCAGCGCCTCGCGACCGATCGTGAACACGCGGTGCCCGCGCCGCGCCGCCTCGCGCATCATCGCGATGCTCGAATCCTTGTAGGCCTTGAGTCCGCCGAGCGGATCGAGAATGAAGGCGAGCCTGAGCGAAGCGGCCATCGCGCCTCCCCGCTCAGGCGGCCAGCTCGGCCGCCGCGGCCGGCTCGGTTTCCTCGATCTCGAGCGCCGCGGCGAGCAGCGCCAGCCGCGCGACGACGCCGTAGGCGTAGAAGCGGTTCGGCGGCGCGTCCGGCGACTGGCCGCTGTCGGGCAGGCTGCAGCAGGTCTCGAACGCCAGCGGGCGAAAGTGCATGCCCGGCGCGTTGAGGTTCTCGTCGCGCCCGCGCTCGGTATGCACGCGGTAGAAGCCGCCCACGACGTAGTGATCCATCATGTAGACGACCGGCTCGGCGACCGCGCCGTCGAGCGTCTCGAAGGTGTGCACGCCTTCCTGGATGATCACCTCGTGCACCTGCAGCCCTTCCTTGACCACCGCCATCTTGTTGCGCTGGCGGCGGTTCAGGCCTTTCACCTCGGCGGCGTCCTTGACCATCATCACGCCCATGCCGTAGGTGCCGGCGTCGGCCTTGACGACGACGAACGGCGTCTCGTCGACGCCGTATTCCCGGTATTTCGCGCGGATGCGCGTGAGCAGGCTGTCGACGCGCTCGGCCAGGCATTCCTCGCCGGTGCGCTCCTGGAAGTTGATGCGGCCGCATACGCCGAACTCGGGGTTGATGCGCCACGGGTCGATGCCGATCACGTCGGCGAACTCGCGCGCGATACGGTCGTAGGCGGCGGCGTGGCGCGACTTGCGCCGCGCATGCCAGCCCGCGTGCAACGGCGGAATCACCTGCTGTACGCCAGGGTCGAGATCGGCGAGCAGGGCCGGCACGCCGGCCGACAAATCGTTGTTGAGCAGCACCGCGCAAGGTTCGAAACCGGCCAGCCCGACGCGCCCGCCGTGGCGCTCGAGCGGCTCGAGCGTGAGCGCGCTGCCGTTGGCGAGCTCGAGCGTGGTCGGCGCGGTGATGTCGGGCAGCAGGCTGCCGATGCGCACGTTGAGCCCGGTCAGCTTCAGGATCGCGACCAGCTGCGCGACGTTCTGCAGGTAGAACTGGTTGCGCGTGTGGTTCTCGGGGATCAGCAGCAGCTTCTTCGCGTCCGGGCAGATGCGCTCGATGCCGGCCTGCGCGGCCTGCACGCACAGCGGCATGAACACGTCGGCGAGGTTGTTGAAGCCGCCCGGAAAGAGATTCAGGTCGACCGGCGCGAGCTTGAAGCCGGCGTTGCGCAAGTCGGTCGAGCCGTAGAACGGCGGCGTGTGCGCGCACCACTGCGCGCGCAGCCACTGCTCGATCTCGGTGGCGTGGTCGAGAAAGTGCTTTTCGAGCTCCAGCAGCGGGCCGGTCAGCGCGGTCGTCAGGTGTGGGACCATGAGGCGGATCTCTCTGCAAAAAAGGCCGCCGGCTGGGGCACCGCGGCCAGGTACTTTTGCTCAATATTACACCACCGTGCCGGCGTACGTGAGCGGGCCCCCGCCGCCGCGTCAGCGGCGCGGCACGAAGCGCGCGAAGGTCGCCGGCAGCGGTGCGTTCTCGAGGCTGCGCTGGGTGAAGAGGAAGCGCCCGTCGCAGACGAAGCCGAGGTCGGCCCAATCGACCGCGTTCAGCGCATCGCGCAGCGCGGCGACGTCGGCCGCCTCGTCATGCGGAAACAGCGCCAGCACCGCCCCGTCGTAGTGCGGACAGTCGTGCAGGAAGAACGGCTGCGCGGCGCGCGTCTTGCCGTTCACGTAGATGCGCGGGCGCGCGCTCTGGTAGTAGCCGCGCCCCCACTGCCACCAGTTCGAATCGTCGAAGGGGCGGATGCGCCGCGCGATCAGGCGCTCGTAGTGCGGCCGCAGCACGCTCGGGGGCGGCGGCGGATCGCCGGGCTGGCACCAGATCATGCGGCGCGTGCGCCCGGTGCGCACCGTCTCCGAGCACACGAAGTCGCGGTTGCCGTGGCGTGCGTCGGCGTAGAGGTCGTCGGCGCCCGACACCGCGCCGACCTTCACGAACGCGATGTCGGACAGGTGCAGCGGGTAGTCGCCGCGGGCGAACATCAGATGCCCGGCGGCCTCGACGAGGTGACGTGTCTGCCAGCGCGGCGCCGCCAGCGCGGGCGCGAGCGGCTGCGACACGCCGACCTCGGCCCAGCGCACGGTCCGGTCGAACAAGTCCTTTTCGAAGCGCCAGATCAGGCAGTTCGGCACCGCGTCGTCGAACACGCGCGCATCGCCGAGCTCGATCGCATCGGTGATGGTGCCGGAGGCGAACAGCAGCCGGTTCAGCTTGACCGCCGAGGTCGCCTTCAGGAAGTCGCGCGGTGTGATGAAGATCAGCTCGCCGCCCGGCGCGAGGTGGCGCAGGCACTTCTCGATGAAGAACAGGTACAGGTTGGAGCGCAGGTCGAAGTGCTCGAGCCGCAGCCGCTTGCGCGTCGCCGCCGGGATATCCTGGAAGCGCACGTAGGGTGGGTTGCCGATGATGGTGTCGAAGCGCTCGCTGTCCGGATAGGCGAAGAAATCGAGGTTCAGCGCGCCGGCCGGGCAATGGCTGCGGTCGAGCTCGATGCCGACCGCGCCGGGCAGACGACGCAGGAACGCGCCGTCGCCGCACGCCGGCTCGAGCACGCGCCCGTGCCGGCGGCGCAGCGCGAGCATCGCCGCGACCACCGCGTCGGGCGTGAACACCTGGCCCAGCGAGGCGACGTCGAAGAGCTGCAGCGCGAGCTGGTCGGGGGGGAGAGTGGTGGTCAGCAAGGCGTCACCGCACGGAGGATTGAATCGAAGTGCGGAAGTCTATAGCAATGCGCCGTACACCGACCGAGCCGTGCGCTACCCTGGCGCCGGCTGCATCAGGAAGGCGTTGAACTCGCGCGCCGGCACCGGGCGGCTGGCGATGTAGCCCTGGTACGCGTCGCAGCCGAGCGCGCGCAGGATCTCGAGCTGGTCCTCGGTCTCGACGCCTTCGGCGAGCGTCTGGAGGGCGAGGCTGTGCGCCATCGCGATCGTCGCGGTGACGATCGCCTCGTCGTTGCTGCCCGGACCCATGCCGCGGATGAAGCTCTGGTCGATCTTGAGCTTGTCGAGCGGGAAGCGCTTCAGGTACGCGAGCGACGAGTAGCCGGTGCCGAAGTCGTCGACGGCGAGGCCGACCCCGAGCGCACGCAGGGCGTCGAGCTTGGCGACCGCCTCGTCGACGTCGCGCATCAGCGCCGACTCGGTGATCTCGAGCTCCAGGCGCACGGCCGGCAGACCGGTGTCGGCGAGCACGGCGGCGACCAGTCCGACGATGTCGTGCTCGCGAAACTGGCGCACCGACAGGTTGACCGCGATGCGCCCGAACGGCAGGCCGGCATCGATCCACGCGCGCGCCTGCGCGCAGGCCTCGCGCAGCACCCACTCGCCGATCGCCACGATCAGGCCGGTGTCCTCGGCGAGCGGGATGAAGCGGTCCGGACTGACCAGTCCGCCATGGCCCTGGCGCCAGCGCAGCAGCGCCTCGGCACCGACCACGTCGCAAGCCGGATCGAGGCTGATCAGGGGCTGATAGAAGACCTCGAACTCGTCGCGCTCGAGCGCGCGGCGCAGCTGCAGCTCGAGCTCGAGGCGCTCGTTGGCGGCCGAAGTCAGCGCGCTCAGGTAGAACTGCGCGATGCCGCGCCCCTCCTCCTTGGCGCGATAAAGCGCCGCGTCGGCGTGCTGCAGCAGCTGCGTGACCAAATCGCCGTCGGCCGGGTGGAGGCTGATGCCGACGCTGGCGCTCGAGACGACCTCGTGGCCGCTCGACACGCGGATCGGCTGCTCGACCAGCCCGATGATGCGGTGCGCGAGCACGCCGGCAGCCTCGGGCGAGGCGAGATTCTCCATGATGACGAGGAACTCGTCGCCGCCCAGGCGCCCGAGCGTGTCGTCGTCGCCGATGCCGTCCTTGAGGCGGCGCGCGATGTGCACGATGACCTCGTCGCCGACCGGATGACCGAGGCTGTCGTTGACGTTCTTGAAGCGGTCGAGATCGATGCACAGCACGGCGACCAGCTGGCGGTGGCGCCGCGCATGGTCGAGCGCATGCTCGAGGCGCGACTGCAGCAGCAGCCGGTTGGGCAGGTCGGTGAGCGGGTCGTAGTGATAGAGATGCTCGAGGCGCTGCTCGGAGTGCTTGGACGCGCTGATGTCGGTCCAGCTGCCGACGATCTCGACCGGCCGGCCGGTCTCGTCGCGCAGCACGCGCATCTCGTCGTGCACCCAGCACAGGCGCCCATCGCGGTGCATGAAGCGGTATTCGAGCGTGCGCTGGCCGGCCGCGAGCAGCACGTCGGTGCGCACCATCGCCTGCTCGCGGTCGTCCGCATGCACGTTGCGCCGCCACCAGTCGGGGGCGAGCGCCTCGTCGACGGTGTAACCGAGCAGGCGCTCGATGTTCTCGCTGACCCAGGTCGCGACCAGGCGGCGGCCGTCGATCGCGAGCGTGTAGAGCAGCGTGGGGCTGGCGGCGAGCAGCTGCGTGAGCCGCCCGGAGGTCTCGCGCAGGCGCGCGCCCTCGCGCGCGAGCTCGGCCTGGTGATGCACGCGCTCGAGCGTGCCGGCGAGCTGGAACAGATAGCCGTCGCGCTTGCACAGGTAGTCGTCGAGCCCGAAGCGCAGCGCGCTGGCGGCGAGCTCCTCGTTGCCGTGGCCGGTGACCAGCACGATCGGCAGGTCGCGCCCGTGCTCCTGACGCAGCAGGCGCGCGAGCTCGAGGCCGCCCATGCCGGGCAGCCGGTCATCGAGCAGCAGCACGTCGAAGGGCAGCGGCGCATCCTCGCCGGCCGGCAGGCGCAGCAGCACGTCGGCCGCGTCGGCGGCATGCTCGAGCCGGATATGCGGCGCATGCTGGGCGAGATGGTGCCGCGCCTGATCGGCATCGAACGGGTTGTGCTCGGCATAGAGCACGCTCAGCCCGCGCCGCGCCACGCCGCCGGCCTCCTGGCGGTGGGCGCACGCCTGTTCGATGCGCTGGGCGAGGCGTTGCAGGTAGTCGTCGTGCTTGGCGAGATAGTCGTCGGCACCGGCACGGATCGCCGCCGCCACGACGTCCTGATCGCCCGCGCTGGTAAGCACGATGGCCGGCAGCGGCACGCCCTGCCGCCGCAGCTCCGCCAGCAGCTCGAGGCCGCTGCCGTCGGGCAGGTTCAGATCGAGCAGCAGCGCATCGAACGCGTCGTTGGCGAGCCACCGGCGCCCTTCGTCGAGCGTGCACGCGCGCACCAGCGCAACGTGCGGCGCATGGCGGGCGAGCGCCCGCTGGGCGAGGTCGGCGTCGCTGTCGGTATCCTCGATGTACAACACGCGCATGATCGATTCCGCTTTTGCCCGCCGGCGTCGGGCGCACCGCCGACGCCCGCCCACCCCGGCGTTTCGGCGCGACCGGCGCAGCGCCTGCGCCGGCGCGGCCTTCACTGGTATGAGAATCACATGGACGGGAATTGTCGCCCGTCCGCCTTCGCCCTGCAACCGCGGCGCCCGCCTCGCCCTGCAGACGGAGATGGACAGCAAATTTCACCCCTGATATGTTTGACGCCTGATATTTCATCCGACACAGGGGCGGGACATGGCAGCACAGGGTACGTCGGCGGTTTTCGGCTCATCGGCCAGCCGGCTTTATCACTGCCTGATGAGCGGCTGCGGGCTGTTGGCGGCGGTGCTGTTCGGCGCGATGGGGCTGCTCGTGTGCGCCGACATCGCGGTGCGCAACCTCGCCGGCGGCACGATCGCGTGGAGCGTCGAGGTCACCGAGTACATGCTGATGGCGGCGACCTTCATCGCGGCGCCGTGGCTGCTTTACCTCGGTGACCACATCCGCATCGACATCGCGCTGCGTGCGCTGCCCGATGCGCCGCGGCGCGCGCTCGAAGCGCTCACCGATGTAGTGGGCCTGGCGATCAGCGCAGTGCTCGCCTGGCAGTGCCTCGCCGTCACGCAGGACGCCGCGGCACAGGGCGGCATGGTGTTCAAGGTGCTGGTATTCGCCGAATGGTGGCTGAACCTGCCGATGCTGTTCGCGGCGGTGCTGCTGTCGGTCGAGTTCGCGCGCCGGCTGCTGCGGCGCGCGCGGCCGCGCGTGGAGCGCTGAGATGGAGTGGCAGTCGGCACTTGCGCTGATGCTCGGCAGCCTGTTCGCGCTGATGCTGGTCGGCGTGCCGGTGGCGTTCGCGTTCCTCGGCGTGAACCTCATCGGGGCGTGGATCTTCCTCGGCGGCGAGCCGGGCCTCGCGCAGCTGGTGCGCAATTCGGTGCGCGCGGTCACGAGCTTCTCGCTGACGCCGATCCCGCTGTTCGTGCTGATGGGCGAGGTGCTGTTCCACACCGGCCTCGCCTACCGCGCGATCGAGGCGATCGAGCGGCTGATCGCGAAAGTGCCGGGCCGGCTGTCGGTGGTGTCGGTGCTCGGCGGCACGACCTTCGCGACGCTGTCGGGCTCGACGATCGCCAACACCGCGATGATGGGCGGCACGCTGCTGCCCGAGATGCTGCGCCGCGGCTACCACCCGACGCTGGCGATGGGACCGATCATGGCGGTCGGCGGCATCGCGATGCTGATCCCGCCGTCGGCGCTGGCGGTGATGCTCGGCAGCCTGGCAGGCATCTCGATCGCGCAGCTGCTGGTCGGCGGCATCGTGCCGGGGCTGGTGATGGCGATCGGCTTTCTCGGCTACGTCGTGCTGCGCTCGCGCACCGATCCCGGCGCCGCACCGGCCGACGGCGGCGACGACGGCGCGCACGGCTGGGCGCGCTGGTGGCCGTTCGTGCGCGACGTCGTGCCGCTCTTGGGCATCTTCGTCGCCGTGGTCGGCAGCATGCTGGCCGGCTGGGCCTCGCCGACCGAATCGGCCGCGATCGGCGCGCTCGCATCGGTGGTGGCGACGATCGCGTATCGCGTGCTGACGCTGCACGCGCTCTACAAGGCGCTGCTCGAGACCGCGCGCATCTCGGTGCTGATCCTGTTCGTGCTGGTGGCCTCGACCACGTTCGCACAGATCCTGAGCTTCTCGGGCGCCTCGGGACTGCTGTCGCTGATCCGCGACCTCGAGCTGTCGCCGCTGATGCTGGTGGTCGGCATGCTGCTGATCCTGCTCGTGCTCGGCTGCGTGATCGACCAGATCAGCATGATGATGATCACGCTGCCGTTCTTCATGCCGCTCGCGCTCGCCGCCGGCATCGACCCGGTGTGGCTGGGCGTGATGATGCTGATCGCGATGGAGATCGGCCTGCTGACGCCGCCGTTCGGGCTGCTGCTGATGGTCATGCAAAGCGTCGCGCCACCCGGCATCCGGCTGCAGCAGATCTACGCCTCGGCTGCGCCCTTCCTCGCCATCGAACTCGTCGTACTCGCCTTGATCATCGCCGTGCCGTGGCTCGCGATCGGCCTGCCGCGGCTGATGTCGTAGTCGTCACGCAGCACCCACCCAGGAGGAGAAGACGCATGAAGCACCAGCACACCGCCAAGCTCGCCGCCGGCGCCCTGCTCGCACTGGCCGCCGTCACCGCGCAGGCCGCCGAGATCACGCTCAGGGCCGTGTCGGCCTTCGGCATGGACACCTTTTTCTCGCAGCGCTTCAAGCAGTTCGTCGACAAGGTCAACACCGAAGGCAAGGGCATCATGCAGATCCAGGTGGTCGGCGGCCCGGAGTCGATGCCGCCGTTCGAGGTCGGCAGCGCGGTGCGCGCCGGCGTCGTCGATCTGGCCAACACCACCGGCGTGTTCCATTCCAACCTCGTGCCCGAGGCGCTGACGCTGTCGATCAGCGAAAAGCGCATCGACGCGCTGCGCGCCAACGGCGGCCATGCGCTGATGGACCGCATCCACCGCGACAAGGCCAACATGGTGTGGGTCGCGCGCATCTCCGACGGCCTGCAGTATCACGTCTACACGACGCGCCCGGTCACCTCGGCCGACCTCTCCGGCATGAAGCTGCGCAGCGTGCCGGTGTACCGCCCATTCTTCCAGGCGCTCGGCGCGACGCCGTTGCAGGTGCCGCCGGGCGAGGTGTATACCGCGCTCGAGCGCGGCATGGTCGACGGCTACGGCTGGCCCTCGACCGGCATCCTCGACCTCGGCTGGCACGAGAAGACCAAGTACCGCATCGAGCCGGGCTTCTACAACGTCGAGGTCGGCCTGTACATGAACCAGGACACCTGGAATCGCCTCGACGACGCCCAGCGCACCTTCCTCGACAAGCAGGTGCAGTGGGTCGAGTCGCTCAACGCGGCCGAGCTCGAGCTCGGCGAGGCCGAAAAGCGCCGTCAGGCCGAAGTCGGCATCGAGACGATCACGCTGCCGGCCGACGAGGCCGAAAAGTTCCGCGCCAAGGCCTACGAGGCCGGCTGGCAGGCGATCGCCGAGGCGAGCCCGCAGAACGTCGAGGCGCTGCGCGAGCTCTTCGGTGCCGACTGAGGCCGTCGGCGACGTCGAGTCGTGGCGGCGCCGCGCGCGGGCGTGAGCGGCCGGGCGGCGACCGCTTCGCCGGCGTCGAGCCGGCGCAGCGCCGCGGCAAGGCCCG
>DAOMOP010000123.1:0-12099 GCA_035444405.1 Rhodocyclaceae bacterium
GCTGCGCGCGCACGGTGCCAACGAAATCCTCGCCGCGCTCGGCTGAAGGCCGCCGCGCATGCCTGCCGAAAGCCTGAAGGGGCGGCGCATCGTCGTCACGCGCCCGGCCGGCCAGGCCGAGTCGCTGTGCGCGGCCATCGAGGCGCGCGGCGGCATCGCGCTGCGCTTTCCGGTGCTGGCGATCTCGCCGGCGGCCGACACCGGTGGGCTCGAAGTGGTGGTGGCGCAGCTCGATGCATTCGATCTCGCCTTCTTCGTGAGCCCGAATGCGGTGCGCCACGCGCTCGAATTCATCCTCGCGCGGCGGACGTGGCCGCCGCGCGTCGCCGTCGCGACGGTCGGCAAGGGCAGCGAGCGCGCGCTGCACGAGCTCGGCTTCGAGCACGTGATCGCACCGCAGGCCGGGTTCGACAGCGAAGCGGTGCTGGCTCTGCCCGAATTCGGCGAGACAGCCGTGGCCGGCAGGCGCATCGTGATCTTTCGCGGCGATGGCGGCCGCGACCTGCTCGGCGACACGCTCAAGCGGCGTGGCGCGCGCGTCGACTACGTGACCTGTTACCGGCGCCACCGCCCCGATCTCGACGCCCAACCCCTGCTGGACCTGGCGCGTCGCGGTGAACTCGCGGCGATCACGCTGACCAGCAGCGAGGGCGTCGGCCACTTCTCTGCAATGCTCGGCAGCGAAGGCATGACGACGGTGCGCGCGCTGCCGGTGTTCGCCTCCCATCCGCGCATCGTCGCCTGTGCCCATGACGCCGGTTTTGCGAATGTCATCGAGACGGCGCCCGGCGACGCGGGCCTGATCGCGAGCCTCGAGCGGCATTTCGATGCGTGAGGCGTTGTCGTCGCGTTCTTCGTTCCAATTGATTTTGCGTATGGCCTTTGGCCGCCGTTTGTTATAGATTCGGGAGCTCGTTGCCTCGCTTCCCGCGCCGCCCGTAATCGCCTGCCTCGCTGACGTTCCAGATCATGAAAAAACACAAACCCGCGCTTACCCAGCCGCCGACCGGTCCCAAGGGCGGCAAAACCCAGGCTGCCGACAAGGATGTCCAGGCGCACTCCGCCGACCAGGACATCAAGACCACTCAGGGGGCGCCCGCACCGGAGAAACCCGTAGCGGCCGAGGCGGACCAGACGAAGCCGTCCGCCGACACGACCGGCAAGAACGGCAAGGGCGGGGCCGAGGACAAGGACGCTGCCACGACGGCGGCGGCGCAGCCGGCGATCGACGTCGAGGCCTCGCGTGAGATGGCGGAGAAGCCGGCCGCGCCGAGTGCCGCGCAAGCAACTGCCGAGTCCGGAAGCACCGCGTCCGCAGCGGCGGATGGCACCGCAAGAACCGCAGCCGAGGCCGCCGGGACCGCGGCGTCCGGTGCCGTGGCGGAAGAATCGCCGCGCCAGAAGAAGTCCGCAGTCGCGGCAGGCGGCGGCACGAGCAGCGCCGAGGCCGAGGACGTGTCCAAAGCCGGTGGCGCGGGTGAGGCTGCCTCCGGCGCGGAGCTCGAGGCGGAAGGCGAGCGGAAGCCCGAAGGCGAGCAGAAGCCCGAAGACGAACAGAAGCCCGAGGGCGAGCAGAAACCCGAGGGCGAGCAGAAGCCCGAGGGCGAGCAGAAGCCCGAGGGTGAGCAGAAGCCCGAGGGTGAGCAGAAGTCACCGCCGCAGGCGAGGCCGCGCAGGCGGCGGGCACGCCGTCGGAGCCGGCCGCGGCGCCCGCCGCAGCGGCTGCCCAGCCCGCTCCGCGCCGCGGCGGCGTATTCACGTTGTTCGTATCGCTGATCGCGCTGATCGGCGTCGGTGTGGTCGGCTGGCAGGTCTATGAGCTGCGCCAGGCCTCGGTCGAGACGCGCGAGGAAGTCGCGCAGCGCCTTGCTGCCGGCGACACCGCGCTCACCGAGCTGCGGGCACTGGTGCGCCAGCAGAACGAATCGATCGCGTCGGTGCAGGGGCGCTTCGGCGCGATCGAAGCGAAGGTCAACGAATCCGAAGGCATGGCGGCTGCGCTCGAGGCGATGTACCGCGAGCAGACGCGCTCGCGCGCCGACCAGGTGCTGGCCGAGATCGAGCAGGCGATCAACATCGCCGCCCAACAGCTGCAGCTGGCCGGAAACTTCGAGGCCGCGCTGATCGCGCTGCAGGGTGCGGAGGCGCGACTGGCACTGCCCGAGCTTGCGCATCTGCAGCCGCTGCGGCGTGCGCTGATCACCGACATCGATGCGCTGAAGGCGCATCCGCAGGTCGATGTGTCGGGCCTCGCACTGCGTCTGGAAATCCTGCTCGAGCGCATCGACGGTCTGCCGCTGGCCTTCGAGGTCGCACTGGAGCGGGCCGCCGCCGAGCACGAGAAGCTGCTGGCCGATCACGAGAACGGCGAGGTCGGCCCGTTCCGGCTTTCGCTCGAGTATGCGCGCGCGCTGGCGATCGACGTGTGGAACGAAGTCAAGGGCATGGTGCGGCTCGAGCGCCTCGATCAGGCCGATCCGGTGCTGCTGTCGCCCGAGCAGAGCACCTATCTGCGCGAGAACGTCAAGATTCGCCTGCTCACGGCGCGGCTCGCGCTGCTCGGGCGCGACGGGCGCACCTACGCGACCGACCTCAAGCAGGCGCGCGACTGGATCGAGCGCTTCTTCGATACCAGCGACGAGCGCGTGCAGCGCGTCGTCACCGACCTCACCGAGCTCGAGCAGACGCCCGTCAAGGCCGAGCCGCCGTCGCTGTCCGAGACCTTCGCGGCGCTGCGACTCGTGCAGGCGCGGCCCGCCGGTGTGCGACCGTCGGGGCCGACTGCCGGGTCCGACGCCGGCGGCTCGCGCTAAGGAGCCGTCATGCGTGCAATGCTCTGGATTATCGCGATCTTCGCGCTGGCCGCCGGTGTGGCGATGCTTGCAGGGGCCAACGACGGCTACGTGCTGGTGGTGCTGTCGCCGTGGCGGGCTCAGCTGTCGCTGAATCTGGCGATCGTGCTGGTGCTGCTGTCCTTCCTGGCGATCTATCTGCTGCTGCGACTGGTCAGCAAGACGCTGGACCTGCCCGGGCGGGTCGGTTCGCTGCGCAGCCGCCGGCGGCTCGAGAAGGCTTCGCGCTCGATGCGCGACGCGCTCGGCGCGCTTTTCGAAGGGCGCTTCAACGAGTCGATCAGGCACGCGCGTGTCGCGTATGCGGCGGAGGGGCGCTCACCGGTGGCTGCACTGGTGGCCGCCCGCGCCGCGCACTCGCTGCACGACGAAGGCCGGTATCGTGAATGGATGCAGCGCGCGGCCGGCGGCGACGAAGGCCGCATCGCGCAGCTGCTGACCGAAGCCGAGCTGGCCATCGCGGCCAATCGCTTCGACGATGCGGCCGCGGCACTCGAGGCGCTGCGGCGGCGCGAGCACCGCAGCACGATGGCGCTGCGCATGTCGCTCGAGGTCGCCAAGGCGCTCGGACGCTGGGAGCAGGTGCCCGAGCTCGTGCGTCAGCTGATCGCCAACCGTGCGATGACGGCCGAGACGGCGCGGCCGCTGATCCGGCGCGCCCATCTCGAGCGCATGCGTGCGCTCGGTGAGGATGCCGAGCAGCTCGCCGCATACTGGCGCTCACTGTCCAAGGACGAGCTCGGCGACGATGAGTTCGTCGCACAGGCCTTGCCGCTGCTGGCTGCGGTGGGTCAGGGTGCGATCGCACGCCGCACCGTCGAGCGGCTGCTCGACGGGCGCTGGAACAGCGCGCTGGCGCGCCGCTATGCGCTGTGTGCCGGAGAGGGCGACGAGGCGAAGGACGCGCTGTCGCGCGCCGAGAAGTGGCTGAACCACCATCCGGACGACGCGGGGCTGCTGTATTCGCTCGGCCGTCAGTGCATGGCCGCGCAGATCTGGGGCAAGGCGCAGAGCTATCTGGAGGCGTCGCTGAAGCAGGAGCCGGCCGCCGACACGCATTACGCGCTGGCCGAGCTGATGGAGCAGCTCGGGCGTCCCGAAGAGGCGACGGTTCATTATCGCGAGGCCGCGAAGTTCGCGACCCGCGAGCCTGCGCAGTGACGTGACGCGCGGCGCGCTGCGCTGCCGACGCTGACGGCGACGACGATGCCCGCACGCGCTTGCGCGGCGGGCATCGCTGTTTTCGCGTGTGCGCTGCATGCGAGCGCGGAGGCGGTCGGAGGCCGTATCGCGTTGTCGGCGCGCGGCTGCCGGCTGCGACGTCGCGCGGGCCTCCGGCGCGGGCGCCGTCAGGGGGCGCGCTTCAGGCCCAGTCGCGCGGGGGCAGGAATTCGTCGTACAGGCGCGCCTCCGGCGTACCCGGCTGCGGCGCCCAGTCGTAGCGCCATTTCACCAGCGGCGGCAGCGACATCAGAATCGACTCGGTGCGGCCCCCCGACTGCAGCCCGAACAGCGTGCCGCGGTCGAACACCAGATTGAATTCGACGTAGCGGCCGCGCCGGTAGGCCTGGATCGCGCTCGCGCTCGCCGTAGGCGAGCTCGCGACGGCGCGTGACGATCGGCATGTAGGCGGGCAGGAAGGCGTCGCCGACGCTGCGCGTGAGTCCGAACGCGTGCTCGAAGGCGACGCTGCCGTCCGCGCCGAGATCGTCGAAGAACAGGCCGCCGACGCCGCGCGCTTCGTTGCGGTGCTTGAGGACGAAGTAGCGGTCGCACCACGTCTTCAGCCGCCGGTACTCGGCCTCGCCGCCGAAGGGCAACACGGCGGCCTTGCAGGTCGCGTGAAAGTGGCGCACGTCCTCTTCGAACGGGTAGTAGGGGGTGAGATCCATGCCGCCGCCGAACCACCACACCGGTTCGCTGCCGGCCGCGCTCGCGACAAAGGCGCGCACGTTCATGTGCACGGTCGGACAGTACGGATTGCGCGGGTGCAACACGAGCGACACGCCCATCGCCTCGAAGCCGCGCCCGGCCAGTTCGGGCCGGTGGGCGCTCGCCGAGGCCGGCATCGCATCGCCGGTGACGTGCGAGAAGTTCACGCCGCCGCGCTCGAAGAAGCCGCCTTCCTCGAGGACGCGCGTGATGCCGCCCCCACCGCCCGGGCGCTGCCAGCCGTCGGTGCGAAACGACTGGCCGTCGAACGCCTCCAGTCGTGTGACGATGTCCTGTTGCAGGCCGAGCAGGTACTGCCTGATCGCGGCGGAGTCGATGCCCATCGTGGCCGTGACGTCAGCTCTTGCGCGCGACGGCGCGATGGCCGATGTCGCGGCGGTACTGGCGCCCATCGAAGACGATCGCGTCGGCGACGTCGTAGGCACGCCTTTGCGCACTGCGCACGTTGTCGCCCAGTGCGGTCACGCACAGCACGCGCCCGCCGGCGGTCACCAGGCGACCTTCGCCGTCTTCGGCCGTGCCGGCATGAAAGACATGCACGTCGTCGGACGCGTCCGCCGGCACACCGGAGATCACGTCACCCTTGTGCGGCGCCTCGGGATAACCGGCCGCGGCGAGCACGACGCCGAGCGCGACGCGGCGGTCCCATTCGGCCTCGACCTTGTCGAGACGGCCGGCCAGTGCGGCCTCGATCAGGTCGGAGAGGTCGGTCTTCAGCCGCATCAGGATCGGCTGCGTCTCGGGGTCGCCCATGCGGCAGTTGAATTCGACCACGCGCGGACGTCCCTGCTCGTCGATCATCAGGCCGGCATACAGAAAGCCGGTGTAGGGCAGCCCGTCGGCGCTCATGCCCGCGAGCGTCGGCTGAATGACCTCGCGCATCACGCGCGCGTGCACTTCCGGCGTCACCACCGGCGCCGGCGAATACGCACCCATGCCGCCGGTGTTGGGCCCGCTGTCGTTGTCGGCGAGGCGCTTGTGATCCTGGCTGGTCGCCAGCGCCAGTGCGTGGCGGCCGTCGGCCATGACGATGAAGCTCGCCTCCTCGCCGCGCAGGAACTCCTCGATGACGACGCGCGCGCCGGCGTCGCCCATGCGGTTGTCGCGCAGCATCATGTCGATCGCGGCGTGCGCCTCGTCGGGGGTCATCGCGACGACGACGCCCTTGCCGGCGGCCAGGCCGTCGGCCTTGACGACGATCGGTGCCCCCTGGCGCTCGACGTAGTCGTGCGCGGCGGCCGCATCGGAGAAGGTCGCGTAGGCGGCGGTCGGGATGTTGTGCCGCACCAGGAAGCGCTTGGCGAAGTCCTTCGAGCTCTCGAGCTGGGCGGCGCCGCGGGTCGGTCCGAAGATGGGCAGATCGGCGTCGCGGAACGCGTCGACGATGCCGGCGGCGAGCGGCGCCTCGGGGCCGACGACGGTGAACTGCACGTTCTCGCGCTGCGCCAGCGCGACCAGCGCGTCGATCGCCGTCACCGGGACGTTTTCGACGAGCGGCTCGCGGGCCGTTCCGGCGTTGCCGGGCGCGACCAGCACGCGGGTGATCTTGGGCGATTGTGCGAGCTTCCACGCCAGAGCGTGTTCGCGACCGCCGGATCCGATGACGAGTACTTTCATGGCTGATTCGAGTCGGGGTGGGAAATGCCGGAGACGTCGTGCCGGGGTCTGGTCAGTGGCGGAAGTGGCGGTAGCCGGTGAACACCATCGCCACGCCCTGCTCGTCGGCCGCGGCGATGACCTCGGCGTCGCGCATCGAGCCGCCCGGCTGGATCACCGCGGTCGCGCCGGCCTGGGCGAGCACGTCGAGCCCATCGCGGAACGGGAAGAAGGCATCCGACGCGACGACCGAGCCCTTGACCGCAAGGCCGGCGTTGTCGGCCTTGATCGCGGCGATGCGCGCGGAGTCGACGCGGCTCATCTGACCGGCGCCGACGCCGACCGTCATGCCGTCGCGGCAATAGACGATCGCATTCGACTTGACGTGCTTCGCCACGCGCCACGCGAACAGAAGATCACCCATTTCCTGCTCGGAGGGGGCGCGCTGCGTGACGACCTTCAGCTCGGCGCGCTGGACGCGCGCCTCGTCGGCGCCCTGCACCAGCAGGCCGCCGCCGACGCGCTTGTAGTCGAGCGCGCCGGCAGGCCCGACGACGGCGCAGGCGAGCACGCGCACGTTCTGCTTGCCAGCTCGAGCGCGTCGGCGCTGTAGGACGGGGCGATCAGCACCTCGAGGAACTGCGATGCGACCGCCTCGGCCGCAGCGCGATCGACCTCGCAGTTGAACGCGATGATGCCGCCGAAGGCCGACGTCGGATCGGTCGAGAAGGCCTTGCGGTAGGCCGCCTCGGCGTTTTCGGCGATGGCGACGCCGCACGGGTTGGCGTGCTTGACGATCACGCAGGCGGCGACGCCGCCGGTGTCGAAGGCCTTCACGCACTCCCATGCCGCATCGGCATCGGCAATGTTGTTGTACGACAGCTCCTTGCCCTGCAGCTGGCGGTAGCCGGCGATCGCGCCTGCGGGCGCACCCGGCTCGCGATAGAAGGCCGCGCTCTGGTGCGGGTTCTCGCCGTAGCGCAGGTCCTGCACCTTGTCGAAGGCGAGCTGCAGCCGCTCGGGGTAGGTGTGCCGCGAGCCGTCTTCGGCCAAGCCGCTCAGGTAGTTCGCGATCGCGCCGTCGTAGCGTGCGGTGTGCGTGAAGGCCTTGACCGCCAGCGCGAAGCGGGTGCGGTAGCCGAGCTCGCCGCCGTTCGCCTCGAGCTCCGCGACGATGCCGGCGTAGTCGTCGGGGTCGGTCACGATGCCGACGCCGCCGGCGGCGTCGCCGTGGTTCTTGGCCGCGGCACGCACCATGGCCGGGCCGCCGATGTCGATGTTCTCGATCGCCTCGTCGAGCGTGCACTCGGCGCGCGCGATGGTCTGCTCGAACGGATACAGATTGACGACCACCAGGTCGATGCGCGAGATGCCGTGCGCGGCGATCGTGTCCATGTGCTCGGCGAGGTCGCGCCGCGCGAGGATGCCGCCATGGACCTTCGGGTGCAGCGTCTTGACCCGCCCGTCGAGCATTTCGGGAAAGCCGGTATGTTCGGAGACGTCGGTGACGGCCAGGCCCGCCTTGCGCAGCATCGCCGCGGTGCCGCCGGTCGACAGCAGTGTGACGCCCATCTCCTGCAGTGCCTGGGCAAACTCGAGAATGCCGCGTTTGTCGGAGACGCTGATCAGGGCTTGGGAGACTTTCATGATGGGAGTCGCTGGAATGGGGAGACGGATAACGTCGGGCGCCGGCCGCGCCGGCGCGCGAGGCTCATGGCGTAGGTCTACAGCAGTTCGTGCTCGGCGAGCTTGCGGCGCAGCGTGTTGCGGTTGATGCCGAGCATCTGCGCCGCCGCGGTCTGGTTGCCGTTGGTGCGCTGCAGCACGAATTCGAGCATCGGGCGCTCGACATGGCGGATCACCATGTCGTAGATCGCGGCCGGCTTCTCGCCGTCGAGGTCGCGAAAGTACTGGTCGAGCGTGCGCTGCACGGACTCGGCGATATCGTTCGGGCGGCTGCTCATGCGGCAAGTTCCTGCGGAAAGTCGTCTTCGTAGCGAAGGCGGGCATCCTGCTCGGCCAGCTCGCCGAAGAAGGTGTCGACGGCGTCGAGCTGCGCGCGCACGTCGCCGAGCTGGTTCATCATGCGGCGAAACGCCGCCGAACCGACCAGTCCCTTCGTGTACCACGAGATGTGCTTGCGCGCGATCTTCACGCCGGTGTCCTCGCCGTAGAACGCGTAGAGGTCGGCGAGGTGTTCGCGGCACACCTGCAGGATCTCGCTCACCAGCGGCGGCGGCAGGTGCTCGCCGGTGGCGAGGAAGTGCTCGATCTCGCGGAAGATCCACGGCCGTCCCTGCGCGGCGCGACCGATCATCACGCCGTCCGCGCCGGTGTAGTCGAGCACGAAGCGGGCCTTCTCGGGGGTGGTGATGTCGCCGTTGGCGATCACCGGGATGCGCACGAGCTGCTTGACGCGCGCGATCGTGTCGTATTCGGCGCTGCCCATGTACTGGTCGGCGCGCGTGCGCCCGTGGATCGCCAGCGCACGGATGCCGGCATCCTCGGCGATGCGGGCGATCGTCGGCGCGTTGCGGTGTTCGCGGTTCCAGCCGGTGCGGATCTTCAAGGTGACCGGGGTGTGCGGCACCGCCGCGATCACGGCCTCGAGGATGCGCGCGACCAGCGGCTCGTCCTGCAGCAGCGCCGAGCCGGCCATCACGTTGCACACCTTCTTGGCCGGACAGCCCATGTTGATGTCGATGATCTGGGCGCCGCGCTCGGCGTTGTAGCGGGCGGCCTCGGCCATCATCGCCGGATCGGCGCCGGCGATCTGGACCGAGATCGGATCGACCTCGCCGGCGTGATTGGCGCGCCGCTGGGTCTTGGCGCTGCCGTACAGCAGCGAGTTCGAGGTCACCATCTCGGACACCGCGACCCCTGCCCCGAGCCGCTTGCACAGCTGGCGAAACGGGCGGTCGGTGACCCCCGCCATCGGCGCGACGAAGAGATTATTGCGCAGCGTGAAACCGGCGAACTGCATGGGCGATCGATGACAGGCGGGAGGCGGTTGAGCGGGGGGAAGGCGGTATTCTACCCCAAGCGGTCCCGCCCCGGCAGTCCGGTTGCGCGCGGTGTTGCGGGACAGCAACGCGTGCCTTTCACGGCCACGCGCGTGCGCCGAACATCATGCGCCGTGCGACGAAGCCGCGCAGCGGCGGCACGAGATCGAGCGCGAGCAGGCCGGCGCCGCGCAGTCCGCGCAGCGGCGCCGAGTCGCGGCTGAACAGACGCACCAGGGTGTCGGTGAAACCGATGGCGCCGGCGCGATCGAGCGTGCGGGCGCGTGCGTAGGCGGCGAGCAGCGCTGCTTGCCCCGGATCACCGCCGTGCCGCGACAGCGTGTCGGCCAGTGCCCAGACGTCGCGCAGGGCCAGGTTGAAGCCCTGGCCGGCCACCGGATGCAGGGTCTGCGCGGCATTGCCGAGCCACACCGTGCGCCGTCCGACGGGCTCGCGACGGTAGCGCAACGCGAGCGGATGGCGCTGGCGCGCGCTCACCGTCTCGAGGGCAACGCGGCGGCCGAAGCACGCCTGCAGCCGCGCGAGGTAGGCCGCATCGTCGAGTGCGAGCAGCGCGTCGGCCTCGGTGTCGGCGACGACGTGGACGACCGCGTAGCGCTCCGCGCAGGGCAGCAGCGCCACCGGTCCGGTGGGCGTGAAGCGCTCGTAGGCCCGGCCGTGATGGCCCCCACGCGGGCTCGTAAATGCGATCAGCGCATGCTGGCCGTAGTCGCGGCCGCGCACCGCCGTGTCGTCGGCGCGGCATTCGGCACACGCGAGCAGGCGCGCCGCGAGGGTTTCGGGCGCGTGCGTACCGGCGCGGTGCAGCGTCGCGACGACGTCGGCGCTGCCCGGCACGATGCCATCGACGGTGGTCTCGTCGCACACCGTGATGCCGGCGCGCTCGACCGCGGCGCGCAGCGTGCGTGCGAGCGCGCCGGCCGGCGTGACGTAGCCGAGCGCGGGCACGTCGTGATCGGCGGCGCGGATCAGCGTGCGTCCGAAGCCGCCCTGCTGCGAGACGTGGATGGTCTCGATCGGCGTGACCGGCAGCCCGTCCCACGCGCCGAGCCGCTCGAGCGTGAGGCGCGTGCCGTACGACAGGGCGAGCACGCGCGCGTCGGCGGCGACCGCGGCGGGCGTACGCGCATCGGCGAGGACGATGTCGAGCCCGCTGTCCGCCAGCGCCACAGCCAGCGCGAGCCCCGCCGGCCCGCCGCCGACGATCAGCACATCATGCCGCCGCATCGGCCGCCTCGCGCATCAGCGCCTCGATCTCCCCGACCGTGCGCGGCACCGCATCGGTGATGAACTCGCAGCCCTCGGCGGTGACGGCGGCGTCGTCCTCGATGCGCACGCCGATGTTCCAGTAGGCCTCCGGCACGTCCGCGGCGGGGCGCACGTAGCAGCCCGGCTCGACCGTCAGCACCATGCCCGGTTCGAAGCGCCGCCACTCGCCGCCCTGCTTGTACTCGCCCGCGTCATGGACGTCGCGCCCGAGCCAGTGGCCGGTGCGGTGCATGTAGAAGCGGCGGTAGTCGCCGTTGTCGACCAGCTCGTCGACGGTGCCGGCGAGCAGGCCGAGATCGATCAGGCCTTGCGTGATCACGCGCACCGCCGCCTCGTGCGGCTCGTTCCAGTGCGCGCCGGGACGAATCGCGGCCTTCGCGGCGCCCTGCGCGGCCAGCACGAGCGCATAGATGTCGCGCTGGGCCGCGGTGAAGCGCCCATTGACCGGGAAGGTGCGCGTGATGTCCGAGGCGTAGCCGTCGAGCTCGCAGCCGGCGTCGATCAGCAGCAGGTCGCCGTCGGCCATGCGGCGGTCGTTGGCGACGTAGTGCAGCACGCACGCGTTCGGGCCGCTGGCGACGATCGACGGGTAGGCCGGCGACTGGCTGCCGGCGGCACGAAACGCGGCGTCCCGGGCGCGTGGCGGCCATTGCGCGCCGGTGCGCGGCGGCCGAGATCGCGGCGGCGCGGCGCATCGTCGCGAGCTCGGTGGCGTCCTTGACGAGGCGCATCTCGTCGAGCTCGGCGCGCACGTCGCGGATGCTGTGCGGCGGCACGGTGCCGGCGCGCGCATCGGCGCGCACGGCGTTGAGCGCGCGCGTGATGCGCGCGTCCCACGCCTCGTCGTAGCCGAACCCGCACCACAGCACGGGCTGGTCGGCGAGCAGTTCGCGCAGCTTGAGGTCGAGGTCGCCGATCGTCCACGCCTCGTCGAAGCCGAACAGGCTGCAGGCGGCCTCCGGGCCGAAGCGATGGCCGTCCCAGACCTCGCGCTCCTCGTTCTTCTCGCGGCAGAACAGAACCGATTTCGGCGTGTCGCCGGCCACCAGCACCACTGCCGCCTCGGGTTCGCCGAAGCCGGTCAGGTAGTGGAAGTAACTGTCGAAACGGTACGGATAGTGGGTATCGCGGTTGCGCGTGAGTTCAGGCGCCGTGTGGATCACGGCGACGCCGCCGCCGGCGGCGCGCATGCGTGCGATCAGGCGTTCGCGGCGTGCGCGAAAGGGCGCGATGTCCATCGTGAAGCTGTCGTTCGGTGTGATCATGGTGCGATTATGGCACTGCGGCGTCGCCTGCGGTTCCGCGCGGCCGCTCGGGCGGGTGCGCCGTGGCGCCGCTGCGCGGCGGCGCGTCGATCCGAGGCCGCGCCCGACGCGCCGGCCGCTGGCGGCGCGCATCGGGCCGGG
>DAOMOP010000124.1:0-12066 GCA_035444405.1 Rhodocyclaceae bacterium
GCTGCGCCAGGTCCTCGATCGAATAGATGTCGTGGTGCGGCGGCGGCGAGATCAGCCCGACGCCCGGGATCGTGCAGCGCGCCGCGGCGATGTCGGCGTCGACCTTGCCGGCCGGCAGCTCGCCGCCCTCGCCGGGCTTGGAGCCCTGCGCCATCTTGATCTCGATCTGGCGCGCGTCGGCGAGGTAGCGGATGCTCACGCCGAAGCGCCCGCTCGCGACCTGCTTCATCGAGCACGCGCGCTCGGTGCCGAAGCGCTCCGGATGCTCGCCGCCCTCGCCGGTGCCGGACTTGCCGCCGATGCGGTTCATCGCGAGCGCGAGCGTCTCGTGCACCTCGCGCGACAGCGCGCCGAAGGACATCGAGCCGGTCGAGAAGCGCCGCAGGATCGCCTCCTCGGGCTCGACCTCGGCGAGCGGCACCGGCGCGATGCCGTCGGTCACGAACTCGAGCAGATCGCGCAGCGTCGCCGCGACGCCGTCGCCACCGTTGCAGCACGCCGCGAAGTCGCGCCACGCAGCCTCGTCGCCGCTGCGCACGGCGTGCTGCAGGCGGCCGATGGTGTAGGGGTTCCACGCGTGGTATTCGCCGTCGCGGCGCCAGTAGAGCTCGCCGCCCTGCTCGAGCGGTGCGGCCGCGGCGAGCGGCGGTGCGTATGCGAACCGATGGCGCGCGCGCGTCTCGCGCTCGAGCCGCGCGAGCACCGGCGCGCGCGCCGGCACCGCGCACGGCGTGCCGGCGAAGCACTCGTCGAGCAGCGCCTGGTCGAGTCCGAGCGCCTCGAACACCTGCGCGCCCTTGTAGCCCTCCAGCGTCGAGATGCCCATCTTCGCCATCACCTTCAGCAGCCCGCCCTCGACGGCGTCGCGGTAGCGCCGGCACGCACCTTCGGCGTCGCCGGCGATGCAGCCGTCGGCGGCGAGCCGCGCGGCGCTCGCGTACGCGAGCCACGGATGCACCGCGTCGGCGCCATAGCCGATCAGCGTGCAGAAGTGGTGCACCGCGTACGGTTCGCCGCTGTCGACGACCAGCCCGCAGGCGGTGCGCCGGCCGATGCGCAGCAGGTGGTGGTGGATCGCACCGACCGCGAGCAGACTGGGCAGCGGCATGCGCTGCGGCCCTGCGTCCCGGTCCGACAGCACCAGCAGCTCGACACCGCGCACGAGCGCCGCTTCGGCATCGGCGCGCACGCGGTCGAGCGCGGCGGCGAGCGGCTGGTCACGCGGGACCGTCGTGTCGAGGACGGCGAGCGGCAGCCCGCAAGCAGGCAGCGCCGCGAACGCGGCGGCATCGAGGATCGGCGAATCGAGCAGCAGGCGGCGGCAATGCCCCGGGCTCTCGTCGAGCAGGTTGCGCTGGCGCCCGAGGTGGCTGTCGAGCACCGTCACGAGCGCCTCGCGCAGGTAGTCGAGCGGCGGGTTCGAGACCTGCGCAAAGAGCTGGCTGAAGTAGTGGAACAGCGGGCGCCGGCGCGACGACAGCGCCGCCGGCGGCGTGTCGTTGCCCATTGCGCCGAGCGGATCCTTGCCCTCGGCGGCCATCGGCTGGATCAGGCGCTCGAGCGCCTCGAGCGTGTAGCCGAAGGCGCGCTGGTGCGCGAGCAGCGCGGCCGGATCGGCGGCGGCGACGGCGCCGTCGGCCTGGCTGGCCGAGTCATGCACCGATGTGACGGAGGGGTCGACCGCAGCGTCGCATCCTGCCACTGCACGCTCGCGCGCAGCCCCATCCGGCGGCCCGGTCCGGCGGGTCACGCCCAGCCGCACGCGGTTCTCCGCGACCCACTGCGCGTAGGGCGCGGCGGCGAGCGAGGCGAAGATCTCGTCTTCATCGACGATGCGTCGCGCGCGCGTGTCGGCGAGCAGGAGCTGGCCCGGGCGCAGCCGCGCCTTCGCGACGACGCGCGGCGCCGGCAGGTCGAGCAGGCCGGCCTCGCTGCCGAGCACCAGGCGGCGGTCGTCGCTGAGCCAGATGCGGCACGGGCGCAGGCCGTTGCGGTCGAGCACCGCGGCGACCTGCTCGCCGTCGCTCGCCACCACCAGCGCCGGCCCGTCCCACGGCTCCATGAGCGCGCCGTGGTAGTCGTAGAACGCGCGCCGATGCGGCTCGAGGCGCGGGTTCTTGTTCCACGCCTCCGGGATCATCATGCGCAGCGCGTGCGGCAGGCTGCGACCGGCGGCGACCAGCAGTTCGAGCACGTTGTCGAAGGTCGCCGAGTCGCTCGCACCCTCCTCGATCACCGGCTTGAGCTTGTCGATGTCGGCGCCCAGGCGCGGGGACGCGAGCATCGCCTCGCGCGCGCGCATCCAGTTCTTGTTGCCGCGCAGCGTGTTGAACTCACCGTTATGCACGATGCGGCGGTACGGATGCGCGAGCGGCCACGCCCCCAGCGTGTTGGTCGAGAAGCGCGAATGCACCAGCGCGAGCGCCGAGCTGACGCGCGCATCGGCGAGATCTGGGTAGTAGCCGCGCAGCTGCGTCGCGGTCAAGAGTCCCTTGTAGACGACGGTGCGCCGGTCGAGCGAGCACACGTACAGCGGATGCTGCGGCAGCTCTGTGCGCGCGCGCCGCTCGATGCACTTGCGCAGCACGTAGAGGCGCAGGTCCAGCGGCTCGGGCGCGAGGGCGGCGCGCGGCGCGACGAAGCACTGCCACACCGCCGGCTCGGTCGCGCGCGCGCTGCGTCCGAGCTCGGCGGCGTCGGTCGGCACGCGCCGCCACGCGAGCACGTCCAGCCCCTCCTCGGCGGCGACCGCCTCGACGAGGACGCGAAGACGGTCCTGCGCAAGCCGCGCCTGCGGCAGGAACATCTGCCCGACGCCGTATGCGTCGGCCGCAGGCAGCCCGGCGACCTCGGCGTCGAAAAACGCGTGCGGCTTTTGCAGCAGCATGCCGGCGCCGTCGCCGGTGTTCGCCTCGGCCCCGCGCGCGCCGCGATGGGCGAGGTTCGCGAGCATCGTGAAGGCGTCGTCGATCAGCGCATGGCTGCGCTCGCCGTCGAGCTGCACGAGCGCCCCCACCCCGCAGCTGGCGCGGCAGGGCGCGAAATCGACCAGACCGGATCGAGCGGCATCGACAGGCATCGGCGAGCCCCTTGAGCGGACCACATTTCTCTTTATAGCCCATTGCCTTGCGCGCCGCCGCGCGGCCCCGTGCGCGCGAGCACAGCGATGGCCGATCACGCCCTGCTTGCGGCGCACGCCACGGCCGGTGGCACGCAAATCGTCCGGCGGCCCCATTCGTGCCATAGAATGGTTCTTGTTCTGGATCAATCCGAGGCCCGGACAGACATGAACCATCCTGCCCCTCCCCCCCGCCCGCGGCCGCTGCTCAGCCGCGCGAGCCGGCCGCTGACGGTCACGATCGACGCCGTCAACGAGCGCGGCGAGGTCGTGCCGACCGCGATCGCCGGCGAGCACCCGCTCACGCTGTACGTCGACAAGCGCGAGATCGTCACGCTGATGACGCTCGGTGCCGCCCCCGAGGCGCTGGTGCTCGGCTGGCTGCGCAACCAGCGCCTGGTCACCGAGCTCGACGACATCGTGTCGGTGCAGGTCGACTGGGACGTCGAGGCGGCGGCGGTGACGACGCGCAACGGCCTCGTCGACGCCGACGCGCGGCTTGCCACGCGCACGGTGACGACCGGCTGCGGCCAGGGCACGATGTTCGGCGACCTGATGGACGAGATCGACGCGGTGCACCTGCCCGCCGAGCGCAGGCTCGCCGAGGCGACGCTGTACGCGCTGATGGACGCGGTGCGCCTGCACGAGTCGATCTACAAGCAGGCCGGCGCCGTGCACGGCTGCGCGCTTGCGCAGGCGCACGGCGAGGGCTGCGAGATCCTGATGTTCGTCGAAGACGTCGGCCGCCACAACGCCGTCGATGCGATCGCCGGCCAGATGTGGCTCGATGCGATCGACGGCGGCGACAAGATCTTCTACACCACCGGACGGCTGACCTCGGAGATGGTCATCAAGACGGCGCAGATGGGCATTCCGTTCCTGGTCTCGCGCTCGGGACTCACGCAGATGGGCTGGGAGATCGCGCGGCGCATCGGGCTGACGATGATCGGCCGCGCCCAGGGCAAGCACTACCTGTTATTCACCGGCGAGGAGCGCTTCACACGATGAACGGACCCGACACCCGACCCGCGCCCGAACGCATCACCGGCGTCGTGCTCGCCGGCGGCCAGGGCAGCCGCATGGGCGGCGTCGACAAGGGCCTGGTCGTGCTGCGCGACAAGCCGATGGTCGAGTGGGTGATCGAGCGCTTCGCCCCCCAGGTCGACGAACTCATCATCAACGCGAACCAGAACACCGAGCGCTACGCCGCCTTCGGCTACCCGGTGTTCGCCGACGCCATCGGCGGCTTCGCCGGCCCGCTCGCCGGCCTGCACGCGGCGCTCGGGCGCGCCGCCCACCCGCTGGTCGCGACCGCGCCGTGCGACTCGCCCTTCCTGCCCACCGACCTCGTCGCGCGCCTCCACGACGCGCTGCGCGCGAACGACGCCCAGCTCGCCGTCGCACGCACTTTCGACCAGCCCCATCCGGTGTTCTGCCTGTGCCGCCGCGACGTACGCGCGCACCTCGACGCCTTCCTCGCCGCCGGCGGGCGCAAGATCGACCGCTGGTATGCGACGCTCGCGATCGTCGAGGTGCGCTTCGACGACCAGGAGGCGGCGTTTCGCAACATCAACACGCGCGAGGAGCTCGACGCGCTCGAGCGCTGAGCCCGTAACAGCTGCCCGTGCAAGCACCCGCGGCCACCCGAAGGGCGGTGGTCGAGGCGGCGCGAAGCCCCGGAATGCGGCGACATTTCGTCGACGCGCAACGCGCCGCGCACGCGGCGAGCGCCCGCGCACACTGCAGCGACATCAAGCATGGGAGTCGATGAATGGCTGAACCCGGTCATCTTCGTCAGCGCCGCGCTGGGCGCGGCCTGGTACAGGCTGGTGTGAGCGACGCTCCGTCGGAATGAGTGCGATCCGGGCTCCCGGCCTTCCATCCGATCGCTGGCCCGGGCCGGCGGCCTGCCTGCTGGCTGCGCGGGCGCTGCGCGATTTCGGCGACGGCTTTGTCGCCATTTTGCTGCCGGCCTATCTGCTCGCACTCGGGCTCTCGCCGCTCGAAGTCGGCGTCGTCGCCACCGTCTCGCTGTTCGGCTCGGCCCTGCTCACCATCGCCGCCGGCCTGCTCGGCACCCGCCACGATCCGGCCCGGTTGCTGCTGGCCTGTGCGGGCCTGATGGTGGCGACCGGGGTGGCGTTCGCGGCGGTCCATGAATACGCCCTGTTGCTGGTGATCGCCTTCGTGGGCACGGTCAATCCGTCGGCCGGCAGCGTCAGCGTGTTCGTGCCGCTGGAGCATGCGGCGTTGACCCGCGAGATCGACGCTGCGGGCCGGACCCGGCTGTTCGCCCGCTACAGCCTGGTCGGCGCGCTGGCGGCGGCGGTGGGCGCCTTCGCCGCCGCGGCGCCCGATGCGCTCGCGCCGTTCGGGCTCGACCGGCTGTCCGCCATCCGGGCGATGTTCGTCGTCTATGCCTTTCTGGGACTGGCCGGCGCACTGCTCTACGCGCGCGTGCCGAAACGTCAACCGTCCGGTGACGCAGGCACAGCCTCGGCCCTCGGGCCCTCGCGCCGCATCGTGTTCAAGCTCGCCGCGCTGTTCTGCCTGGACGCCTTCGCCGGCGGCTTCGTCGTGCAGTCGCTGTTGGCCCTGTGGCTGTTCGAGCGCTTCGGCCTGTCGCTCACGGCGGCCGGCGTGTTCTTCTTCTGGTCGGGCGTGCTGTCGGCGCTGTCGTTCCCGGTCGCCGCCTGGCTGGCGCAGCGCATCGGGCTGGTGAATACCATGGTGTTCACCCACATACCGGCGAGCATCGCCCTGATGCTGGCGGCGATCGCGCCCACTCTGCCGCAGGCGCTCGCGCTGCTGCTCGTGCGCGCCGCCCTGTCGCAGATGGACGTGCCCACGCGCTCGTCCTACGTGATGGCGGTGGTCACCGAGGCGGAGCGGGCGGCCGCGGCCAGCTTCACCGCCGTGCCGCGCAGCCTTGCCGCCGCGGTGAGCCCGGTGCTGGCCGGCGCACTGTTCTCCGCGTCATTTCGCGCCTGGCCGCTCGTGCTGTGCGGCGTCCTGAAGATCGTCTACGACGTGCTGCTGCTGTGGCAGTTCCGGCACGTCAAGCCGCCCGAGGAAGTGTGATGAGCCCTTTTACTCGCTAAGTCCTCCGCCGAGCCCTTCCGCCGCACAAAGGCGCGGGGGGATGCACATCCACGGGGCGCCCGCCGCGGTTTTGTATCCCAGAGTATCGGATCGCACTGCCGACAAGGAGGCATGCAAGACCGCCCGTCATCGACAAAGCCCGCTTACATCGCGGTGTTTCAATGGCTCCGTCGCCCCGGTGTGCGGGGCGTTGAACAGGAGATGATCATGAAGAAGCTGACCAAGACGGTGCTGGTCGTGGCGCTGGCTGGCGCGACGGTGTTGGGCGGCGCGGCGGCTTTCGCGCGCGGCGGCGACTGCGACGGTCCGCGCGGCGAGCGGGCGCGCTGGCATCAGATGAATCCCGAAGAGATGCAGGAGCGCATCGGCGAGCGTGCCGAGGTCCGGCTCGCACGGCTGGAGCTGGCGTTGGCGCTCACGCCGGAGCAGCGTCCCGCCTGGGACGCGTTCAAGACCGACATGCTGGCGCGCATGAACGCGATGGCCGAACGCATGGCAGCCCGGCGCGATGCCGAGCGGCCCACGACCGCGATCGAGCACATGCAGCGCATGGAAGAGATGAGCCGCGAGCGTCAGACGCAGCTCACCGAGACGCGCCAGGCCGTCGAAACCTTCTACGCGGCGCTGTCGGACGCGCAGAAGACCGTGTTCGACGCGGAGTTCGCCAAGTTCGGGCGCGGCGGCCATCACGGCATGGGGCCGCGCGGGATGGGCGGCGCGGGACACGGGCGCAGCTGACCTTACCCCCACCCCGCGACCCGCTGCTAGAACGGAAACCCGAGAAAGTGCCAGTCACCGCCCAGCTGGCGGTTGTCGATGCGGCGCAGCACCTCGGGGTCGAGCGACGGGTCGTGTGGGGTGAGCAGCCCGCACACGCGTAAGGCGCCGCGCACGTCGATGCGGTGGCCGAGCGACTCTAGCACGACGCGCGCGCAGGCCGGCTCGCGCCGGTCGGCCGCCGACACGCCGATCTTGACGCCGGCGAGATGGCTGACACGACTCTTGTAGGTCGGAAACAGGATCGTCTCGGTCAACTCGTTGCCGGTCAGCACCTCGTGATCGAGCAGGAAGATGCGCTCATTCAACAGCAGCGCGACACCCAGATAGCGGCAACGATAGCCGCTCGCGCGCCGTCCGACGAAGGACAGGCGCTCGATACGCCGATAGCGGAACGCGTCACCGTCGCGGTACAGGTAGAACAGGCTGCGCAGCACGCTGCCCGGAAAGGCCATCGAGTAGTAATACTCGAAGTAATGGCCAGCGTACTTGTCGAGCGCGCCACGCGACGATTGCTGCAGCCGTTCGATGCGCGCCGCATAGTCGCTGCCGCTGCGTGGCGGCGCCTGCACCGGCGCCGGGCGCACCGAGAGGAGCTGCGCGAAGCGGCTGTGCGGCAGCCAGATCTCGTGCACGTCGACGCCGAAGAAGTCGCAGATGCGCTGCAGCGTATGCGCCGACGGCCGGCTCGCACCGCTCAGATACTTGTTGAACTGCGGGCGGTTGATCGCGAGCCGTCGGCAAACCAGCGCGATCGATGGGTAAAAGCCGCACGCGAGGCGCAGGTTGCGGCAGAAGTCGCTACCGGACTCGTCGTGGTCGGTGATCCTGCGCTTCATTCGTCGCCCCCCGCGGCATTCCTTTCGTGAGCTTCCGTCGACGCTTCCCTGCGGCCGACTGGCGCGATGTGGCGCCAGTGTAGCGCCACATCGCGCCAGATCACACCAGCAAGAGAAATTGGCAGCAGGCCGGCACGGGCCTTTAATACGCACAAGCCCGCACGTCGCGGCGATTCCGGGTCCGTGGCGCAGCCAATGCTGCCGCCCCACGGCACGGACGACCGCGGTCGGCCTGCACGCATGCAGTGCGGCAGGCCGAGACGGGTCGAGCGAGGGGTGCGCGGCTGCGCCCCTGTCCGAATCGGGGGCGCAGCCGCGTACGCGGTGGCGCGGCGCTCGCCGGATTCGCCCAACCAAGGAGCAGACGAAATGCTGGAGTTTCTCAACGACCTGCTGTGGAGCAAGGTCCTGATCTTCGTTCTCATCGTGCTCGGGCTGCTGTTCACGGTCCAGTCACGTCTTGTGCAGTTTCGCTATTTCGGCAGCATGTTCGGCATTCTCGGGCAAGCGTTCCGCCACGAGAAAGGCCACCTGAGCTCCTTCCAGGCGCTGGCGCTGTCGGTGGCCGGTCGCGTCGGCGCGGGCAACATCGCCGGCGTCGCGGTCGCGGTCACGCTGGGCGGGCCCGGCGCAATCTTCTGGATGTGGATGATCGGGCTGATCGGCATGGCGACGAGCCTGGTCGAGTGCTCGCTCGCGCAGGCCTACAAGATCGCCGAGCCGGACGGCACCTACCGCGGCGGTCCGGCCTTCTACATCCAGCGCGGGCTGCGTCAGAAGTGGCTCGCAGTGCTGTTCTCGATCCTGCTGCTGGTCGCCTTCGGCTTCAGCTTCAACGCGCTGCAGTCGTTCACCATCGCGACCTCGTTCCAGGACACCTTCGGCGTGCCGACCTACGTGACCGGCATCATCACCGCGGCGGTGCTGGGGCTGGTGATCTTCGGCGGCATCAAGCGCATCGCCGAGGTCGCGGAGTTCGTCGTGCCGTTCATGGCGATCGCCTACCTGCTGGTGGCGCTGCTCGTGATCGGCACCAACCTCGCCGAGGTGCCGGCCACGCTGATGTACATCGTGCGCAGCGCCTTCGGGCTCGAACCGGCGATCGCGGGCGGCATCGGTGCGGCGATCCTGTTCGGCGTGCGGCGCGGCCTGTTCTCGAACGAGGCGGGCCTCGGCAGCGCGCCCAACGTCGCGGCCGTCGCCTTCGTGCGCCATCCGGTCAGCCAGGGCGTCGTGCAGGCCTTCAGCGTGTTCATCGACACCTTGATCCTGTGCACCTGCACCGCGATGATCATCCTGCTCTCCGGCGCCTACACGCCGGGCATGGAGATCGGCGGCATCTCGTTGACGCAGACCGCGCTGGCCGAGCACGTCGGCGAATGGGGTCGCGTGTTCGTCACGCTCGCGCTGCTGTTCTTCTCCTTCACGTCGATCATGTACAACTACTATCTTGGCGAGAACAGCCTCAGCTTCATGGCAGGCGAGAACAAGGCGCTGTTCACCGGCTTTCGCGCGGTCACGCTGGTGCTGGTGCTGTGGGGCTCGATGCAGGACCTGGGCACCGTGTTCGCGTTCGCCGACGTCGCGATGGGGCTGCTCGCGCTGGTCAACCTGATCGCGCTGGCGCTGCTGTTCAAGGTCGCGTTGCGGCTGATCCGCGACTACGATACGCAGCGCGCCGCGGGCCAGCGCGAGCCGGTGTTCGACGTCGCGAAGTTCTCCGACCTCGACCTCGATCGCGAGGCGTGGCGCGACGTCGGCCCGGCCGACGCCCCCGCATCAGCGGGCACGGCGGGCGTGCAGGGCGCCTCGTCGTAATCACACCCACGGGGAGACGGCAGTGATGAGCTCGCAACGCAACGAAGGTCGCGCACCCCACCAGCCCGACGGGCCGGGCGGGGCTCCGGACGCAGCGGCAGACAGCAACGCCGCCCGTGATCGCGCAGCCGCCGCCGCAGCCGCCGGCACCGACGCCGCCGCAAACGGCGCCGATGCCGCGCCGCCCGGTGCGCGCAGCCGCATCGGCATCATCGCCGGCTCCGGCCCCGAGGCCGGGGTCGACCTGTGGGCCAAGGTGCTGCGCGCCAACCGCGAGCTCTTCGGCGCGCGCTACCGCGGCGACCTCGACGCGCCCGAGGTGGTCGTGTTCTCGGTGCCGGAGCTGGGCCTGTCGATGGAGCTCGAGCAGAACGACGCGCGCGTGTGGGCGTGCCTCGCCGACACCGCGACGCGGCTCGCCGCCCACGTCGATTACTACGGCATCGCCTGCAACACGCTCAACCACTACGCGCCCCAGCTCAAAGCGCTGGGCCTGCCGGCGCGGCTGGTGTCGGTCGGCGAGGTCGTGCGCGACTACGTGCGCGAGCGCGGCCTCGCACGCGTCGCACTGCTGGGCGCGCGGCCGGTCATGGATCTCGGTCCGTGGTCGCCATACCGCCAGCTCGTCGGCGAGGTCGCGGTCGAGGTGCCGGCCGACGGCGAGGAACTCCACCGCATCATCTACGATGTGAAGGCACGCGGCGGCGATGCGCCCGACATCGTCGAGCGCTTCGCACGCCTGCTCGCGCGGCTCGAGTCCGAGCTCGTGCTGCTCGCCTGCACCGAGCTGCCGCTGATCCCGCTGCCGCCCGACGCGCCGCGAACGGTGGACGTGACCGAGCTGCTCGCATTCGCGCTCGCACGACGTGCGCTGACCCCGCCGGCGGCACAGGCGCCAGCCGAGCGATGCGAGTGAGCGGATGCACGGCAAGCGCCGCGCAGCGACGGCCGCGCGCCGCCGCTTGCCGGCACACCCGAAACGGCGCAATACCCACGGCGCGGCGGCTACGGCGCGACATGAGCGGGCGCACTGGCGGCGCTCCGTGGCCACCACTGCACCACGACGCACACGCCGGCCGAAACACACGGCCGATCGACGAGGACACACCGTGACAAAACGCATCTACGTCGCCTACACCGGCGGCACCTTCGGCATGACGCGCACGCCGAGCGGCTACCAGCCGCAGCCCGGGCTCGCGCAACGCCTGGCCGGCCTGCTGCCGGCCGCGGGCGAAGCCGGCATGCCGGCCTGGGAGCTCCACGAGTATGCGCGGCTGATCGACAGCGCCGAGGCCGGCCCGCGCGACTGGCACGCGGTCGCGCGCGACATCACGGCGCGCTACGACGACTACGACGGCTTCGTCGTGATCCACGGCACCGACACGATGGCCTACACCGCGTCGGCACTGTCGTTCGCGCTCGCCGGCGTGAAGAAGCCGGTCATCGTCACCGGCGCGCAGATCCCGCTCGCCGAGCCGCGCAGCGACGCGCGCGACAACCTGCTCGCAGCGCTGTTGATCGCGGCGAACCATCCGCTACCCGAGGTGTGCCTGTACTTTCACGGGCGGCTGATGCGCGGCAACCGCGCGACCAAGGTATCGAGCGTCGCGTTCGACGCGTTCGCATCGCCGAACTGGCCGGTGCTCGGCCGTGTCGGCATAGCGATCACGATCGACCGGCGCGCGGTGCTGGCGCCGCCCGAGCGCGAGGCCTTCGTGCTCACCGACCCGGCCGGCGCTGGCGAGGTCGCACTGCTGCGCCTGTACCCGGGCCTGTCGGTCGGTTGGCTCGTGCGCCTGCTCGAGCCTCCGCTCGCCGGGCTGGTGCTGCAGAGTTACGGCGCCGGCAACGGCCCGGTCGGCCTGCCCGGCTTCGTCGACGCGCTCGCGGCCGCCAGCGCGCACGGCACCGTGATCGTCAACGTCAGCCAGTGCGCCGAAGGCGGCATCGACCCGCGCAAGTACGCGACCGGCTCGGCGCTGGCCGATGCCGGCGTGGTCGGTGCATCCGATATGACGGTCGAGGCCGCGCTGACCAAGCTCCACCACCTGCTCGCGCGCGGGCTCGGCGCCGACACGGTCAGGCAGCGCTTCGCCGAGCCGCTGTGCGGCGAATGCGCGTCGCCATCGGCCGACCCGTAACGACTTCGCCGACGCGCACGCATCGGCCTCGCAACGACACCCGATCCCCCCGACCACCCTCGCACGACGATGGCGCGGCAGGCGGCGCACGCGCTCGCCGCGACCTTCATTCACCGACACAAGGAAACACCCACCATGCCCACCCTCACCCCGACCCCCGTTGCCGCGACGCGAATCGAGCACGACCTTCTCGGCGATCTCGCGGTGCCCGCCGATGCCTACTACGGCGTGCAGACCGCCCGCGCGCTCGACAACTTCCGCATCACCGACA
>DAOMOP010000125.1:0-12019 GCA_035444405.1 Rhodocyclaceae bacterium
ATCGGCGAAATCGAGCATGTCGATCTTCTCGAGTTGGCTCGCCGCGCCGAACTCCGGCGTCATCACGTACAGCGACACGTCGACGAAGGGCACGATCGCCGCGTTGCCCTGGCCGATGCCCGAGGTCTCGACGATCACCAGATCGAAGCCGGTGAGCTTCGCCGCGGCGATCACCTCGGGCAGTGCCGGCGACACCTCCGAGCCGGTGTCGCGGGTGGCGAGCGAGCGCATGTAGATGTGCTCGTGCTCGATCGCGTTCATGCGGATGCGGTCGCCGAGCAGCGCGCCGCCGGTGCGCTTGCGCGACGGGTCGATCGACACGATGGCGATCTTGAGGCGGTCGCCCTGGTCGAGGCGGAAGCGGCGCACCAGCTCGTCGGTGAGCGAGCTCTTGCCGGCGCCGCCGGTGCCGGTGATGCCCAGCGTCGGCGTGCCGAGCTTGGCGGCGGCCGCGCGCAGCGCGGTCTTGACGTCGTCGCCGTAGCCGCCGTTCTCGAGCGCGGTGATGACGCGCGCGAGCACGCGGCGGTCGCCGGCCGCGAGCCGCTTGAGGATGTCGTCGGCCGTCTGCGGCGCGGCGGCGGTGAGGTCGACGTCGGCGCGTTCGACGACGTCGTTGATCATGCCCTGCAGGCCGATCGCAGCACCATCCTCGGGCGCGTAGATGCGCGCGACCCCGTACGCGTGCAGCTCGCGGATCTCGGCCGGCACGATCACGCCGCCGCCGCCGCCGAACACCTTGATGTCCTCGCCGCCGTTGGCACGCAAGAGGTCGATCATGTACTTGAAGAACTCGACATGGCCGCCCTGGTAGCTGGTGATCGCGATGCCCTGCACGTCTTCCTGCAGCGCCGCGTTGACGATCTCGCCGACCGAGCGGTTGTGCCCCAGGTGAATGACCTCGGTGCCGGTCGCCTGCAGGATGCGCCGCATGATGTTGATCGACGCATCGTGGCCGTCGAACAGCGCGGCGGCGGTGATGAAGCGCACCTTGTTCTTCGGCTTGTAGGCGGTCGGTTTCTTGCTCACGCTGAGGTCGGTCATGTCTCTCTCTCCTGTGTCTCGGGGTCGTCTCGTGCCGCAGTCGCTGCACACGTGCGCCCCACTTCGATTTGATCGCGGAGCGAATCTAGATCACGTTCACGTGAACGTCAACCAATGAACATGAATCGCACGCGATTCAAGCACTAGACGGGTTTTGCAAGTAAAGTATATGGTCACTTCACGCAGCTCCCGGAGCACCGCGCCAGGCGCGCCCCGGCATGCAGGCGGATTGCCACGCCAGCCTGCCGCCCAAGCCGCATCCGGCCGCGCAGGTGCAACCGGCGCGACCGAGCGCGGGTCGATCATTCGCGATCATCGGACAGCACTTTTGCGTAACTGTTTTGCCCGTGTATCGAATTGTGACACCATCACTTCCATGAGACGCGAGCGCAGCCCCCGCGCGCAACGCATGCAGACATGAGAAACCGCTCCGACGCGATGCCCGGGCCGCAGCCCGGGGCGCCGACTTTCGAACAGCGGCGTCGCTACGACCTGCTGCTGGCCGGCATGGACCTGCTCGATCAGGCCATCGCCGTGTTCGACGCGACGCCGAAGCTGGTCACCTGGAACAAGGCGCTGGTGCGCCTGCTCGACTTCCCCGAGTCGCTGCTCAAGGTCGGTCTGCCATTCGAGGCGCTGGTGCGCTTCAATGCCGAACGCGGCGAATACGGCGAGGGCGATCTCGACACGCTGGTGGCCGAACGCATGGCCGCCGCGCGTGCGTTCCAGCCACACTACATGGAGCGCGTGCGGCCCAACGGGCGCGTCCTGGCGATCCGCGGCGTGCCGATTCCGAACCTCGGCTTCGTGTCGCTGTGGACCGACATCACCGACCAGCGCCGCTATGAGGAGGTGATCCAGCAGCAGAATGCGATGCTCGAGGCGCGCGTGAGCGAGCGCACACGCGAGCTCGAGAACGCCAATGTGCGGCTGGCGCGCGCGAACGCCGAGATCGACGACATCGCCGATGCGCTGCGCCGTTCGGAGGGGCGGCTGCGGCTGATCATCGACTCGATCCCGGCCCTCGTCGCCTATGTCGATCGCAACGAGATCTACCAGTTCGCGAACAAGGGCTACACGGAGTGGTTCGGCCTCAGCAAGGAAGATATCGTCGGCAAGAGCATCGCGCAGGTGTTCGGAGCCGAAGCCTACGCGCAAATCCTGCCGCACCTCGTCGTGGCCAAGCGCGGCGAGCGGGTCAGCTACGAATACACGCGCACGCTCGGCAACCACCGCACGGTCTACGCCCGCAGCGTGGTCGTGCCGGAGCTCAACCACCAGCGCGAGGTGCTCGGCTTCTTCGTGCTGTCGATCGACATCACCGAGCAGAAGGCCAGCCAGGCCGCGCTGATCCAGGCGCAGAAGATGGAGGCGGTCGGCCAGCTCACCGGCGGGCTCGCGCACGACTTCAACAATCTCCTGTCGATCATCATCGGCAACCTCACCACGCTGAAGGAGCGCACGCCGGCGCACGCCCCCGCGTGCGAGTTCGTCGACCCGGCCCTGCACGCGGCACGCCGCGGCGCCGAGCTGATCAAGCGGCTGCTGACCTTCTCGCGTCGGCAGGCGCTCGAGCCGTGCGCGGTCGAGATCGGCGCCCTCGTGCACAACATGACGCAGCTGCTCGCGCGCTCGCTCACCGAGAGCATCAGCATCCGCACACGCGTGCCCGACGGCGCGATCCACGCCTTCGTCGATCCGCACCAGCTCGAGAACGCGCTTCTGAACCTCGCCCTCAATGCCCGCGACGCGATGCCGGGCGGCGGTGAGCTGACCATCACGGTCAGCGAGCGCCACATTCCGGAAAGCCTGGCCGCGCTGGTCGAGCTGCCGGCCGGCGACTACGTGCAGATCGACGTCACCGACACCGGTAGCGGCATCGAGCCCGACGCGCTCGCGCGGGTGTTCGAGCCCTTCTTCACGACCAAGCCTTTCGGGCGTGGCAGTGGACTCGGCCTGTCCATGGTGTACGGCTTCGTCAAGCAGTCCGGCGGCAACATTCGCGTGCGCAGCAAGCCCGGCGACGGCACGACCGTCACTTTCGTGCTGCCCCGCACGCAAGCGCCCCTGCCCGAGTGCGTGCCGACACGGGCCGCACTGATACGCGATGCCGCCCGGCGCGGGCCAGTGCTGCTCGTCGAGGACGAAGCCGAAGTGCGCCGCATCATCCGCCTCGACCTCGGCGCCCTCGGTTACCCGGTCATCGAGGCCTCGGACGGTCCCGAGGCGATCGCGCTGCTCGAGAACGTGCCGGAGATCGCGATCCTCGTCAGCGACACGGTGATGCCCGGCGGCATCGGCGGCCGCGAGCTCGCAACGCGCGCGCGCGCGATGCGACGCGAGCTGCCGGTGCTGCTGATCACCGGCTACGCGAGCGACGGCGCCCTTGCCGACGTCGCCGAGATCGACGTGCCGGTGCTGCGCAAACCGTTCAGTCGCGCGGAGCTCGGCGCCGCGCTCGAAGCACTCGAACCTCCACAGGAAACCCAGCGCCCATGACCCCGACCGACGCCTGCCCCGCCACGATCTTCGTCCTCGAGGACGAGCCCGATATCGCGCGGCTGTTCTGCGCCAGCCTGACCGAGTACGGATTCCGCTGCGAGCACGCCGCCACCGGGCGCCAGCTGCTCGAGCGCGCGCGCCGCGCCGCGCCGGAGCTGTGCATCGTCGACCTCGGCCTGCCCGACATGGACGGCATGCAGGTGGTGCGCGAACTACAGGAAGGCAACCCGTGCGCAGTGCTGATCCTGACCGGACGCAACGACGTGACCGACCGCGTGCTCGGTCTCGAGCTCGGTGCCGACGACTACATCGTCAAGCCGTTCGAACCGCGCGAACTGGTCGCCCGCGTGCGCTCCATCCTGCGCCGTTACCAGCGCGCCGCGCCGACCGCCGCCGACAGCCAGACCAGCGAGCGCGAGGTCGCGCACTTCGCGGGCTGGCGCTTCGACAAGGGACGCCATGCACTGGTCGCGCCCGACCGGCGCGAGATCAATCTGTCGGCCGCGGAGGCGGGCCTGCTGCTGACGCTGCTCGAGCGCCCGAACCGCATCCTGAGCCGCGAGCAGTTGCTCGGCGAACGCGACGTCGACCCGTTCGACCGCAGCATCGACGTGCGCATCTCGCGACTGCGACGCAAGCTCGAGGACGACCCGCACGACCCGAAGCTGATCAAGACAGTGTATGGCGCCGGTTATCTGTTCTCGGCGCCGGTGAGCTGGGAATGAGCCCGACCGACGGGAGAGCGCGGTCACACCGGATCGGACCCGATTGACGATCAGCGCCGGAATTCCGTGCGCGCCCGGTGCCGCTGCGCATCTCGACGCGACTTCACGAAGTCGCCATAATTATGAATTCTTAATCCAAAGGAACACGTCATGGCTCAACGTCCTTTCAAGGTGCTCGGCATCCAGCAGATCGCGATCGGCGGCCCGAGCAAGGAGCGGCTCAAGACGCTGTGGGTCGACATGCTGGGGCTCGCGGTCACCGGCAATTTCGTCAGCGAACGGGAGAACGTCGACGAGGACATCTGCGCGATCGGCAGTGGTCCTTTCAAGGTCGAGGTCGACCTGATGCAGCCGCTCGACCCGGAAAAGAAGCCGGCTGTTCACACCACTCCGCTCAATCACGTCGGCGTGTGGGTCGACGACTTGCCGCGTGCGGTCGAGTGGCTGACGGCCCAGGGCGTGCGCTTTGCGCCCGGCGGCATCCGCCGCGGTGCGGCCGGCTACGACATCACCTTCGTGCATCCGAAGGGCAACGACGCCTACCCGATCGGTGGCGAAGGCGTGCTGATCGAGCTCGTGCAGGCACCGCCGGAGGTCGTCGAGGCTTTCGGGCGGCTGGCCGCAAACTGAAACGTGCGGCGTGCAGCGGCAGCCGGCTGGCCGCCGCCGCACGCCCGGTGCGCCGCACGCCCGTGACTACTCCGGCTCGTGGGCGGCAGCGAGCTTTTCGGCGCGGATCGCGGCGTAATCGTCCTCCCAGAACCACTGCTCTTCCCCGAAGGCCGGCTTCAGGTGATGGAGCCAGGTGGCCTGTTCGTCGTACTTCGCGAAGAACGGGCGCTGCACCCAGTCGGGGTTGCGCCCCTGGATGAAGCGCAGCACGAACACCTTCTCGCCGGCGATCTCGGTGACGCCCTGGATCTCGACCTTTCCGGGGCTCGCACTCATGCTCGGGCCGCGCGCGGTACGCGCGAGCCCCGAAACCTGCTGGATCGCCTGCTGGTAGATCTCCCACGCGCGCGCGAGCGGCACCTCGAAGTAGTTGCGCGCGCCGGTATCGCGTTCGACGAACATGTAGTACGGCACGATGCCGAGCTTGACCTGCAGCTTCCACATCTTCGCCCACACGTCCGGGTCGTCGTTGATGTGCGCGACCAGCGGCCCCTGGGCACGGATCACCGCCCCGGTCGAGCGCACGCGCCGGATCGCCGCCTGCGCGGTCTCGGTATCGAGCTCCTTCCAGTGGTTGTAATGTGCCATCACCGCGACATGCTTGCCGCCTTCGACCAGGCGCTCGAGCACCGCGATCAGCTCGTCGGCATCGTCCGCACCGAGGAAGCGGTGCGGCCAGAAGGTCAGCGCCTTCGTGCCGATGCGAATCGTCTGGATGTGGTCGAACTCGGGCTCGAGCAGCGGCTCGAGGTAGGCGGCCAGGTGCTTGGTCTTCATCACCATCGGGTCGCCGCCGGTGACCAGCAGGTCGGTGACCTGCGGATGGGCACGCAGGTAGTCGTGCAGCGTGTCGGCCTCGGAGGTGGCGATGCGCAACTCCTTGTCACCGACGAACTGCGCCCAACGGAAGCAGAAGGTGCAGTAGCTGTGGCAGGTCTGGCCCTGGCTCGGGAAGAACAGCACCGTTTCGCGGTACTTGTGCTGCATGCCGTCGAGGCGATGGCCTTCGTCGTCCAGCGGCATGTTCATCTGCATCTGGTCGGCCGGATGCGGGTTGAGCTCGTGACGCACGGCGTCGACGGCCGCATGCAGGGTGTCCTTGTCCGCCCCGCCCTCGATCAGCGCGGCGATGCGCTCGAAGTGCTCGGGCGCGAGCATGTCGCGTTGGGGAAAGGTGAGCTGGAAGATCGGATCCTCCGGAACCCTCGCCCAGTCGATGAGCTCGTCGATGACGTACTGGTTCACCCGGAACGGCAGCACCGACGACACGACCTTCATCTCGAAACGCTGCGCCGCGTCGAGCTTCGCCAGCTGAGCGATGCCGTCGAGGTCACGCTGCGTATAGACCTTGAACGGCACCTTTTCGTAGCGGCTGGCGAACGCGATCGACGCTTGCCGGGTGAGAGTGGCAGTTTGGGCACTCATGCTTTCTCCTCCTGGTCTCGGCGGGGACCCGACCACCGCAAATTGCGCCGGACGACGAAAATTGCTGTAGATGCGGATCCTGCGGGACAGTCAATGCCGGTAGCGAGAGAGGGTTAGAGGGCCCGGAGATGGCCTGCTACCGACCGGAAAGCGGCGCAGGCAAGGGCCCGGCGCCGCGACAAACGAACTGGATCTTAGTCCATCAACTATATTTGTGCAAATACGACAGCGCGACGCGCGCCAGGTTCCGTACCGGCGAGTCAGGAATAACCCTTACGGGAACGCCGACCTGCCGCAACATGGCGCGTCGAGCAAGGGTTTTGCGGCGCTGACACCCTTACGCCCCCGGCGCCGGTGCAAACCGGCCGCCCCCTTCACCAGATATACGAAAAAGGGCCGCTCGCGCGACCCCTTGAATCCGGTCAGATCGTCGTGCCGGTCATTCGAACTCGACGATCACGTCGTCGACGGCCAGGCTCGCACCGGGCCGCGCGACAATCTTCCTGACCTTGCCGTCCTGCTCGGCCTTCAGCACGTTCTCCATCTTCATCGCCTCGATCACCGCGAGCTTCTCGCCGGCCTTGACCTCCTGTCCCTCGGCGACCGCGACCTCGCGCAGCAGCCCCGGCATCGGCGACAGCAGGAACTTCGACAGATCGGGTGGCAGCTTCTTCGGCATCAGCGACAGCAGGTGGGCGGCGCGACGGGTCATCACCATCGGCTGGACCTGCAGCCCGAAGTGCGAGATCCGGTACGTGAGCGCGCGACGCTCGATCTGCAGGCAGACCGGCTCGCCGTTGACGCTGCCCCGAAAGAGCAGCTCGCCGAAGCGCCACCCCGAGACGATGCGATACGTGCGCTCGCCCTGGCTGATCGCGTAGCCGCCTTCGATGCCTTCGACGGTGACCGGATACTGCTTGTCACCCATCACGACCACCCATTGGTCGGGCACCTTGCGACCATGGCCGGGGAGCTGGCCGCTGATCTGCACCGCGCGCTCGATGTAGCGCATGCGCGCGAAGGTCGCGACCGCCGCGAGCAGCGCCGGATCGTCGTGCGGCACCATCGACGCGTCGAAGCCGCCGGGATACTCCTCGGCGATGAAGCCGGTGTTGAAGGCCCCCGAGCAGAAGCGCGGGTGCTGCAGCAGCGCGGCCTGGAACGGAATGTTCGAGCTGATGCCGCGGATCACGAAGGCGTTGAGCGCATCGCGCATGCGCCGGATCGCCTGCTCACGGTCCTTTCCATGCACGATCAGCTTGGCGATCATCGAATCGTAGAACATCGAGATCTCGCCGCCCTCGTAGACGCCGGTATCGACGCGCACCTGCCCGTCGATCTCCTCGGGCGGCTGGAACTTGACCAGGCGGCCAGTCGAGGGCAGGAAGCCGCGGAACGGATCCTCGGCATTGATGCGGCACTCCATCGCCCAGCCGTCGATACCGACATCGGCCTGCGTGATCGACAGCTTCTCGCCGGCCGCCACGCGAATCATCTGCTCGACCAGATCCAGCCCGGTGATCAGCTCGGTGACCGGGTGCTCGACCTGCAGCCGCGTGTTCATCTCGAGGAAGTAGAAGCTCTTGTCGGCGCCGACGACGAACTCGACCGTGCCGGCCGACTCGTAATCGACCGCGCGCGCGAGCGCGACGGCCTGCTCGCCCATCGCCTTGCGCGTTGCCGGGTCGATGAAGGGGCTCGGCGCCTCCTCGATGACCTTCTGGTGGCGGCGCTGGATCGAGCACTCGCGCTCGTTCAGGTACACGTAGTTGCCGTGCGCGTCGCCGAGCACCTGGATCTCGATGTGGCGCGGCTCGACGACGAACTTCTCGATGAACACGCGATCGTCGCCAAACGCGTTCTTCGCCTCGTTGCGGCACGACGCGAAACCTTCGAAGGCCTCCTCGTCGTTGGACGCGACGCGCAGCCCCTTGCCGCCGCCGCCGGCCGAAGCCTTGATCATCACCGGATAGCCGATGCTGCGCGCGATCTCGACGGCGTGATCGGGCGTGTCGATCGCGTCGTTGTAGCCGGGAATGGTGTTGACGCCGGCCTCCATCGCGAGCTTCTTCGACTCGATCTTGTCGCCCATCTTCGCGACCGAGTAGTGCTTGGGCCCGATGAAGCGGATGCCTTCCTGCTCCAGGCGGCGCGAGAACTCCTCGTTCTCGGACAGGAAGCCGTAGCCCGGATGCACCGCCTCGGCGCCGGTCTGCCTGCACGCGGCGATGATCTTGTCCATCGCCAGGTAGGATTCCTTGCTCGGCGCCGGCCCGATGCACACCGCCTCGTCGGCGAGCTCGACGTGCAGCGCGTCCTGGTCGGCCTCGGAATACACCGCGACGGTCGCGATGCCCATCTTGCGGGCGGTCTTGATGACGCGGCAGGCGATTTCACCGCGGTTTGCGATCAGAATTTTCTTAAACACGTTGTGCCTCCGCGGTGAAATCGCCTGGGCACGCTGCGCGTGCAAGGCGATGTGACTTCGTCGCTGCGCCGCTTCGCGGCTGGTCACCGCGGTTTGCGATCAGTATCTTCTTGAACATCCCCTATCTCCCCGCAGCCGTCACAGCGGAATATTCCCGTGCTTGCGCCACGGGTTGCTGAGTTCCTTGTCCTTGAGCATCGCCAGCGAGCGGCACACGCGCTTGCGCGTGGCGTGCGGCATGATCACGTCGTCGATGAAGCCGCGGTGGGCGGCGACAAACGGGTTGGCGAACTTCTCCTTGTACATCGCCTCGCGCGCGGCGATCTTGTCGGGGTCGTTCTTCTCCTCGCGGAAGATGATCTCGACCGCGCCCTTGGGCCCCATCACCGCGATCTCGGCGCTCGGCCACGCGAAATTCACGTCGCCGCGCAGGTGCTTGGAGCTCATCACGTCGTAGGCGCCGCCGTAGGCCTTGCGCGTGATCACGGTGACCTTGGGCACCGTGCATTCGGCGTAGGCGTAGAGCAGCTTGGCACCGTGCTTGATGATGCCGCCGTACTCCTGCGCGGTGCCGGGCATGAAGCCGGGCACATCGACCAGCGTCACCACCGGGATGTTGAACGCGTCGCAGAAACGCACGAAGCGCGCCGCCTTGATCGAGCTCTTGATGTCCAGGCAGCCGGCCAGCACCAGCGGCTGGTTCGCGACGATGCCCACCGTCGTGCCCTCCATGCGCGCGAGCCCGATCACGATGTTCTTGGCGTAGTCGGGCTGCAGCTCGAAGAAGTCGCCGTCATCGACCATCTTGACGATCAGCTCCTTCATGTCGTAAGGCTGGTTCGGGTTGCTCGGCACCAGCGTGTCGAGCGACATCTCCATGCGGTCGGCCGGGTCGAGGGCCGGCACCACCGGCGCCTTCTCGCGGTTGCTCGACGGCAGAAAGCCCACCAGCCGGCGCGTCATCATCAGCGCCTCGACATCGTTCTCGAAGGCGAGATCGGCCACGCCCGACTTGGTGTTGTGCGTGATCGCACCGCCCAGCTCCTCGGCGGTGACCTCCTCGTGGGTGACCGTCCTGACCACTTCCGGGCCGGTCACGAACATGTACGACGAATCCTTGACCATGAAGATGAAGTCGGTCATCGCCGGGCTGTACACCGCCCCGCCCGCGCACGGGCCCATGATCAGCGAGATCTGCGGCACGACGCCGGAGGCGAGCACGTTCCTCTGGAACACCTCCGCGTAGCCGCCGAGCGAATCGACGCCTTCCTGGATGCGCGCGCCGCCCGAGTCGTTGAGCCCGATCACCGGCGCGCCGACCTTCATCGCATGGTCCATGACTTTGCAGATCTTCTCGGCGTGAGTCTCCGACAGCGAGCCGCCGAACACCGTGAAGTCCTGTGAGAACACGAACACCAAGCGGCCGTTGACGGTGCCGTAGCCGACCACGACGCCGTCGCCCGGCACCGTCTCGGCACTCATGCCGAAGTCGGTGCAGCGGTGCTCCTTGAACATGTCCCACTCTTCGAAGCTGCCGTCGTCGAGCAAGAGCTCGATGCGCTCGCGCGCGGTCAGCTTGCCCTTGGCGTGCTGGGCGTCGATGCGCTTCTGCCCGCCGCCGAGGGCCGCCTTCTGGCGCTTCTCGTCCAGTTGCTTGATGATTTCGTGCATTGATGACTCTCCCTAGAAGCTGTCCCCGCGCGGCCAGCGAACTCACCGGACCGCATTCGTTTCAACCTGACTCAACCCTGCCGCGCGCCGCTGCGGCTTCTGCACAGCCCCGCCTCACTTCGCCGCCTCGGGTCCCGCAGCCTCGGGTCCCACCGCCGCCGATATTGCCGCTGCCGGTCACGAGCGCGGCGGTGGCGCCACCGCTGCCGTGCCCCGCTGCGGCACCACCGAGCGTCCGTTCACCCCAGGTGCCGCAGCAATTCGATCGCCGCCGCGGCGGGCGTCGTCTCGCCCGCTTCGACCGCAACCTGCAGTCGCGGCAGTTCGGCCGCGACCGCCGGATGGCGGCGGAAGCGGCTGCGCAGGCCTGCGTCGATCAGCTCCCACATCCACGCGCGCGCCTGCTGCCGGCGCTTCGCCTCGAACTCGCCGCTCGCCGTCATCGTGTCGCGGTAGCGGCACACCGTGTCCCAGAACGTCGCGACGCCGTCCTTCTTCAGCGCCGACAGCGTCAGCACCGGCGGGCTCCAGTTCGGGCTCGTCGGGCGCAGCAGGTGCAGCGCGGTCTTCATCTGCGCCTGCGCGCGCATCGCCGCGGCCGGGTCGAGGTCGGCCTTGTTGATCGCGATGAGGTCGGCGAGCTCCATGATGCCTTTCTTGATCGCCTGCAGATCGTCGCCGGCGTTGGGCAGCTGCAGCAGGCAGAAGATGTCGGTCATGCCGGCCACGGCGGTCTCCGACTGGCCGACGCCGACCGTCTCGACGATGATCACGTCGAAGCCGGCGGCCTCGCACACCAGCATCGTCTCGCGCGTCTTCTCGGCCACGCCGCCGAGCGACCCGGACGACGGACTGGGGCGGATGAAGGCCTCGGGGCGCTGCGACAACAGCTCCATGCGCGTCTTGTCGCCGAGGATCGAGCCGCCGGACACCGACGAGGACGGGTCGACCGCGAGCACCGCGACACGATGGCCCTGCTCGATCAGGTGCAGACCGAGCGCCTCGATGAAGGTCGACTTGCCCACCCCCGGCACGCCGGAGATGCCCACGCGCATCGCGCCGCCGGTGGCCGGCAACAGCGCCTCGATCACCGCACGCGCACGCGCCTGATGGTCCTCGCGGCTCGACTCGATCAGCGTGATGGTCTTCGCGAGTGCACGCAGGCGACGCGCGCGCACGCCGTCGACCAGGGGCCGGTCGGCAGGCGTCAGTTCGTGCGGCTGTTCGGTCATGTCCATGGATTCTGGCGTCGATGCGCAATGTACGTCCGGCACGGCGCCGCACGCCCATCCGTTGTCAGCCGGGGTGCCGTGCCGCACGAATCTGCTTGAGCACCTCGCGCGCCGCCTTCGGAATCGGCGTACCCGGACCGAAGATGCCCTTCGCGCCGGCCTGGTACAACACCGCGTAGTCCTGCGCCGGAATCACGCCGCCGACGAACACGATGATGTCGTCGGCGCCGAGCGCCTTCAGGCCCTCGATCACCGCCGGCACCAGCGTCTTGTGCCCGGCCGCGAGGCTGGAGCAGCCGACCGCGTGCACGTCGTTCTCG
>DAOMOP010000126.1:0-12013 GCA_035444405.1 Rhodocyclaceae bacterium
TGCCGGCGTCGATCGCGCCTTCGGCCTTGCCGGCGCCGACCATCGTGTGGATCTCGTCGATGAACACGATGATGCGCCCCTCTTCCTGCGCGATCTCCTTGAGCACCGCCTTCAGGCGCTCCTCGAACTCGCCGCGGTACTTCGCACCGGCCAGCAGCGCGGCCATGTCGAGCGTCAGCACGCGCTTGTCCTTGAGGGTCTCGGGCACCTCGCCGTTGACGATGCGCTGCGCCAGGCCCTCGACGATCGCCGTCTTGCCCACGCCCGGCTCACCGATCAGCACCGGGTTGTTCTTGGTGCGTCGCTGCAGGATCTGGATCGCGCGGCGGATCTCGTCGTCGCGGCCGATCACCGGGTCGAGCTTGCCGTGGCGCGCCCGCTCGGTCAGATCGAGGCAGTACTTCGCGAGCGCCTCGCGCTGACCTTCGTCCTCCTGGCCGGCGACGCTCTGGCCGCCGCGCACCGCCTCGATCGCGGCCTCGAGCGCCTTGCGGTTCAGGCCGTGCTCCTTCAGCAGCCGGCCGGTTTCACCCTTGTCGTCGGCGAGCGCGAGCAGGAACATCTCGCTGGCAATGAACTGGTCGCCGCGCTGCTGCGCGGCCTTGTCGGTGAGGTTGAGCAGGTTGTTCAGCTCGCGGCCGACCTGCACCTCGCCACCGTGCCCCTGCACCTTGGGCAGGCGCTCGATGGCCGCCTTCAGCGCGCCCCTGAGCGGCTGCACGTTCACGCCTGCCCGCGCGAGCAGCGACACCGTGCCGCCGTCTTCCTGCGCGAGCAGCGCGGCCAGCAGATGCTGCGCCTCGATGAACTGATTGTCATTGCCGATGGCGATGCTCTGAGCATCGGCAAAGGCCTGCTGGAACTTGGTCGTAAGCTTGTCGAAGCGCATGCGCGTGCTCCTCGTCGATTGGGCGGATGCCTCCAAGATGGGGCCGGCCGCCCACAAGTCAACTGCGCTCATGACGGCACCGGCCCGGCCGCCGCATGTTGCAATGCGGCCACACTCGCAGCGATTGTGTTGCCGCACCGCAACACGAGCGGACCGCTGCGGCGCTGCACCGAAAAAACGGCGAAAATCCCATACATCTGTGATATTTTTAAAGCGAGACGAGGTAGCGCAGATTCCGGTGCCGGAACGCCGGTTGTTCTCGAGCGGCGGCGTCACGGCGGCCTCGCTCCACCTTTCGGACATGAGCAAGCGGGAGAGAGAAATGGCTACCAAGCAGGACCAGTTCAACGAACTGCAGAAGAAGAATCTCGAGGCGGCGATGCGCCTCGCCCAGATGTCGATCGAAAACTCGCAGCGACTCATGGAACTGCAGGTCACGACCGCGAAAAGCCTCTTCGAGGAAGGCGTCAACAACGCCAAGGCGCTGAGCACGGCCAAGGATCCCAAGGAGATTCTCGAGTTGCGCACGCAGTTCGCGCAGCACTCGACCGAGCGCATGCTCGCGTGCGCGCGCGAGATGGCCGAGCTCGCCAGCCGCACCCAGGCCGAGGTCGGCAAGCTGGTCGGCGAGCAGCTCACCAGCGGCGGCCAGGACGTCTTCGAGGCGATGCAGAAGATGTTCCAGGGCATGCCGGTGACGGACCAGAACGCGATGACGGCGATCCAGACCGCAATGGACACCACGCGGGCCGCCTTCGAGCAGATGAGCCGCGCGTCGACCGAAGCCTTTCAGATGTTCAATCAGCTCACCAGCGGCAGCACCCCGCCGGGAAAGGGCAAGAAGTAGATCGGGCTAGCCGCTGCGAGCACGGCGTCTGCGGGCGCCGTGCGCGTCCGTGGGCGACCATCGCGGGGGGGCAATCGCTCAGCGTCGCATGTCGACGTCGTCCCAGCGCGAGGCGGCGCCATCGTCGCTCTCGCGGGCATCGACCCAGCGCGCGCCCCGTGGTGTCTCCTCGCGCTTCCAGAACGGCGCACGGGTTTTCAGGTAATCCATGATGAACTCGCAGGCGGCGAAAGCTTCGCCGCGATGCGCGCTCGCGACGCCGACGAACACGATGCGCTCGCCGGGCTCGAGGCGCCCGAAGCGGTGGATCACCCGCACCGCCAGCAGCTGCCAGCGCCGCGCGGCCTGCTCGACGATCTCGGCGAGGGCCTTCTCGGTCATGCCGGGATAATGCTCCAGGGTCATTGCCGAGACCTCGTTGCCGCCACGGCGCACGAGGCCCACGAAGGTCGCCACGGCGCCGACCTCGAAGTCTCCTGCGGCGAGCGCCGCGGTCTCGGCCCCGACATCGAAATCGGCTTGTTGAACGCTGACCGACACTTTCAGCCTCCCGTCACCGGTGGAAAAAAGGCGATCTCGTCACCGGGCATGATCGGCTCCGAAGGCTGAGCCATGCGCTGGTTGCGCGCCGCGCGCACGTTGCGCCCGCTGCGCAGCGCCTGCCAGACATCGCCGCGATCGGCGAGAAAGGCCTGCAGCTCCTGAATCGTGCCGACACCCGCGGGCACGGACAACTCTTCCTCCGAGCGGCCCAGCGCGTCGCGAAGCGCCGCGAAATACAGAATCCTGATCGTCATCGGTTCAACCGAGTAGTTCGCCATAAGGAATGAATCGCACGATGTCGCCGCGCGCGATCGCCGTGGCCGCCGGCACGTCGATCAGGCCGTCGGCCCACACGATCGACGACAGCGCCGCCGAGCCCTGGTGCGCATGCACGTCCACGCCGCCATGCTCGTTGCTGCGGCCGCGCAGGAACTCGCGCCGGCGGTCCGGTCGCGGCCAGTCGAAATCTGCCCGCAACGACAGCGCCCGCGGCCTCACCTCCCGGACTCCCTGGGTGGCCAGGATGAACGGGCGCACCATCATCAGAAAGGTCACGAAACTCGAAACAGGGTTGCCCGGCAGCCCGATGAAGGCGGCCGCCCCCACCCGCCCGTACGCGAGCGGCTTGCCCGGCTTCATCGCGATCTTCCACATCTCGAGCACGCCTTCGGCCTCGACCGCGGGCTTGACGTGGTCCTCCTCGCCGACCGACACGCCCCCGCTGGTCACGATGAGATCGTGGCCCTCGGCGGCACGCCGCAGCGTTTCACGCGTGGCATCGAGGCGGTCGGGCACGATGCCGAAGTCGCTGACCTCGCAGCCGAGCTGCTCGAGCAGCGCGCGCAGCTGGAAGCGGTTCGAGTTGTAGACCGCGCCAGGCGGCAGCGGCTCACCCGGCATCACGAGCTCGCTGCCGGTCGAAAACAGCGCCACGCGCACGCGCCGCAGCACCGGCAGCTGCGCGAGCCCGACCGAGGCCGCAAGCCCGAGCTCCTGCGCGCGCAGACGCACGCCGGCCGGCAGGATCACCGCCCCGCAGGCGATCTCGCTGCCGGCCGCGCGCACCGCTTCGCCCGCGCGCGGCTCGTGATTGATGGTCACCCGATCGCCATCGAGCTCGCACAACTCCTGCATCACGACCGCGTCGGCCCCGGCGGGCAGCGGAGCCCCCGTGAAGATGCGTGCGGCGCCACCGGCTTCGAGCGCGTGGCCGACGCTGCCCGCGGGGATGCGCTGCGTGACGCGCAGCGCCGTGCCCGCTGCGGGCACGTCGGCGATGCGCACGGCATAGCCGTCCATCGCCGAGGTGTCGAGCGCGGGCATCGCCACCGGCGAGTGCAGGTCACTTGCGAGGACGCGGCCGAGTGCGACCATCGTGTCGGCCATCTCGACCTCACGGACCGCCCGCGCCTTGTCGAGCAGGGTGGCGAGCGCTTCGTCGAAGGAGAGCATGTTCGCGTTCATGGGTCGGAGCGGTAGTCAAGAATGAAATCGGCAATCGCTGCGGCGTCGTTGAGCGGCAACCCGGGCAACGGACAGTCGATCGCATCGTCGGACGCGACCGCCACCACGTGCGGATTGTCGGTCCACAGCGGCGGCTTGCCGTTGGCCGCACGATACACCTCGACCTTGGGCACGGCCGCCGCCTTGAATCCTTCGATCAGCACGACGTCGCTCGGTGCCAGCAGCCGCAGCTGTTCGTCGAGCGAGGGTTCCGGTTCGCTGCGCAACTCGCGCATCAGCACCCACCGGTCGCCCGACAGCATCAGCACGCGGCTCGCACCGGCCTCGCGGTGGCGATACGAGTCCTTGCCCGGGCGATCGAGGTCGAAGCCGTGGTGCGCATGCTTGATCACCGACACGCTCAGGCCGCGCGCCGTAAACTGCGGGATCAGCTTTTCGATGAGGGTGGTCTTGCCCGAACCCGACCAGCCGGCGATACCGAATACGATCATGATCGTGTGAATGCCTTGTCAGACTTGGGAGGATACAACATCCGCCCCGCAGCGCGCGCGGCCGAGCTGCTCCAGGTACGCGACCGCTTCGGCCTCGCTGCGCGTGCGACGCATCGGCGGCAGGCTGCGCCAGACGATCTTGCCATAGGGCTTGTCGATCATGCGCGGATCGCACACGCACAGCAGCCCGCGGTCGCCTTCGCTGCGGATCAGCCTTCCGGCGCCCTGCTTCATGTTGATGACGGCGCGCGGCAACTGGTAGTGCATGAACGGATTGCGCCCGCTTTTCTGCAGCTGCTCGATGCGCGCGGCGAGCACCGGATCGTCCGGCGGCGCGAACGGCAGCTTGTCGATGATCACCAGCGACAGCGCCTCGCCCGGCACGTCGACGCCTTCCCAGAAGCTCTGGCTGGCCACGAGCACGGCATTGCCGAGCTGCCGGAAGCGCTCGAGCAGCTCGCTGCGCGAGCCTTCGCCCTGCAGCAGCAGCGGCAGCGACGCACCGGTCGCCCGCAGCGCGTCGGCCAGCAGCGCGTGGATGCGCTTCATCGCGCGCAGAGACGTGCACAACACGAACGCGCGTCCCCGCGCCGCGGCGAGCAGCGGCACGCTCGCACGCACGACCGCCTCGGCGTAATCGGGATCGTTCGGATCGGGCATGTGCTGCGGCGCATAGAGCATCGCCTGCTCGGCATAGTCGAACGGACTGCCCCACACCGCCGTCTGCACCGGCGGGTCCAGCGTGCCGAGCCCGAGCTCGCCGCAGTAGTGGCCGAAGTCCCGCCCGACCGCCAGCGTCGCCGACGTGAACACCCATGCCCGCGGCGTGCCTTCGACCTGGCGCCGGAACACGTCCGACACGTGCAGCGGTGTCGCATTGAGCGCGGCCGACTGCGCGAAGACTTCGACCCAGCGGATCTGCTGCACGCCCTCGCCCGGGCCACGCCAGCGCGCCAGCCGCTCGGCCAGCTCCCCGGCTCGCCGCAGGCAGTTCGCCAGCCCTTCGGAGCGCTCGGCCTGCGTGTCGAGCAGCGCCACGAAGGCATCGAGCTCGGCCGCCGCGGCGTCGACGGCGCCGTCGAATCCATGCTGCTCGGCCGCCTGTGCCGCGGACAACCGCGCCGGCTCGGCTCCGAACACCAGGCGCAGGTCGCGCGCGGCCTTCTCGAGCGCGCGCGTCGCATCGATCAGCTCGCGACAGTCGCGCGCACCGGCCAGCGTCTCCGAGCGCGTGTCGCGGGCGAGCTCGAGCAACTGCGCCGTCGACACCGTCTCGCCGAAGAACAGGCTGGCGGTTTCCGGCAGCTGGTGCGCCTCGTCGAAGATCACCGCATTGCAGGCCGGCAGCAGCTCGCCCATGCCTTCGTCGCGCAGCATCACATCGGCGAAGAACAGGTGATGATTGACGACCACGACGTCGGCATCCATCGCGGCGCGACGCGCCTGCAGCACGAAACACGCCTTGACGTGCGGGCAGTCCTGGCCGAGGCAGTTGTCGCGCGTCGAGGTGGCGGCCTGCCACGCCGGCGAATCCTCGCGCACGGCGCTGCATTCGGCCTTGTCGCCGGTGGTCGTCGACGCGGCAAAGCGGGCGATCGCGCGCAGATCGGCCGCATCCTGTGCGCTATGCAGGCGGCCGTCGCGCAGATGCCGCTCGAGATGGTAGGCGCACACGTAGTTGGCGCGGCCCTTCAACAGCGCGACCGACACCGGTACCTTGAGCGCCGCCCGCACGGTCGGCAGATCCCTGTTGAACAACTGATCCTGGAGCGTCTTGGTGCCCGTGGAGACGATCACCTTGCCGCCGCCCAGCAGCGCAGGCACGAGGTAGGCGAAGGTCTTGCCGGTGCCGGTTCCGGCTTCGGCCACCAGGATGCGGTGGGCCCGCAGCGCCTCGGCGATGCGCTCGGCCATCTCGACCTGCTGGGGACGTGCCCGGAAACCGGGAATCGCGACCGACAGCGGCCCGTTCGGGGAAAAGATCGAGGCGATGTCGGACATATGCTATTGTAATCGCGCGAAGGCGCCATTGTACGCCCAGCGGGCGCGACCGGGCCCGTTCGATGCCGTTCGTCGGCGGCACGGACGAACCGGCCCGTCGGTCGCGGAACGGGCACCCGCCCGCCCCCGTACCGACGCGAACGCTCAGCGGCGATTGCGAAAGCGCAACAGCGTCCAGTAGCCGAATGCATTGACCGGCGTGACCTCGGTCAATTCCAGCCGCGTCATCGTGATGAAGTTGTCGAGCGGAAACAGCGGACGGAAGCCCAGCGAGCGCGCCAGCGGTGCCAGCCCGCGCTCGACGCGTGCGATCACGCCGTCCTTGCGGGTGAAATGGTTCACCACCACGACTTCGCCGCCGGGGCGACAGACGCGCTCGAGCTCGCGCATCATCTGCGCCGGATCGGGCACCACCGACGCGACATACAGCGCCGAGATCTTGTCGAAGCTCTCGTCCGGAAACGACAGCGACTGCACATCCATCGCCATCAGGTTGACATTGCGAAGACCGTGCCGGCGCACGTGTACGTTGGCGCGCGCGAGCATGTGCGGCGAGAGGTCGATTCCGGTCACGCGTGCATGCGCGGGATAGTAGCGCAGCGACAGGCCGGTGCCGACGCCGACTTCGAGCACCTCCTCGCCCGGGCGGCAGTTCAGCGCCTCGACCACCCGCCGGCGACCCGGCTCGAAGACCGCTCCGAACACCAGATCGTAGATCGGTGCATAGCGGCGGTAGGCCGCTGTGACGGCTGCGTGGTCCATGGTGCTCGAAGACTCTTGGGTTCCATTCATCGTGGCGGTCGGTCCATGATCGTGTGACGGTTTGTAGTTCTCAATCGACCCGGTGAGCCTCAGCGAGATAATCGTGGCTGCGCATCTCGACGAGACGGCTGACCGTCCGTACGAACTCGTGCGCATTATGCCCTTGCGTGTAGAGCTCATGTGCCTCGACCGCCGCGCTCATGATCAGTTTTACGCGGTGATCGTACAGCACGTCAATAAGCCATGTGAAACGGCGCGCCTCCGAGGCGTGGCCGGCAGACATCTGCGGCACGCCCGAAAGCAGGACCGTATGATGCTCGCGTGCGATCTCCAGGTAGTCGTTCTGCGACCGCGCACCGCGGCAGAGTGTCTCGAAGGTGAACCAGATCACCCCCGGCGCCTGCCCCACCACCGGCAGCTGGCGGCCGAGGATCTCGACCGTGCCGGCGGCCAGGTCGGTCGCCGCGAGGCGGCGAAAATCCTCGCGCATCTTGCGTGCCGCCTCGTCGTCGGCGGGCACCAGATAGATCTCCATCTGCTCGAGCGAACGCAGCCGGTAATCGGTGCCGTGGTCGATCTCGATCACGTCGAAGCGGCGCTTGATCATCTCGATCGTCGGCACGAAGTTGATGCGCTGCAAGCCGTTGGGATAGAGCCCGTCCGGCGGATAATTCGAGGTCATGACGAAGATGACGCCGCGTGCGAACAGCGCCTCGAGCAGGCGTCCGAGGATCATCGCGTCGGCGATGTCCGACACGTGAAACTCGTCGAAGCACAGCAGCCGCGTGTCGCGCGCGATGCGATCGGCGACCTTCTGCAGCGGGTCGGGCTCGCCCTTGTGCTCCTTGAGATCGTTCTGCACCTCCTGCATGAAGGCATGGAAGTGCACGCGGCGCTTGCGCTGATACGGCACGGCATCGTAGAAGCAGTCCATCAGAAAGCTCTTGCCGCGCCCGACCCCGCCCCAGAAGTAGACGCTGCGCGGCATGCGCGGACGCGCGAAGATGCGGCGCAGCGTGCCCCGCCGGGCGGCCTTGAAGCCGATCAGCTCGGAATAAAGCGTCTGGAGGCGCTGCGCGGCCGCGCGCTGCGCCGGGTCGGACTTGAAGCCCCGTGCCTTCAGCTGGGCTTCGTAGGCTTCGATCATCCCGTGCTCGGGAACGTTGAGGATGCGATGGGGCATGGGAAGTGTTCGACAGCCGGACGGCGGCCGGCGGGCCTCGATGGCCGCCGGCTCCGCTCAGAAATGCAGCGGCCGCTTGTCGACCGCCAGCGCCGCTTCGTGGACGATTTCGGACATCGTCGGATGGGCGTGGCAGATGCGTGCGAGGTCCTCGCTGCTGCCGGCGAACTCCATCGCGACCACCGCTTCGGCGATCAGCTCGGAGGCGTTGGCGCCGACGATGTGCACGCCGAGGATGCGGTCCGTCTCGGCGTCCGCGAGCATCTTGACGAAGCCTTCGGGCGCCGCCATGCCCATCGCGCGGCCGTTGAACTGGAACGGAATCTTGCCGACGCGGTAGGCGACACCGGCCTTCTTGAGCTGCTGCTCGGTCTTGCCGACCCAGGCGATCTCGGGGCTCGTGTAGATGACCCACGGCACCGTGTCGAAGTTGCAGTGGCCGGCCTGACCGGCCATCAGCTCGGCGACCATCACCGCCTCTTCCATCGCCTTGTGGGCGAGCATCGGCCCGCGCACGACGTCGCCGACCGCCCACACGCCGGGCAGGTTGGTCCGGCAGTGGTCGTCGACCTCGACCATGCCGCGCTCGTCGAGCGCGAGGCCGACCGCCTCGGCGTTGAGGCCATCGGTGTTCGGCACGCGGCCGACCGACACGATCAGCCGGTCGGCGTCGAGCTTCTGCGCGTCGCCCGAATTGTCGGTGAAGGCGATCGACACGCCCTTCTTGGTGACCTTGACCTCGCCGACCGCGCAGCCGAGCCGGATGTCCAGACCCTGCTTGGTGAACAGCTTGAGCGACTCCTTGGCGACGTCCTGATCGGCGAGGCCGAGAAAATCGGGCAGCGCCTCGAGCATGGTGACTTCGGCACCCAGACGCCGCCATACCGAACCCATCTCGAGTCCGATCACGCCCGCCCCGATCACGGCGAGCTTCTTCGGCACCGCGTCGAGGTCGAGCGCGCCGACGTTGTCGCAGACGATCTTGTTGTCGACCGGAATCCCGTCGAGATGGCGGGCCTTGGAGCCGGTCGCGATGACGATCTGGCGGGCCGTCACGGTATCCTCGCCGACCTTCATTTTCCAGCCGTCTCCGGCCTGCGCGACGAAGCTGCCGTGGCCGTTGAGTAGGGTCACCTTGTTCTTGCGGAACAGTCCCTTGATGCCGCCGGTGAGCTGATCGACGATCTCGTTCTTGCGACCGATCATCCTCGCCACGTCGATTTTCGGCTTGCCCACGCCGATGCCTTGGGCCTCGAAACCATGGGCGGCCTCGTCGAACAGGTGCGAGGTGTGCAGCAAGGCCTTGGATGGGATGCAACCCACGTTCAGGCAGGTGCCGCCGAGGCGCGGCTCGCCTTTCGGGTCGGCATAGGGGTTCGATTCGCAGCAGGCGGTCTTCAAGCCGAGCTGCGCGGCGCGGATCGCTGCAACGTAACCGCCGGGGCCGCCGCCGATCACGAGCACATCAACATCGAATTCTTTGGACATCGTTCAATCTCCCTGGATGAATGGAAGCGGCGTGTGCGCAATCACGCGAGTGCGCACACGCCGCGCACCTGCAGACGTCAGACGTCGAGGATCAGGCGCGCCGGATCTTCGAGGGCTTCCTTCATCGTGACCAGACCGAGCACCGCCTCGCGGCCATCGATGATGCGATGGTCGTAGGACAGCGCAAGGTAGTTGATCGGGCGGATGACGATCTGGCCGTTTTCGACCACCGGGCGGTCCTTGGTCGCGTGTATGCCCAGAATCGCCGACTGCGGCGGGTTGATGATCGGCGTCGACAGCATCGAGCCGAACACGCCGCCGTTGGAGATCGAGAACGTGCCGCCGGTGAGCTCCTCGATCGACAGCTTGCCATCTTTCGCCTTCGCGCCGAATTCGGCGATCTTCTTCTCGACGTCGGCGATCGACATCTGGTCGGCGTCACGGATGATCGGCACGACCAGCCCGCGCGGGCTGCCCACGGCGATGCCGATGTCGATGTAGCCGTGATAGACGATGTCGTTGCCATCGACCGAGGCGTTCAGGATCGGGAACTTCTTCAGCGCGGCGACCGCGGCCTTGACGAAGAAGCCCATGAAGCCCAGACGCACGCCATGCGCCTTCTCGAACTTGTCGCCATACTGCTTGCGCATCGCCATGACCGGCGCCATATTGACCTCGTTGAACGTCGTCAGGATGGCGTTCTCGTTCTTCGACTGGATCAGCCGCTCGGCGATGCGTGCGCGCAGGCGGGTCATCGGCACACGCTCTTCCGCGCGGTCGCCCGCTGCCACGACCGCCGGCGCCGCGGGCGCCGCGGGTGCCGCCTTGGGCTGCGCCTTGACCGCGTCTTCCTTGGTCACGCGCCCCCCGCGTCCGGTGCCGGACACGTCGGCCGCGGCGACGCCCTTCTCCTCGAGAATCTTGCGCGCCGCCGGGCTGGCGCCCTCGGCGGCTGCGGCCGGGGCCTGCGCCGCCGGTGCCGCGGCCTTGGCGGCGGGGACCGGCTCGGCCTGTTTGGCCGCACCGGCCGCCGCCTTCGCCTCGGTGTCGATCTGCGCAATCAGTTCGCCCGAGTTGACGGTCTCGCCATCGGCCTTGACGATCTTCACCAGCACGCCGTCTGCCGGCGCCGGCGTCTCGAGCACGACCTTGTCGGTTTCGATGTCGATCAGGTTCTCGTCACGCGAGACCGCCTCACCTTCCTTCTTGTGCCACGACACCAGCGTGGCTTCGGATACGGACTCCGACAGTTGCGGCACTTTCACTTCGATCAGCATGGGTTTCTCTCCCTTTCAATCTTCGACGTTCTTGACGGCACTCAGCCCGAGATCGGGCCGAACGCGTTCTGGATGACCTCTTTTTGCTGCTGCATGTGCTTCGCGAAATACCCCACCGCCGGCGACGCCGCGGCAGGACGCGCGACCAGCAGCAGTTGCCGCTTCGGTCCGAGCACGTTGACGAGGTGCTGACGCGACGCAAGCCAGTACCAGGCGCCCTGGTTGCGCGGCTCTTCCTGGCACCAGACGATCTCGCGCGCGTTCGGGAACTGATCCACCGCGTCGGCAAAGGCCTTGGCCGGGAACGGATAGAGCTGCTCGATGCGCACGATCGCCGTGTCCTTGATCTCGTTCTCGCGCCGATAGGCGAGCAGCTCGTAGAAGATCTTGCCCTGGCACAGCACGACCCGCTTGACCTTCTTCGCGTCGAGCTGGTCGATCTCGCCGATCACGGTGCGGAAACTGCCCTGCGACAAGTCCTCGAGCGTCGATACGGCGTCCTTGTGACGCAACAGCGACTTCGGCGTGATGATCACCAGCGGCTTGCGCACCTTGCGGATCATCTGGCGGCGCAGCAGGTGGAAGATCTGCGCGGGTGTGGTCGGCACGCAGATCTGCCAGTTGTTCTCGGCGGCGTTGTTCATCAGTCGCTCGAGGCGCGCGGACGAGTGCTCCGGCCCCTGTCCTTCGAAGCCGTGCGGCAGCATCAGGGTCAGGCCGCACAAGCGGCCCCACTTCGCCTCGCCCGAGCTGATGAACTGGTCGAGCACGACCTGGGCGCCGTTGACGAAGTCGCCGAACTGCGCCTCCCACACCACGAGCTGGTTCGGCTCGGCCGTCGAATACCCGTACTCGAAGGCCAGCACCCCTTCCTCGGACAGCACCGAATCATAGATGTGGAAGCTGCCCTGGCCGTCCTGGATGTGCTTGAGCGGCACATGGATGCCGTGGTCCCAGCGCTCGCGCTTCTGGTCGTGCAGCACCACGTGCCGGTGGAAAAAGGTGCCGCGGCCGACGTCCTCGCCCGAGATGCGCACGCCATAGCCCTGAGCGACCAGGCTCGCGTAG
>DAOMOP010000127.1:0-9032 GCA_035444405.1 Rhodocyclaceae bacterium
GATGAAGTGGTTCTTCTCGCGCGTCTCGAGGAAGGGCACGCCCTTGCCCATCAGCGTGTCGAACAGGATCACGCGCGGCTTGGGCTCGGCCAGATTGCGTGCGGTGTCGAAGGCGGCGATCACCGCCACGAGGTCGTTGCCATCGACGCGCTGCACGTGCCAGCCGAAGGACGCCCACTTGTCGGCCAGCGGCTCGAAGCCCATCACCTTGGTGGAGGGGCCGTCGGCCTGCTGGTTGTTGATGTCGACCAGGCAGATCAGGTTCGACAGGCCGTGGTGGGCGGCGCCCATCGCCGCTTCCCAGGTCGAGCCCTCGTCGAGCTCGCCGTCGGACATCGAGTTGTAGACGAAGGCCGGGTTGTCCTTCAGGCGCAGGCCAAGCGCCATGCCCACCGCGATCGGAAGGCCCTGGCCGAGCGAGCCGCCCGACATCTCCATGCCCGGGGTGTAGGTGGTCATACCCGACATCGGCAGGCGGCTGTCGTCGCTGCCGTAGGTCTCGAGTTCGTCTTCGGGGATGATCTTCGCTTCTATCAGCGCGGCGTAGAATGCGATCGCGTAATGGCCATGGGACAGCAGGAAGCGGTCGCGCCCTTCCCAGCCCGGGTCCTCGGGGCGGAACTTCATCGCATGGCAGTAGGCCGCCGCCAGCACGTCGGCGTAGCCCAGGGCCTGGCCGACATAGCCCTGGCCCTGCACCTCGCCCATCCGCAGCGCAAGGCGGCGGATGCGGTAGGCGCTCTCGGCGACCCGGGCATGGGCCGGTGAAAGACTCGTGTGCACGCAGTTCTCCTTTGTCAGGACCCGGCACTTCGCAGTGCCGGGCGGATTCGTTTCGCTCGGTCGGAGAGGGATCTCTCCGCTTCCGCCGACGCCCCTGCAGAGCGTCCGGCGAGTGGGAGTAGCTTATTCCCTTGATTTTTCAGGCTCAAACGAATATTTATGGCCTCATAAGTGAACTGAATTCACGTGATTATTGCGATGCACAATCGGATTTCCCTCAAGGCGGTGCAGGCATTCGAGGCCGCGGCGCGCCTGTCCTCTTTCGCGCTCGCAGCAGAGGAATTGTTCGTCACGCCCTCCGCGGTGAGCCACCAGATCAAGCTGCTCGAGGAGCAATTCGGCGTGCGCCTGTTCCACCGGGTGCACCGCGCGGTGATCCTGACCGACGCCGGACGGCAGTACGCCGAAGATGTGTCCGCCGCCTTCGCGCGCATCGAGATGGCCACCCGCGAGCTCGGTCGCACGGCCAAGAGCGACATCCTGACGGTGCATTCGACGCCGAGCTTCGCCACCCAGTGGCTGATGCCGCGCCTGGCGCGCTTCAGCGCCGCCCACCCGGATATCGACGTGCGCCTCAATGCCTCCTATCCACCCCCGCCCGACCTGCTGCTGCAGGGCGTCGACATCGACATCCGCTACGGCATGCGGCGGCTGCAGCCGGCCGGCACGATGGTGCTGCCCTTCCCGACCGAGACCATCGTGCCGCTGTGTGCGCCGCAGCTCGCGCACGGGGCGCACCCGATCCGCACCCCCTACGACCTGTGCCACCACGCGCTGATCCACAGCGAGGTGTGCCTGGTCGGCTGGCGCGACTGGCTGCGCGCGCACCGCAAGGTCAAGCTCGACATCACGCGCGGCCTGCGCTTCGACCGCTCGTTCATGGCGATCAGCGCGGCCGTCGACGGGCTCGGCGTGTGTCTGGAAAGCCTGCTGCTGGTCGAGCGCGAGCTCGACACCGGCAAGCTGGTCGCGCCGCTCGGGCGCGAAGGGATGAAGGTGTCCGGCTACACGCTGAATCTGCTCAAGTCGCGCGCCGAGCTGCCCAAGATCCGGGCGTTTCAGGACTGGCTGTTTGCCGAGTTGGCGGGGTGAGCGGTGCCGGCCGGAGTCGCTGACGTGCAGATTCGCTTCACGGCGCGCGGCCGTCAGTCCGATCCGCCGGGGGCGAGCAGCTCTACGGTGGGGAAATACGTCGCGTAGCGCCGCACATCCCGGGTCAACAACGGACAGGCCGACACCGCCGCATGCGCACCGATGAAGAAATCGGCCAGCACGTTGCCCTTCGTACCGCCCTGCCGGCGATAGCGCACGAAGGCCTTGCCCGCCAGGAACAACGCCGGACGCGGAATCTCGAGCATCACCAGTCCGAGCTCGTCGAGGGTCTGGTCCAGGGTCTCGACGGTCGAGAAGGTCAGCGACAGCTCCGCGTAAATGATCGGGTCGATCGCCAACTGATGGATTTGCGACTGCGCACGGAGCTGTCCGATCGACCAGTCGGCCCAGTCGGGGTCGTCCTCGAGCACGTCCACCAGGACATTGGTATCGACCAGCAGCATCAGTCGTCGCCGCGCAGCAAGGCCATCAGCGCATCGGTGCGCCACTTGATGTCGGCCTTGCCACGGGCGGCCTCGAAACGATCGCGCGGGCGGTCGGGGTGCTCGCCCTCCTTGTGGATGACCACGTCGCCGTCACGATTGACGGCGAACTCGACCTTGCAGCCGGGCGCAAGGCCGAGCGCGTCGCGAATCCGTTTGGGGATGGTGACCTGCCCCTTGCTGGTCAATGTCGTCGTCATCGCATGCGACCCGGTGTATTACTCGATGAACCAGTGTAATACCCCGTCGGCGTCGGTGCAAACACCAGCGCGATGGCGGCGACCGCGGTGCGCCGTCAGGATCCGCCTTCGACCTGCATGCCCGGCCGGTCCTGGCATTTTCGCGTTGCGGCGGTGAAGCCGTGCGTGGACGAGGGCATTTTCGTCACGCAACTGGCCACGGGACACGCAGGGGGCGGATGGCGATCGCCGTTAGGCGTGGCTCGGAAACACAGAGCGGCCGCGATAAATTGCATCCGCGCCCAGTTCGTCTTCGATCAGGAGCAGGCGGTTGTACTTGGCTACCCGGTCCGAGCGGCACAGGGAGCCAGTCTTGATCTGGGTGGCCGCAGTGCACACGCTCGGCGCCTCACTGACGCGCTACAGCCTCGGCGCGCGGCTGTCGGAGCCGGCGGTGCTGGTCGCACTGAAGACGATCGTGCATCCGCTGCTGGTGTGGCTGCTCGCGACGCGTGTGTTCGACGTGCCGCCGCTGTGGACCATGACTGCAGTCACGCTCGCGGCACTGCCGGCCGGCATCACCCCGTACCTGTTCGCGCAGCGCTACAACGCTTGCCAGGCGACGACAGCGTCGGCGGTGTTCCTGTCGACCGTGCTTTCGGTGTTGACGCTGACCGTGCTGCTCTTCCTGCTGCGGGGTTGATGCCAGGCAGCGGCAAGACTGCGCGATGCGCCGAGCGCACCGCCGCGTCCGCTCACCCCTCGCCGCGCAGCCGCTTCCACAAGGTCGTGCGCGACATGCCGAGCCGGCGCGCCGCCTCGGCCTTGTTGCCGCCGGTCTCCTCGAGCACGCGCTGGATCATCGCCAGCTCTTCGGCGGGACTTGCCGGCGTGCGGTAGTAGCGGGTGAGCGGCTGGCCACGTGCGGGGAGCCCACGCGAATAGTCGTGCATGTCGCTGCGAAACGGATTGCCGGGGCCGCGCGGAGCCAGCCCCGGGCCCGTCGGGTCGGCATTGGGCCCGCGCACGCTCGTCTCGGGAGCCACATCGCCCGCCAGCACCTCCGGCAGCAGGTGCTGCGGCAGGATCACCGCGCCGTCGGCCTGCACCACCGCATATTCGAGCGCATTGAAGAGCTGGCGCACGTTGCCGGGCCACGGGTAGGCTTCCATCGCCAGCACGGCGTCGGTGGACAGGCGCAGCTCCGGGCGCCGGTAGCGTTCGGCGAGATTGCCGAGCAGCTTGGTGGCGATCAGCGAGATGTCCTCGCGCCGGTCGCGCAGCGGCGGCACCTGGAGCGGCAGCACGCGCAGGCGGTAGTAGAGGTCCTCGCGGAACTCGCCGCGCTCGACCATCGCGGCGAGGTCGCGGTTGGTCGCGGCCACCACGCGCACGTCGATCTTGCGCGGCACGTTCTCGCCGATGCGCACGATCTCGCGCTCCTGCAGCACGCGCAGCAGCTTGACCTGGGTGGCCGGGGTGATCTCGCCGATCTCGTCGAGCAGCAGCGTGCCGCCGCAGGCCGCCTCGAAGCGGCCGATGCGGGTGGCGGTCGCGCCCGAGAAGGCACCCTTGGCGTGGCCGAAGAGCTCGGATTCGAGCAGATTCTCGGGCAGCGCCGCGCAATGCACGGTCACGTAGGGCCCGTCGCTGCGCGCCGCGTTGTCGTGCAGCGCACGCGCGACGAGCTCCTTGCCGACGCCGCTCTCGCCGGTGACGAGTACGTTGGCCTCGCTCGCCGCGGCGCGCAGCACCTGGCGGTAGAGGTCCTGCATCGCCGGGCTGCGGCCGACCAGATCGCCGAGCTGCCAGCGGTTCTGCACGGCTTCCTCGAGCTCGACCTCGCGCGAGCGGTCGCGCAGGATGATCGCGCAGTAAAGCCCCTCGTCGTTGGGCGGCAGCAGCATCGCCCACATGCGCACCGGAATGTCGCGGCCGTGCGCGCCCTTGAGCACGACATCCTGCACCTTGCTGCCCTCGTGCTGCGCCGGCGTGAGTGAGCAGTGGCCACGGATGTCGCACAAGTGGGCGCAGCGCGTGCCGGCGAACAGCGTCGGGCACAGGAGGTCGATCACCCGCGCCTTGTCCTGGCCGATCGTCGCCGCGGCGGCGCGGTTGATGTCGAGGATGCGCCGCTCGGCATCGAGAAACAGCACGCCTTCCTCGAGGCTGTCGAGAAAGTCGCGCAGGATCGCTACGCTGGACATCGTGCGCCTCCGTTCGCGGCGAGCGCCGGTGCGTCGAGCAAACGCCTGAACTCGGCCGCCGGCAGCGGCTGCCCGAACGGATACCCGCGCGCCGCATCGCAGCCGTGCGCGGGCAGAAAGTCGCGCTCGCCGCCCGCGTGATCCCACAGCGCCGGCAGCATGTCGGCAAGATATTTGCGGAAAGCGCCGACGTACCATTTCGGTTCGAGACCGATGCGCGCGTGCACGAACCCGACCCTGAGGCGCCGCTCGACGTAGTCCCAGTCGTAGCTGCCTTCGGTGAGTTCGGCGAAGTAGCGCTCGTGGGCGGCCTTGAGCCGCGTCAGCGCGGCGGCGGCGTGCAGCAGCGCGGCGAGCGGTGCATAGCCTTGCAGGTAGTCGTAGAACGCATCGGCAAAGCCGCGCCGCGTGTCGGCGATGCTGCCGTGGATCGCGCGCAGGCGCTCGACGTCATCGCGGCCGAAATCGAGAAAGCGCTTGCGCTCGGCGATCTCGGCCGCGTCGATGCCCATCTCGCGGGCGACATCGTCAGCCACGACCGGCCGCCCCATGGGTCTGCGCGAGCATCTGCGCGATGCCGCCCATCACCGTCATGTTGGCGTCTTCCATCGCCGACAGCGCCTGCAGCGCGGCCTCGGTCTGACCGGCGTAATGCAGCGCGACGGCACGCCGGGCGTGCTCGTGCACGGCCTTGTGCGGCTTTTCGAGCGCCGCGTAGCCGGGCAGCCGCGCAAAGTGCGCCTTGCCCTCGCCGTCGTAATACCACTGGCCGAGCCGGCACTCGGTGTCGTCGGGCAGCGCCTCCGGGCGCAGCTGCGAGGTGCCGAGAAACACCTTGTACACCTCGAGCTTGAGCGTGAGCTCCTCGATGTTGGCGAGCTCGACGTTGGCGAGCAGCGCCGAGCCGGTCACCGCGCGCTCCATGCACTGCGACAGGTCCATCAAGTGCTGCATGCTGTGCATCGCCGCCTCGCTCTCCTCGGAGAAGCGCGCGGCGTCCTGCGCCCCTTCGTGCATGATCGCGCGCGCGGTCTCGGTCTCGCCCTGGATCGTGCCGACCAGCGTGCCGATGTCGGCGGTGGCCTTGCCGGTACGCTCGGCGAGCTTGCGCACCTCGTCGGCGACGACGGCGAAGCCGCGGCCGGCCTCGCCGGCACGCGCCGCCTCGATCGCCGCATTGAGGGCGAGCAGGTTGGTCTGGTCGGCGACCTCCTTGATGAGCTCGACGATGCCGCCGATCTCGCCGGCGCGCCGGTGCAGCGTCTCGATGTTGGCCGCCGCGCCGGTGATCGTCTCGAACATCTGCCTGAGGTTGGCGGCGATCTGCTCGAAGGCGACACGGTTGGCGTCCGAGCGCGTGGCCGCCTCGACCGCCGAGCGCTTCTCGTCGTTGAGCGTCGTCGCCAGCCCCAGAAAGGACTGGCGCACGCCGCCGAGCGACTCGCCGAACGCGCCGAGGTTGCGGAACACGCCGTCGAGCGAGGCGCGCTCGCGCTGCGAGGCCTCGAGTTGCGCACGGGCGCCGTCGCGCTCGGCCTCGAGCTCGGCGATGCGCGCCTTCAGGTCGGCGTTGTCGCGGGCGAGCTCGGCACGTTGCGCATCGACCCGCTCGAGTGTCTTTCTGGTGTTGTTGAAAAGCACGATGTTTCTCCGTCGGGGCCGGCGACGACCGACCATGAACGCTCTTTTCCGACAAATCTACTCGGGTATTCATTCACGGCATTGATATACATCAAATCCACGGAGCCTAACGGCGGCCCATCCGGCACTATATGCCCACGTCACGGCATAGCAGATGTGATATACCGCATCTGCAATGCCATGGCACGGGCTCGTGATTCACCGCCCGATGCGGTCGGAACCCGAGCCGGCGATCGTCAGATCAGCTGCAGGCCGCGCAGAATCATGACTGCCAGACTGGTCGTCAGCAGCGAACCCAGGGTCGTCAGCGCGATGATGTTTGCCGCCAGCGACGCGTTGCCGCCCATCGCGCGCACCATCACGTAGCTCGCCGCGGCGGTCGGTGCCGACGCCATCAGCACCAGCACGGCGAGTTCGACGCCACGCAGGCCTATCGCGACGCCGCCCACCGCGAACACCAGCGGGATCGCGACGAGCTTGCTCGCCCCGGCCAGCACCGTGTTGGCCATCTCGCGCCGCAGGCTGGCGAAGTTCAGCGACGCACCGGTGCACAGCAGGGCGAGCGGCAGGGTGAGGTCGGCGAAGTACTGCAGCGACTGCTGCACGACCGCCGGCAGGCGCAGCCCCGACCACGACACCAGCAGCGCCAGCGCAATGCTCAGGATCAGCGGGTTCAGCGCGATGCCGCGCACGATCCGCCCGGGCCCGCGGCTGCGGTGCAGCGAGCGGCTGAGCGTGATCACCGCGAGCACATTGAACAGGATCGTGATCAATCCGACGTACAGCGAGGCGGCGACGAGGCCGGCCTCGCCATAGGCGTTCACGCAATAGGCGAGCCCGATCACCGCCATGTTGGAGCGGAACGCGCCCTGCACGACCACGCCGCGGTCGCGCGCCGGCGACACCAGGCGCGCCGCCACGCCTTCGAGCACGACGAAGGCGAGCAGCGTCGCCGCGGCACCGAAGGCGATCAGGCGCAGATTGGCCGCTTCACCCGGGTCGGTACCGCTGATGCTGACGAACAGCAGCGCCGGCAGCGCGATGTTGAACACCAGGCGCGAACCCGCCTCGACGAACGCATCGGTGAGCATGCCGGTGCGCATCAGCAGCACGCCGAGAGCGAGGATCACGAAGATCGGCCCCGTCACCGTCAGCGAGAAAGCGAAGACCGCCAGGAATTCCGACATCGATGCGCCCTGCCTTGCGCCGCAGCAAAGCGCAGCACTTTACGCCGCGCCCGCACGGCCGGCAACGCGCGTCGTGCGCGCCGCGGCGCGCTTTCATCGCATCGCGCGGCGGCCGGGCGGTGCCCGACCGCGGGGGCCGGTCTCAGCCCGGGAAGCCTCCCAGCGCACCGCCCTCGGGCGCTGCCGGTGCCGGCGTACGCGCGACGTTCATGACCCACGAGACGCATGCGAAGTAGCCGATCAGCGCGGTCAGCTCGACCACGCCCCGCTCGCCCCAGCGCGCGAGCACCTGCGCATACACCGGGTCGCTGACGCCGTGGCGCTGCAGCAGCTCGGCGGCGAAATCGTGAGCGAGCGCCTCGTCGTCCGCCATCGTGGCCGGGCGCGCACCGAGCGCCAGTGCCTCGAGCGTCTCGCCGGCGGTGCCGGCCGCCAGCGCGAGCGGATGGTGGATCGCCCACTCGAACTGGTTCGACACGTGGCGGGCGACGACGAGCGTGACGAATTCGTTGACGCGGGTCGGCAGGGCCGACTCGAAGCGCAGGTATTCGCCGACGCCGGCCAGCCGTTCCATCAGCACGGGGCTTCTGAGCAGCGCGACGAACGGCCCCTTGACACCCTTGCGCGGACCGGCGATCAGCGCGTCGGCGGCAGCACGTTGCGCCTCGTTCAGCGTCTCGCGCGCGGGCAGCGGCAGGCGCTCGCGGCGCTGGTCGGCGAAGCCCTGCGGCACGGGGATGGAGGATGGATTCATGTGAGCTCCTGTTGCGATCGAAAGGTTCGGGAAGAGTGGCGGCCGAGCAGCGCCGCGCTCGCGGCGAGGCCGCCGGCGGCCAGCCACAGGGCGATCTCGTACGGCACGGCGAAGCTGTCCATGACCCCCACCAGCAGCGGCCCGGCGAGCTGGCCGGCCGCGAACGCGGCGGTCATCGCCGCCATCAGCGCCTGCGCCCGGGCGCCGGCCACCACGCGTGCTTCCTGGAGCCCGATCATCGTGATGACCACGAAGGTGCCGCCGACGCACAGTGCCGCGACGACGAGCGCGACCAGCTGCGGCCACAGCGCCGGCAGCAGCACGCCGCCGGCCATGACCAGCTGCGCACATGCCCACAGGCCGCGGCGCGGCCACGTCGACGCCAAGCGCGCCGCCACGACGGTCGACACCAGCGCAGCAAGCCCGAACACCGGCCACACCCAGCCGAACACCGCCGGATCGGCCACCAGCGCGCGCGCCTGCGCCGGAAGAAAGGTCGCCGGCAGGATGTAGCCGAAGCCGAAGAGGCCATAGCACAGCACCAGGCGGTGCTGATCGCGCCGTGCCGCGGGGCCGGCAGGCGTTTCCGCGGGACGTCCGGCCGAACCACCCGGTGCTGAAACCGCGGCATCGCCGGCCTTGCACGCCGCCCCCGGGTCGGGCCGTCGGCGACATCGTGCCCGTGC
>DAOMOP010000127.1:9042-11977 GCA_035444405.1 Rhodocyclaceae bacterium
CCCCCGGGTCGGACGCCGCGGGCGTGCCGACGGCCGCCACGACGTCATCGACCGCGGCTGCCGCACCGACGCCTCGCCACACGAATGCGATGCCGGCGCCGGCGACGATCGCGAGCGCCCACCATGCGGCGGTGGCGCCACCGCCCAGGCTTGCGATCAGCTGGCATGCGAGCCCGGCCAGCGCAGTGCCCGCGCCGACCCCGGCGAACACGAGCCCCGACAGCCGCGGCCGCCCGATCTCGTTCAGGCGCGCGAGGCTCAGCGCGGCCGTGCCGACCAGCACCCATGCGCTCGCCACGCCGGCGACAAAGCGTGCGACGAGCCACCATGGCAGCGAAGCGAGCGCGCCCATCGACGCCGTGGTCACGACCACCAGCACCAGGCCGTTGCGCAACAGCGCCCGCGGACCACCGCCACGGCGGCCCGCAAGCAGCGCGCCGACCAGATAGCCGAGATAGTTGGCACTGGCAAGCCAGCCGCCCTCGCGCAGCGACAACACCCCGTCGGCCTGCATCATCGGCAGTATCGGCGTGAAGGCGAAGCGGCCGATCCCCATCGCGATCGCGAGCGCAACCAGGCCGCCGATCGCCGTCGTCAGTGCAAGAGAGTCGTTTCTGTCACGCATGCTGCACTGTAGTGCCCTAGAATGTTTTCATCCATTGAATAGTTCTGAACGAACGTTCTCGCCATGAGAAACATCGACTTCGACGAACTCGAGATCTTCCACGCCGTCGCGACCCACGGCGGCGTGTCGCGCGCCGCACAGGCGCTGCATCGTGTGCCGTCGAACGTCACGACGCGCGTCCGGCAGCTCGAGCAGCGCCTCGGCGTGACGCTGTTCCACCGGCGCGGCCGCGGACTCGCGCTGAGCGCGGAGGGCCGCGTGCTGCTCGGTTACGCCGAGCGCCTGCTGCGGCTTGCGGCGGAAGCCGAGTCGGCGGTGCGCTCGGGCCGCGCACTCGGCGTGTTTCGCCTGGGCGCCCTCGAGAGCACCGCCGGCAGCCGGCTGCCGCCGATCCTGTCGCGCTACAACCAGGCCTGCCCCGACGTGCGTGTCGAGCTCGTCACCGGCACCACCGGAGCGCTCGTCACGCGGCTCTTCCGGCACGACATCGAAGCCGCCTTCGTCTCGGAGCCGTTCACGGCGCCGGGCCTGCTCGCCCGGCCGGTGTTCGACGAAGAGCTGGTGCTGATCAGCGGTCGCTCGCACGCGCCGATCCGCGACGCGGCCGAGCTCGGGCGCACGACGCTGATCGCGTTCGCGAACGGCTGCTCGTACCGCAAGCGCCTGGAGGACTGGCTCGGTGCGGCCAAGGTGCTGCCCGAGCGCGTGATGGAGTTCGCGTCCTACCCGGCGATCGTCGCCTGCGTGGCGGCCGGCACCGGTGTGGCCATCGTGCCACGCTCGGTGCTCGCCGCGCTGCGCGCGGCCGGCGAGGTGCGCCAGCACGCACTGCCTGCACCGATCCGCCGCAACCGCACCCATCTGCTCACGCATCCGGGCGAGGAATCGCTCGCGCTGGCGGCGCTGCGCGCCCTGCTGCCCGGGCCGGCCGGTGCGGATGCCCTCCCCTCGCGCCATGCCGTGGCCGGCTGAAACAATCTGGACAAAATCCAGAAAACAGCCGCCTATGCCTAAAGTCGCCGCCACCGTCGCCCGATAATTCGTCACCAGGACAAATTCCAGAGCGGGCGACCCATGAAAGGCAAGGACACCGGAACGGCAATGAAGATAGGGACGCACTTGTATGTGGGCGTGATTCTGCTGCTGATGCTGGCGGCGGGACTGGGAGTGCTGGGGCTGAACGGGATGAGCCGCACGCTTGCCGGTCTCGATCGTCTCTACGATGAGCGCGTCGTCCCGCTGCGCAACCTGAAGGTCCTCGGCGACGAGTACTCGGTCGCGATCGTCGACGCTTCGAACAAGGTCCTCCACGGCAGCCTCGACCCGAAGGCGGCCGGTGCGCGCATGCGCGAGGCGCAGCGCGTCATTGCCGAGCGCTGGACCGAGTATCGCAGCCAAGCTCTGTCGCCGGCCGAACAGGCGCTCGTCGATCGCGCCGAGCCGCTGATGAAAGAGGCCGACACCCTGATCGAACGGCTGGCCTCGATGCTCGAAAAAGGCTGGGCGAGCGAGCTCATGGCGATCGCGGCAATGGAGCTGTACCCAACCATCGAGCCCGTCTCCCGGATCATCACCGAGCTGATCGAAGTGCAGCTCGACGCTGCCCGGTCGCTGTATGACGAGCACCATTCCGAGTACACATCGCTCGTGACCGCCGGCATCGTCGCGATCGTGCTCGGTGTGCTGGCCGGCCTGGCCGGCGCGGTCTGGCTGATCCGCAGCGTCGTGACAGGCCCCCTCGCCGAGGCGCGCGGCTTCGCGCGCCGCATCGCCGACGCCGACCTCTCCGGCGATATCCGCATCCACCGCCGCGACGAGATCGGCGAGCTCGCGCTGGCGCTGCGCGCCATGCAGGGCGCACTGCGCGAGGTGGTGCAGCTGATCGCGCACGATGCCGAGCAGATCGCCGCCTCGAGCGAGCAGCTGTCGGCCTCGTCGGGCCACATCGCCGAGGCCACCGGCGAGCAGTCGCAGGCGGCCTCGGCGATGGCCGCCGCGGTCGAGGAGCTCACCGTCAGCGTGAACCATGTCTCGGAGTTCGCCAGCGATGCCCGCCGCATGGCCGAGGAGTCGGGCGCTTCCTCGCGCGAAGGCAAGAAGGTGATCGAAGATGTCGTCGCCGACATCGAACGCATCGCCGACTCGGTGAATCAGGCGGCCGGGGCGGTGCGCGAGCTCGGAGAGCATTCGCGCGAGATCGCCACCGTCGTCAGCGTGATCAAGGAGGTCGCCGACCAGACCAATCTGCTCGCACTCAACGCGGCGATCGAGGCCGCGCGCGCCGGCGAGCAGGGCCGCGGCTTCGCCGTC
>DAOMOP010000128.1:0-11922 GCA_035444405.1 Rhodocyclaceae bacterium
CTCGACCTGATCGCCGAGCGGCTCAACGCGATCCGCAGCACCAGCCTGGTCGACGAGCAGGGCTATCCGCGCGTGGCCTTCACGACCGGCGGCGCGGCCACACCGTACTTCTACATGGGCACCTTCGCGTCCTTCCTCGCCGCCTGGGGGCCGGTCGACCAGAGCCTCGGGGCCGGCGGCACGGTCAAGTGCTACCACACCGAGCACGTGTACGGCGAGCTGTGGCACCGCGCCTTCACGGTCTGCCCCGACACGCCGCGCTGCGAGTACATCGTCTCGTTCGGCAACAACATCGACGCCTCGGGCGGCGTCACCAGCGTGCGCCGCCACGCCGATGCACGCGACCGCGGCATCAAGCGCATCCAGATCGAACCGCACCTGTCGATCACTGGCGCGTCGGCGACCGAATGGGTGCCGATCCGGCCGAAGACCGATCCGGCCTGCTTGTACGCGATGCTGCACGTGCTGCTGCACGAACACGCCGTCGACGCGCTCGATGTGCCGTTCCTGAAGGTGCGCACCGGCTCACCGTACCTCGTCGGCCCGCACGGCTTCTTCCTGCGCGATCCCGAGACGCGCAAGCCGCTGGTGTGGGACGCCGCGAGCGGCCGGGCACGCCCGTTCGACGCGCCGGACAACGACCCCGCGCTGCTCGGCGAATTCACCGCCAGCGGCATCGAGGTCGGCGCCGACGGCCAGACGTGGACGCACGAGGCGGTCACGGCCGCGACCGCGCTCGAGCTCACGCGCCGCCATCTGGCCGCGCACAGCCCCGAGTGGGCCGCGCCGATCTGCGACGTGCCGGCAGACACGATCCGGCGCATCGCCAACGACTTCCTGCGGCACGCGCGCATCGGCGAGACCATCGAGTTCGAGGGCCGCCGGCTTCCGTTCCGCCCGGTTGCGGTGATGCTCGGCAAGAGCGTGAACAACGGCTGGGGCGGCTACGAGTGCGTGTGGGCGCGCACGATGATGATGATCCTGGTCGGCGGCCTCGAGGTTCCGGGGGGGCTCCTCGGCAGCACCGTGCATATTACCGGCATGGACTTCGACCGCATCGGCTCGATCGCGCCGCACCCGGACGGCTTCATGGACTACCCGTTCAACCCGACCGACAAGGACCACTGGGCCGCCCAGCCGCAGGTGCGCCATGGCCACACGACGCTGATCCCGATCATCGGCGGCGGGCTCACCAGCCAGCTGATGGGCTCGACCGTGCTCAGCTGGATGCGCCTGCAGGGGCGCGCGGCCGAGAGCTGGGGCAAGCCGAAGCCCCCCGACGTGTGGTTCGTCTATCGCTGCAACCCGAACATCTCGTTCTCGGAGACGGACAGGATGGGCGAGACGATGGCGACCTTTCCGTTCATCGTCGCGTTCTCCTACACGCAGGACGAAACCAACCACTTCGCCGACCTAATCCTGCCCGAGGCGATCGACCTCGAGAGCACGCAGCTGATCCGCATCGGCGGCACGCACTACTTCGAACAGTTCTGGGACAGCCAGGGCTGGGTGCTGCGCCAGCCGGTGGTGGCGCCGCGCGGCGAGGCGAAGGACTTCACGTGGATCGCCACCGAGCTCGCCAAGCGCACCGGCCTGCTCGAAGACTACAACGCAATGATCAACATGGGCGCGGCCGGCCTGCCGCTCAAAACCGAGCAGTACGACTTCTCGCTAGATGTCGGCCGCGCGCACTCGGTCGAGGAGACCTGGGACGCGGTGTGCCGCGCCGCCAGCGCCGAGCTCACCGATGGCGAGGCGAGCGACGGCCTCGACTACTTCAAGGAAAAGGGCTTCCGCGTCAAGCCGTTTCCGAAGCTCAACTGGTACCTCTACCCGCACATCGAGGATCGCGGCCTGCGCTTCGAGCTGCCCTACCAGGAGCGCGTCCTGCGCATCGGCCAGGAGCTCGGCGCGCGCCTGCACGAGCAGGGCGTGAGCTGGTGGGACCGCCAGCTGCACGAGTACGAGCCGCTGCCGCAATGGAAGGACCTCAACAAGCTGTGGGCCGACGCCTATGAGCGCGCCTACGGCATCCAGGCCAGGGACTACCCGTTCTGGCTGCTGACCGCACGCAGCATGCAGTACGCGTGGGGCGGCAACGTCAGCCTGCAGATGATCCGCGAGGTCGCCGCGAACGTCGCCGGCCACGACGGCATCATGGTGAATGCGCGCGTGGCCGAGCGCATGGGCATCGAGCAGGGCGACCGCATCGAGGTCGTCTCGCCGGTCGGCACGACGAGCGGGCGCGCGGTGCTGCGCCAGGGGGTGCGGCCCGACACCGTCGTGATGATCGGGCAGTTCGGGCACTGGAAGACGCCTTACGCGAAGGACCTCGACATGCCGAGCCTGAACAACCTGGTGCCGATGAACACCGACCTCATCGACGGCACCGGCTCGACCGTCGATGCGGTGCTGGTCAAGATCCGCAAGATCGGGAGATAAGGCATGACCCGCTACGTCATGGTCGCGGACCTGAACCGCTGCGTCGGCTGCCAGACCTGCACCGCCGCGTGCAAGCACACCAACGCAACCCCGCCCGGCGTGCAGTGGCGCAAGGTGCTCGACATCGAGATGGGTGAGTACCCGGAGGTCGAGCGCCTCTTCATGCCGGTCGGCTGCCAGCACTGCTCCGACCCGCCGTGCATGGAAGTGTGCCCGAGCACCGCGACCGGCCGGCGCGACGACGGCATCGTCACCATCGACTACGAGCTCTGCATCGGCTGCTCGTATTGTGCGGTCGCCTGTCCGTACCAGGCGCGCTACAAGGTCGAGACGCCGCGCTTCAGCTACGGCGACACGCCGACCGACACCGAGGCGATCCGCTTCGATCCGGGCCGCATCGGCGTCGCGCAGAAATGCACGTTCTGCGCCGACCGCATCGACGCCGGGCTCGCGCGCGGGCTCACGCCGGGGCTCGATCCGGACGCGACACCGGCCTGCGCAAACGCCTGCATCGCCAACGCGCTGACCTTCGGCGACCTCGAAGACCCCGACAGCAACGTGTCGAAGCTGCTCGGCGAGAAGACCTGGTTCCGCATGCACGAGGAGCTGGGCACCGATCCGGGCTTTTACTACCTGTGGGACGAAAAATGAGCACAGCGAAATTCGGCCGCTTCGGCACCGCCCACCAGACCAGCTGGGACTGGCGCGCCGCAGCGAACTTCATCGGCGGCGGCACCGGCTCGGCGCTGCTCGCGCTGACGGTGCTGGTGTCGCTGCCCGGCGCCGCGGACGGCCCGCTCGCGCTCATCGCGCTGGCCTTCATCGGCGCGGGGCTCGCCTGCGTGTGGATGGAGATCGGCCGCCCGTGGCGCGCGTTCAACGTGCTGTTCCACCCGCAGACCTCGTGGATGACGCGCGAGGCCTACATCGCCGCGCTGATCGTCGTGCTGTTCGCGGCAAGCTTCGTGACCGGCGCGGCGCCGGCAAGCTTCGCCGCGGGGCTCGCCGCCCTGCTCTTCCTGTACGCGCAGGCGCGCATCCTGCGCGCCGCGCGCGGCATTCCGGCCTGGCGCGAGCCGGCCGTGGTGCCGCTGATCATCGCGACCGGACTCGTCGAAGGCATGTCCGTCCTCGTGCTCGTTCAGATCGTGCGCGGCGGCGCGACGGGCTGGGCGCTCGCGCTGCTGTTCGCGCTGGTCGCCGGACGCGGGCTCGCCTGGACGCGTTACAGGAGCGCCCTGCTGGCGTCGGATGCGCCGCGTTCGACGCGCGCCACGCTGGAGACGATGCACCGCAGCCTGCTCTTCGCCGGCACCGCGGCGCCGCTCGTCGCAGCGGCGATCGGCGTCGTCGCGCCCGGCACCGTGGCGGTCATGGGCACGGTCGCCGCCCTGGCCGCGCTCGGCGCCGGCTGGCACGCCAAGTTCCTGCTCGTCGTGCGCGCCGCACAGGTCCAGGGCTATGCGCTCGGCAACAAGCTGCGCCGCGGCCATCCGCTGGCGGCGCGCTGACTGTGAAACCTCGTGAATCCGGGAGATCTCCATGACCGAAAGCAACGCCCTCGCCCGCCTCGCCCTCGATCTGGCCAGTGGCGCCGTCCGCATCATTGACCTCACCCAGACGCTGTCGCCGGACTTCCCGGCACTGCAGCTGCCGCCCGAGTTCGGCCAGTGCTGGCCGTTCCGCATGGAGGAGATCTCGCACTACGACGAGCGCGGCCCGGCCTGGTACTGGAACAACTTCGCGTGCTCCGAGCACACCGGCACGCACTTCGACGCACCGGTGCACTGGGTGTCGGGCAAGGATCACCCGAACAACACCGTCGAGACGATCCCGCCGCAGAACTTCATCGCCCACGCCTGCGTGATCGACTGCAGCCGTGACGCGGCGGAGGACCCGGACTTTCTGCTCACCGTGGATTACGTCGAGCATTGGGAGGCCACGCACGGGCGCATCCCGCCGCGCTCATGGGTGCTGCTGCGCACCGACTGGTCGAAACGCAAGATGCCCGAAGACTACGTGAACATGCGCGAGGACGGCCCCCACACCCCCGGCCCTGCGCAAGGGGTGGTGCAGTGGCTGATCGACGAGCGCGACGCCTTCGGCTTCGGCGTCGAGTCGATCAACACCGACGCCGGCCAGTCGTTCAAGTGGGAGATGCCCTTCCCGTGCCACTACCTGATGCACGGCAACAACCGCTACGGCCTGCAGTGCCTGACCAACCTCGACCAGCTCCCGCCGCAAGGCGCGCTGATCGTCGCCGCCCCGCTCAAGATCCGCAACGGCTCCGGCAGCCCGCTGCGCGTGATCGCGCTGGTCTCGAAGCGGTAGACGGCCGACGCTTTTCCGGACGGGGCTCTTTCTCCTCTCCCCCGCCTGTCCGTCCTCTCCGGACACCCCGTCCCTTGACCGCCCGAGGCGATGCGCTCGGGCGTTTTTTTGCCTGCCTATAAATCGGGGTATCTGAATCCGCGCGGAGGAACCTGTTCGTGTCGAAGAATTTTACACTCTCGTCGCAGGCGGATCGGCGCGCATCGATAAGTCCCGGAACAAAAAGGGAAAGGAAACTACCAGTGACGCATAGCACGATCATTGCTTGACAGCACATTGCACCTGCCGCAGGCATCGCCGCAGATCCGGCCACCCAGGCCTTCGGCACTTGCGCGAGAGATCGCCGCCGCCCGCGGCTGCGATCCCGCCCCGCAACACATCGCAATACCCGAAGGACCCCGACAACTGCCGTGCTCACCCGCGCATGTGGCTGCCCGCCTGACCGGCGGAGCCGAACGCATCGCCGTGCGCTGACAACCTTTCAGCCCTGCAGCGACAGCGGGCCCTCCGTGCCTTGCATCGCCTCAAGGAGCCGCTCATGACCCATCTGAAATGCCTCGTGCTCGCCATCGGTGTCGCAACCGGCACCACATTGGCGCTAGCCGCCAGCCATCGGGATGCTCCGCTGATCACCATGGATGATCGAGCGAACCTGACCGACGTCTATGCGTTCGTGAGCGAGGACGCCAGAACACCGGGACTCGAAGTGCTCAGCGTGGTCGCCCACGTGCACCCGTTTCTCGATCCCGGCGACGGTGTCATCTACAGTCGCTTCGCCGATGACGCAGTGTTCAGCATCCACATCGCCAATCCCGCTACCGGCGCAACCGTGCTGCGTTACGACTTCCGCTTTTCGAAACTCAATCCGCTCACCACGCCCGGGCTCAAGGACCCCGACACAATCCTGTCCTATGGTCTGGGCGGGAGTCCGATTCTGAGCGTCGGCGATGCGGCGCAAAACTTCACGCAGACCTACAAGGTGACCCGCACCGTCATCGGCGGTACGAGTTCGCAGATCGCCGACCTGCTGATGGTGCCACCGCCCAACGTGGGCCGGCGCACGACGCCGCTGTACAACGACCCGGTCACCGGCAAGGCCGTCTCCGGGGCGACGACGTTCGACGAACTGGATCCGTACACGCAGCAGACCGTCTATACGCTGCCTTCCGGAGAAACCGTGTTCGCCGGTCAGCGCGAGGACGGATTCTACGCGGACGTACCGGGCATCTTCGATCTGCTGGACCCCCGGATCGTCGCCACGGACGGCGGTCCGACGGATGGGCTCGGTCAGCGCGGCGGCGGCGTGGACGGGCTGCAGGGTTACAACGTGATGGCCTTCGGCATCCAGATTCCCCTGACCATGCTTCCGTCGTTCCCGTACCAGGCACCGTTTTTCGGCCCGAAGCTCGGCGTCGGGGTCTATGCGAGCGTGAGCCGGCCACAGACGAGAGTGCTGCGTACGACCGGGGATCCGGCGAGCTCGGGCCCGCTGATCCCGGTCAACCGCATGGGTAATCCGCTGTTCAACGAAGCGCTGGTGGCGCTGAGGGACAAGGACCATTACAACCGCACTTCACCGACGGTGGACGCGAGCCGCTTCGCCACCTATGCCGATAACCCCGAGCTCGCGGCCTTGATCGAGCTCGTGTTCGGGCTGCCGGTGCAGCAGACGGGGCGCGCTGACCTGAAGGAGATCTTCATTCCGGACGTCTTGCGCGTAGACACGATGACCGGTCCGGTGCCGCTGGCCGGCCAGCCCGGCTTCCACCGCCTCGGATTTATCGGCGGCGATACGACGGCCGGCAACTCCAGCGGCTGGCCCAACGGCCGGCGCTTCGGCGACGACGTGGTCGACATCGCCCTGACCGCAGTCGTCAGCGGTCCCACTTACGATCCCGTCATCTTGGTCGGTGACAACGTGAATGCCAACGATCAGCTGTACCAGCAGGTCTTTCCATACTCGGGGACACCGCATGCCGGACCGACGGTCAAGATGAGGGGGTGCGATTGCTGAGCCTTGCGGGTCACATCGGAGCTTTCGAACGATGCCGGACGCGCTAGTGGCCGTCGCGGCCGAACGAACAGGAGGAAAAGCTCATGCACAAGATGCTCGCCGCCGTGCTGCTCGCACTGAGCGTGTCCACGGCCCAGGCCATTCCGATCAGCTTCACCAGCAGCCTCTACACGACGTTTGCATTCGCCGATGTCGGAGGCGAGAGCGACGGGCCGGACGATGGCTTGTCGCCGGACGACCCGCTACCGCTTCTCTCCTTCGCCAGCGTCGACATTGCCGCCGGCACGGCCACCGCCGAGGCCACTGCCGACGATTTGCTGCTCACCGCCAGCACCGCCGCGACCTTCGTCACCGATCTCGCGAGCGCCGCCGCCACCGCGACCTTTCTCGGCGAGTTCATCTCCCCGGGCGGATCGATCGCGCTGCAGGTCGCGTTCGACGATGCGGCCAGCGGTTTCGCCGGCGCGAGCCTGGGCGTCATCCTCGCAGTAGAGGGCGCGCCGCTGTTCGATGAGATCTTCTTCGTGCCGACGCGGATCGACCTCGCGTTTCCGGTGCCGGCCGACCTGACCGGCACGCTGGAGATCACGCTCTTCAGCAACGCGCTGGCTTTCAGCGACCTCCAACCGGCGTCCGACACGACGGCGGTGCGCTTCGCGCTCGACGCCGTCGCGGTGCCGGAGCCGGCCGTGCTGGCGCTCGTCGCGCTGGCGCTCGGCCTGCTCGCTGCAACCCGCGGGCGAAGCGGCACGTAGGATCGCGCGCGATGCACGAGGCCAGGGCGCATGCAGACGGCATCGGCACGGTGCGCCGCGCGGGCGCTGCCGGCCGGTCGCACGCGTGGCGCGCGATCGTCGCCGCCGCCGTGCTCGCGTGCGCGATGCCGGTCCTGCCGGCCCAGGACGATGCGCTGCGCGAGGCCGAAGCATTGCTGCTCGCACAACGTACCAGGCCGGACGCGGCGCAGTTCGAACGCGCGAAGGCGCTCGCCGCCGCCGCGCTCGAGCGCACGCCGCACGAAGCCGCGGCGTGGCTGCTGCTGGCCTGGGCACACATGATCGAGCACCGCTTCAGTGACGCCCTCGCCGCCGCCGAAGCGGCCGCACGCCTTGCCCCCGTCGAGCCGCGCGCGCTGGCGCTGATGAGCGACGCGCTGGTGGAGCTCGGCCGCTACGACGAAGCGGTCGCGGTGACGCAGCGTCATCTGGACCTCGACCCCGACATCCCGGCGTGGACCCGCGCCGCCCATCTTCGTTTTCTCCACGACGATCTGGCCGGAGCGATCGAGCTGATGGCGCTCGCCGCGCGCGCGGGACCGCGGCGCGGCGAGAGCAAGGCCTGGGTGTGGGCGCAGCTGGCGCGACTGTTCTGGCATGCCGGCGACGGCGGCGCGGCGCAGCAGGCCATCGACGCCGCGCAGCAAGCCTATGCGGACCTGCCACTGACGCTGCAGGAGCAGGCGCGGCTGCACCTGTCGACCGGCGATGCAGCAGCCGCCCTCGCGCTGTATGAACGGGCAATCGCATTACAGCCCGCAGCGGAGGAGGCACTGGCCGCCTGGCGCATCGCACGGCAGCTCGGCGAGCGCGGCAAGGAGCGCCATCTCGCGATGCTGATCGAAGCGCTGGCCCGCCTCGACACCGGCGGCTTGTCGCGGCGGGCGATTGCCGAGTACCTCGTCGAGATCGGCGACACCGAGCGCGCGCTGGCTCTGGCGCGCGCCGAACTCGCGGCACGGCCCGACCTGTACAGCCACGCGACGCTTGCCCGCGTGCTCGCCCATGCCGGCGAGCACCGCGCGGCCGCACACCATGCCTGCGCGGCGCTCGCACTCAATACCCCCGATCGCGATCTGCAGACGGACCTGCGGCCGCTGCTGACCCCCCCTTGCGTCGTCGCAGCACCTGAGGCGCGGCGATGAAGCGTGTGCTAGCCGGGCTGGCGATCCTCGCCACCGCCACGTGGGCCGCCGCCCACCCGCTCGGCAACAACACCGTGAACCGGCTCGCGGCCCTTCACCTGCAGGACGATGCCATCGCGGTGCGCTACGTCGTCGACATGGCCGAAATTCCGACGCTGTTCGCCGCGCAGAACGCCGACGCGGACGGCGACGGCAGCGTATCGGCCGGGGAATGGACGGCCTACGCCGCGCGTTACGGCGAACGAATTCGATCCGGGCTGCGGCTCGCGGTCAACGGTGCAGCCGTGCCGCCCATCGTGCTGCGATCGCACTGGGCACTCGTCCCCGGCGACGCCGGGCTCGTCACGCTGCGCGTCGAGACCGATCTGGCGGTCCCGCTGCCGCGCGGCGCTGCGGTGACAATCGAGTACCGGGACGTCCGACGCGCGGACGAGGCGGGCTGGAAGGAAGTCATCGCCACCGCCGGCGACAGCGTGCGGCTGATCGCCGCCGATGTGCCGCAAGCAAGTGCGAGCGGTGACCTCACCGTCTATCCCGAGGCCGGCACGCCGGCTCCGAACGTGCTGGCGGCGACCGTCGTAGCAGCCATCACGGCTGCGGGCACGTCACGCGCTTCCGTCCGAATGGCCGGTGCGGACCCCCAGTCCGAAGCAGCGTCGCGCACCGGCGAGACCTCGGCTGCGAGACCGGCGCCACCGCGATTCGACAGCGCCAGTGCAGGCGCTGCGGCGGCCGCGCCCGAGCCGTTGACTGCCGACCCCGCCGGGGGCGCTCATGCCGCGTCCGCGGCGCCGCAGCCATGGGCGTTTTTCCGGCTCGGGGTGCACCACATCGCGACCGGTTGGGACCACCTGGTGTTCCTGCTCGGGCTGGTCGCAGCGCAGACCGCGCTGCGCCGGCTGATCTGGGTCGTGACGGCGTTCACCGTCGCGCACAGCCTGACCCTGGCTCTTGCCGCGGGCGGCGTGCTCAGCCCGCCCGGCGCCTGGGTCGAGCCGGCCATCGCGCTGACGATCGCGTATGTCGGCCTCTCCAACCTGCTTGGCGGCCACCGCCACGGCGCGGTGCTCGCCTTCGTCTTCGGCCTGATCCATGGTCTCGGCTTTGCCGGCGCCCTGGCCGAAAGCCTCGGCGGCACCCCGTCCGGCAGCAACTGGCTGCTGAGCCTGGCCGCGTTCAATGTCGGCATCGAGGTCTTTCAGCTCGCCTTGGTCGTCGCAATCGTGCCGATCCTCAGGCGCGCGGCCCACCTGTCCTGGTCCGCGACCGCTCACAAGGTGGCTTCCATCGCGGTCGTGGCGGCCGGACTGGCGTGGTTCGTTGCGCGTGTCTGAACAGAAAGCACATCACATAGGCGAGGCAATACCTGAAGCCGTGTATGCAGGGTGCGAGCGGTTCTGGCAGTCGCCAAACCACGATCTCGATGATCGATCCGTCATCCCGAACGTGACGCCGGAGATTGACGAGGCGCTGCGATTGTTGCGCCTGGCCCGGCGCGATCTCTCATCCGCTCACCTTGCCAGCCCGATCTCGACCGCCGTCCGCCCGCCGATCACCACCTCCGCCAGCCCCGCCGGAATGACCGCCCGTGCCTCGCTAACCGGAATGCGCCCGCCCATGATCTCGGCCGCCGTTTGCGGCAGCAGCGGCCGGCGGTCCGGCTCGGCGTAGCCTTCGGGGTGGCGCGGCTGCAGCGTGGCCGGGTCGTACTTGTCGGTCGCGCCGAAGGTGTGCAGCAGCTCGTGGGCGATGACCACCGCATTCTGGCGGCGCTGGGCGCGACTGGCGAAGGTGTGCACGAGGCCGATGCGCCCCTGCTCGAGGCCGGTCGAATGCGGCAGCACCGCAATGCGCTCGGGGTCGTGGAAGAGCACGAAGAGCCGGATGTCCGGCGCGGGGCCGTCGATGTCGTCGTGCTGCGACGCCCACCAGCGCATCTTCAGGCTCCACACGACGGCGTCGAGCACACCCCCGTTTTGCTGCGGCAGCGGCGGGCGGGCGGAGAGCGGCGGCGCGACCCGCAGCGCGATGGGCTGCAGCACCGAGCGCCCCCAGCGGTCGCTTTGCTGCTGCATCCACTCGGCGATGCCGGCGAACTGGTCGTCGTCGAGCGCGGCGACGAAGCGTGCGCTGACGGGCGAATCGTCGGCCGCGACCGGATAGATGCCGACATGGACGGTGTTCTCCCACGACGTCAGACGCACATCGGTGCGCCACTCATTGAGCGCCACGGTCGCGAGGATGAACAGCAGGACGAGAATGCGGAGTCTGCGGGACATGGACGGTACGAACAGAGTGATGGACTGCGGTTCGGCGACAGTCAGCGCAAGCGCAGGCCCTCGACCGTTGCTACGATCGGCACGACGCCGGCGAGGGGGACGGGTCCCGATCTTCCGTCAAGGCGCGGCAGCCGCCCCTTGCACCCCTTCGAACACCTCGGCGAGCGAGGCCTCGAAGTCGATCGAGCGCAACACGAGGCCGCGCTCGCCGTCGTGGGTGGCGAGCAGCCAGTCGTCGCTTTCGGTGCGACGGAAGATCTCGACTACGAGGCGGTCCGGATCGACGAGCACGTACTCCTGCAGGGTCACGAGCCGGCGGTAGGCGGCAAACTTGGCGCCGCGGTCGAAGCCGGCGGTGCTGTCGGAGAGCACTTCGACGATGAGCTTGGGGCGGCTCAGCGTGCGATCCGCCGCGAGGTCGGCCGGATCGCAGCTGACGAACACATCCGGGTAGAACACCGCATCGGCCGCGGCGACCTCGAGCTGCATGTCGGACATGTAGGCACGGCACGGACTGCCGCGCAAATGGGCCTTGAGCAAAGTGGCTATATTGAGCGCAACGACGACATGCACCTGCCGGGCGCCGGTCATCGCGAAGATTTCGCCTTGCCAGAACTCGTGCTTTTCCGGTTGCGCGCCTTCCCACGCGATGAATTCATCGCGCGTCATGCGCGGTTGCTGGAGAGGAAGCGCCATGGTATCCCCCGACGAAGCCTGCGACCCGCCCGGGTCGCCTTCATGCAAGCATACTCAAGCGTCGGTCCGGTGCAAAGCGGGACGGCGCAGATCGGCGAGCTCGGCATCGAGCACCTTGCCGGCCTCGTCGGCGAGCGCCGCCTCGCGCAGGCGCGCCAGCGTCGCCGCGGCCTCGTCCGGCCGCGCGCTGCCGGCGAGCGCGTCGGCCGCCTCCATCAGCCGCGCGAAGCGCGCATCAC